>JBBRUZ010000001.1:0-60209 GCA_038247355.1 Rhodobacterales bacterium
CCTCGATCACGTTCAAGGGCAACCAGCTGATTTCGGGCGTCGCGATCAATTTTCTCGCGTCGGGCCTCACCGCGCTGGTCGGCCAGAGCTGGTTCGCGATGGGCGGCCAGACCCCCCAGCTGCCAGCCACGGCGCGGTTTCTGTCGATCACCTTGCCGTTCGCCGAAAGCCTCGGCCGCATTCCGATCCTCGGTCCGATCTACCAGAACCTGATCTCGGGCCACAACATCCTCGTCTATCTCGCGCTCGCCTTCGTCCCGCTGACCTGGTGGATCCTGTTTCGCACCCGCTTCGGTCTGCGCCTGCGCGCGGTGGGCGAGAACCCGGCCGCGGTCGACACCGCCGGCGTGTCGGTCGTGCGCCTGCGCTACGCCGCCGTCATCATCGCGGGCGTACTCTGCGGCGTCGCCGGAGCGTATCTTTCCACCGCCCAATCCGCGGGCTTCGTGCGCGAAATGACCGCGGGCAAGGGCTTCATCGCGCTCGCCGCGCTGATCTTCGCCAAATGGCGCCCCTGGCCCGCGCTTGGCGCCTGCCTGCTCTTCGGTTTTCTCGAGGCCATCGGCATCCGCTACCAGTCGATCGCCATCCCCGGCCTGTTCACCGTCCCGGTCCAGTTCATGCAGGCGCTGCCCTACGTACTTACGGTGGTAATCCTCGCCGGATTCGTCGGCAAGGCGATCCCGCCAAAGGCCGGTGGCCGTCCATATGTGAAGGAACGCTGACATGGACGCCTTACACGTCGTGCTCGATCGCGCGGGCGCCGCCCCTGTCGCTCTCGGCCTCATCCTCGGCTCGGGCCTCGGCCATATCGCGACCCTCGTCGATGGCGCCGCCATCCCCTATGCCGACCTGCCCGGCTTCCCCCAGCCCGGCGTTTCGGGCCACACCCCCAACCTCGCCATCGGCGATCTGGAAGGCGTCCGGGTCGCCGTCTTCGGCGGCCGCGCCCACTACTACGAGCACGGCCAGGCCGACACCATGCGCCGCCCGATCGAACTTCTCAAGAAACTCGGCGCCGAGAAGCTGATCCTCACCAACGCCGCCGGCTCGTTCCGTCCCGACATCCCGCCGGGCGAACTGATGCTCATCTCGGACCACATCAACTTCTCCGGCCTCAACCCGCTGATCGGCGAACCGACGGACCGCCGCTTCGTCAACATGTCCGAAGCCTACGACCCCGAGATGCGCGCGGCCCTGCGCGTCGCCGCGACCGCCGAAGGCCTCGCCCTGCCCGAAGGCGTCTACGCGTGGTATTCCGGCCCCAGCTTCGAGACCCCCGCCGAGATCCGCGCCCTCCGCACGCTCGGCGCCGACGCGGTCGGCATGTCGACCGTCCCCGAGGTCATCCTCGCCAACTTCTTCGGCCTGCGCACCGCCGCGGTTTCGGTCATCACCAACATGGCCGCCGGCCTGTCGACCGAGGCGATCAGCCACGAACACACGAAGGCGATGGCTCCCGTCGGCGCCGCCAAGCTCGAACGCGTCCTTCGCCGCTTCCTGCGCGATCTGGCCGCTGGGCGGAGTTAGGACGTAGGCTCGCCCACCGGCGATACCCAGGGCCTAGCGCCCACAGCGACGTGGCCCCGCGCGTGGATTGACCGTTCGGACCCGACCGACGCTGGACCGGCGCCCCGGCGGGGACGTCGAAGGGTCCCCGAGCGAAGGAGCCATCAATGGGAAAGATCACCATGATCGGCGTCGCTCCACCGGAGCGTTTGATCCTATCCGCCGCCCACGGCCCATTGAGTTTGCGGATTTCTGACGCGTGACGTGGCTGCCGGAAGGCCTGCGGAAGCAGATAGGGATTTGACATGGCGGATGGCGGGGATGGTTTCATCGGGCGGTGCGTTTTTGGGGAGCCTCGGCGGGGAACCGGTGGTGGCCAGACGACATGAAGGTGCGGATTGCGTCGGAAAACCTTCAGCCCGGTGCGCGGGTTGTGGATGTCGCGCGGCGGCATGGTCTCATTCCGCACCAGCTTTTGGGCTGGCGGCGGTACGCGCGCCAAGGTCTTCCGGCTCTTCCGGCGGATCTGCAGGCAGCCTTGTCACCGCCCGGGGATGGCTTTCGAACCGGCTTTTGTCCTGCTGGCGATTACAGCGGAATTGCCGATGACCGCCGACGCCCCGGCTCCCCTGGAGACGGCCGAGGTGACCCCGGGGGTCATGACGCTGGAAATCGGCGCTGACATTGTGCTGCGGGTTCCCGGCAAGACGCCGGTGGAACGGGCTGCGGCTTGGTCCGTGCGATACGAGGGGCGGCGTGATCGTCGCCGGCCAGCGGCTGCCGGTCCTGAGAGGTGGCTCGGGGAATTTGAACAAGGGCGTTGCGTGGTGGAGCAGCTCGAATCGGCAAGAAGATTGCTGACTAATGAGCAGCGACCATGACGAAACGACAGCGCAGGAACCACAGTCCGGCGGCTCCCGAGCATGTGATGGTTGAGGTGCTGGCGCGGTTAGCGCCGCTGTTCGGTTATCATGATGTCGCGCCTTCATCGTGGGGTTCGGCATCGACGCGTTCATCGCGCTGCTCGACCGCATCGTCGTGGCGCTCAGCCACTGGGTCGCCGGAACGGGGCAGGTTACCTAACGATAGGCGGCTCTCCGGCAGAGCACGCCCGTCTGCCAGAGGGGGACCGGCCCTCGGCCCGGCAGCGTCCGCTCTACGGCAGACGCTTTCGCGATCTCCACGCGGGCCGGACGGTGCCCTTGGTGTGCAAAGGGGGCGTAACAGCGTTGGGGCGGGAGGCTTAATTGGCGTTGGGCGAGATTAGGTAACTACTTGACGCGGGGCGCAAAACCGGGTGCCGAACAGGCTTCGGGGCGCGTGACATCCCCGGCTCGTGCCGCTAGACTACGCCACCATTACCGAGGACTTCCCCAGCATGGCCGAACCCATCCGCGCGACCGAGGAATACGGCGCTGATTCTATCAAAGTTCTCAAAGGTCTGGAGGCCGTGCGCAAGCGGCCGGGAATGTACATCGGCGACACCGACGACGGGTCGGGCCTGCATCACATGGTCTACGAGGTCGTCGACAACGGCATCGACGAGGCGCTGGGGGGCCACGCCGACCGGGTGAGCGTGATCCTGCATGCGGACAACTCGGTCAGCGTCATGGACAACGGCCGCGGCATTCCGGTGGGGATCCACGAGGGCGAGGGGGTGAGTGCGGCCGAAGTCATCATGACCCAGCTGCATGCCGGGGGCAAGTTCGACCAGAACAGCTACAAGGTTTCGGGCGGGCTGCATGGTGTCGGCGTCAGCGTCGTCAACGCGCTCAGCGACTGGCTCGACCTGCGGATCTGGCGCGAGGGGTTCGAGCATTACGCGCGGTTCGAGGGCGGGTTCACCACGGTGAGCCTGCACCGGGTGGGGCCGGCGGAGGGCAAGAAGGGGACGCTGGTGCGGTTCCTCGCGTCCACGGGCACGTTCTCGAACCTCGATTACAGCTTCAAGACGCTCGAGCATCGGTTGCGGGAGCTGGCGTTCCTGAACTCGGGCGTGCACATCACGCTCCGCGACCAGCGCCATGCGGAGGTCGAGGAGGTCGATCTCGTTTACGAGGGCGGAGTGCGGGAGTTCGTCAAGTACGTCGACCGCTCCAAGACGCCGCTGATCAAGGCGCCCATCCACATCAACGGCGAGGTCGGCGGCATCGGCGTCGAGGTCGCGATGTGGTGGAATGACAGCTATCACGAGACGGTGCTGCCGTTCACCAACAACATTCCGCAACGCGACGGGGGCACGCATCTGGCCGGATTTCGCGGCGCGCTGACGCGGACGATCAACGCATATGCGGGCGAGAGCGGGCTCGCGAAGAAGGAGAAGGTGACGCTGAGCGGCGACGACGCGCGCGAGGGGCTGACCTGCGTGCTGTCGGTGAAGGTGCCCGATCCGAAGTTCTCGAGCCAGACCAAGGATAAACTGGTCAGCTCCGAGGTTCGGCCGGCGGTCGAGGGGATGGTGGCCGAGAAGCTCGGCCAGTGGTTCGAGGAGAACCCGGCCGAGGCGCGGGTGGTCGTGGGCAAGATCGTCGAGGCGGCGATCGCGCGGGAGGCGGCGCGGAAAGCGCGCGACCTGACGCGGCGCAAGACGGCGATGGACGTGGCGAACCTGCCGGGCAAGCTCGCCGATTGCCAGGAGAAGGACCCGAGCAAGGCCGAACTGTTCCTCGTCGAGGGCGACAGCGCGGGTGGATCGGCGAAGCAGGGCCGGAGCCGGGCCAACCAGGCGGTGCTGCCGCTGCGGGGCAAGATCCTGAACGTCGAGCGGGCGCGGTTCGACCGGATGCTGGGCTCGAACGAGATCGGGACGCTGATCACCGCTTTGGGCACCGGGATCGGGCGGGACGAATTCAACATCGGCAAGTTGCGCTACCACAAGATCATCATCATGACCGATGCGGACGTTGACGGGGCGCACATCCGGACGCTGCTGCTGACGTTCTTCTTTCGCCAGATGCCGTTGTTGATCGAGGGAGGATTTCTTTATATCGCACAGCCGCCTTTGTACAAGGTGGCGCGCGGGCGGTCTGAGGTTTACCTGAAGGATCAGGCGGCGCTGGACGCCTATCTGATCGAACAGGGGCTGGAAGGCGCGGCGCTCAGGCTCGGCGACGGGTCGGTGGTCGCCGGGGCCGATCTGGCGCGGGTGGTGGAGGAGGCGCGGGTGGCGCGGGCGACGGTGGGCGCGTTCCCGACGCAGTATCCGCGGCATGTGCTGGAGCAGGCGACGATCGCGGGTGCGCTGGTTCCGGGTGCGCTCGACGCCGATCCGCAGGGCGTGGCCACCCGTGTGGCGGCGCGGCTCGATCAGATCGCGGCCGAATACGAGCGCGGGTGGCAGGGGCGGCCGACGCAGGACAAGGGCCTGCGGGTCTGGCGGGTGCTGCGCGGGGTCGAGGAGGCGCGCGAGATCGACGGGTTCGCGCTGCGCTCGGCGGAGGCGCGGCGGCTGGCGGGGCTGACCGGCTCGCTGCAGGAGGTCTACGGGTTGCCGGCGGCGCTGGTTCGCAAGGACCGCGACACGGCGATCTTCGGGCCGACCGACCTGCTCGACGCGGTGATGCGCGAAGGCGAGAAGGGGCTGTCATTGCAGCGCTACAAGGGCCTCGGCGAGATGAACCCCGAGCAGCTTTGGGAAACGACGCTCGACCCCGAGGCGCGCACGCTGCTGCAGGTGCGGGTCGAGCATGCGGACGAGGCGGACGAGGTCTTCACCAAGCTGATGGGCGACGAGGTCGAACCGCGGCGCGATTTCATCCAGACCAACGCGTTAAACGTCGCAAATCTGGACTTTTGACGACGGGATGGGTCGATCCCGGTATACGCGTTCAGTCGATGCGCAGGCGCGTCGTGCGGAGATCCGCGGGGTCGGCGGATAACCCCACGTGAACGAGGAACTCCCCTGGCTCGACGGTCGGCGCCAGATCGTCGCCGAGGTAGCCGAACGCCGTGCGCGCGAGCCGGAACGTCACCGTTACGTGGGCGCCCGCGGGCAGCGCGATCTGCTTGAAGTCGCGCAACTCGAGGATCGGTCGTGCGACGCGCGCGACGAGGTCGCGCACGAACAGGAACACGGTGACGGTCTCGAGCCGGCCCCCTTCGTTCGCCACGTCGGCCACGACGTCGACGGCGTCGCCCCGGACCGTCGCCCACGGGGCGTCGAGACGGATCGGGCCGTAGGCGAGGCCGTGGCCGAAGGCGAATTGCGGCGTGTTCGGCAGGTCGAGGTACTTGCTCGTATAGCGGTCCGCTGGGTCCTCCGGTCGACCGCCGGCGCGCGCCGCGTAGTGGATCGGAACCTGGCCGACGTGGCGGGGCCAGGTGACGGCGAGCCGCGCCGAAGGGCCGATCCGCCCGGTCAGGAGATCGGCGACCGCATGCCCGGCCTAGGTGCCGGGAAGCCAGCAGGCGACGACGGCGACCGCCCGGTCGAACACGTCGGGCATGGCGATCGGCCGCCCGGAGAACAGCAGCACCGTGACCGGGGCGCCGATCGCGAGGACAGCCGCGGCGAGTTCGGCCTGCCGGCCGGGGAGGTCGATCCGCGCCCGACTCGCAGCTTCGCCGCTCATCCACGCGGCCTCCCCGAGGCAGAGGATCACTCGGTCCGAGCGCCGCGCGGCGGCCACGGCGGCGGCGATGTCCTGCGCATCTCCGCCTTCGACCGGCACACCCCGCACGACCTCGATCGCGCTCGCCGGCCAGGCGGCGCGCAGCCCGCCGAGCACGCCCACCGCCTCCTCGACCCGCCCCGCGCCCGACCAGGGCCCGAGCATCGCGGCCGGCGCATCGGCCAGCGGCCCGATCACCGCGAGGCGCTCGGCTGGCACGGCGTAGGGCAGCAGCCCGCCGGCGTTTCGCAGCACCACGAGCGAACGTCCGGCCGCCGCGCGGGCCACCGCCCGATGCCGCGTCGCCATCGCAGGCGGAACGGCGTCCGCCGGTCCGGAACGCAAGTAGGGGTCTTCGAACAGTCCGAGGCGGTCCTTCAGGTCCAGCACGCGCGCGACGGCGGCGTCGATATCCGCCACGCCGACCAGCCCGCGCTCGACCGCCGCAGGCAGGCCCCGCTCGTAGGCAAAGCCCATCATGTCGATGTCGACGCCGGCGTTTAGCGCCAGTGCCGCCGCCTCGGCAAGATCGGCGGCGACCCCGTGCAGCATGAGTTCGGCGATCGCCTTGTAGTCGCTGATGATGACGCCGCGAAACCCCCAACGCCCGCGCAGGACCTCGGTCAGGAGGCCGTGATGCGCGGTCATCGGCGTTCCCTCGACGTCGGTGAAGGCTGGCATCACCGCCTCGGCGCCGGCCACAATCGCCGCATGGAAGGGCGGAAGATAGACCTCGGCGAGCGTCCGTTCCGAGATGTCCACCGGGGCGTAGTCGCGCCCCGCGACACTCGCGCCGTAGGCGACGAAGTGCTTTGCGGTGACCGCGACCGCCGCGGTCGGCCCACCGCCCCGATAGCCGCGCACCTTGGCCGCCGCGAGCCGCACCCCGACGAGCGGGTCTTCGCCGGGGCCCTCCGCGATGCGGCCCCAGCGCGGATCGCGGCTGACGTCGATCATCGGCGCGAACGTCAGGTCGACGCCTTCGGCGGCCGCCTCGACCGCCGCGATGCGCGCCGTCGCCTCCCATAATGCGGGATCGAAGGCGCAAGCCTCGGCGAGCGGGATCGGGAAGATCGTGCGAAAGCCGTGGATCACGTCGAACCCGAAAAACAGCGGCACCCCTAGCCGGGTCTCCTCGACCGCGACCCGCTGGGCCGCGCGAACCGCCGGCCGTCCGAAGAGGTTGAAAAGGCTGCCGATCCGGCCCTCGCGCACGCCGCGCTCAACGTCGGTGTCCGCCACCGGACCGGAGATGACGAGGTCCACCGACGCCATCGTCAGCTGGCCGATCTTCTCCCTCAGCGTCATCCGTTCGATCAGCCCGTCCGGAACCGCCATGTGACCCCCTCGTCGTCCAGCGCCGCATCGGACGCAGATACTCGAGCCGAGCGATGCTTATATCGCCGTGCGCCCGCGGCAAGAGCCCCCGTGCCGTGGCGTTCAGATGATCAGGCCGGTAATGACCGTGTCGTCGGTGATGTCCTGGAAGCCGAAGCCCGCGGCGGTCATGCGCGCCTCGAGCGCGTCGAACTCGGCGCGCGACCGGCTTTCGATGCCGAGCAGGACCGAGCCGAAGTTGCGGGCCGATTTCTTCAGGTATTCGAAACGCGAGATGTCGTCCTTGGGACCGAGACAGCCGAGAAATTCACGCAAGGCGCCGGGGCGCTGCGGCAGACGCAGGATGTAGTATTTCTTCCGCCCTTCCCAGCGCAGCGCGCGTTCCTTGACGTCGGGCAACCGCTCGAAGTCGAAGTTGCCCCCGGAGACGATGGCCACCACCGTCCTGCCTCTGAGATCAAGGTCGCGCAGCGCGTCGATGGCCAGTGCGCCGGCGGGCTCCAGCACGACGCCCTCGACGTTGAGCATGTCGAGCATCGTGCCGCAGATCCGGTCCTCGGGCGCGATCAGCACGTGATCGGCGGCGAAGGCGCGCAGGATCGCGAAATTGCGATCGCCGATCCGGGCGACCGCCGCCCCGTCGACGAAGTTGTCGACGTGGCCCAGCGTCACTTGCGCGCCCGCCTCCAGCGCGCGCTTCAGGCTGGGGCCGCCGGCGGGTTCGACGAAACGGATATGGGTGTCAGGCGACAGCGCCGCGAAAACCTGAACCATCCCCGAGGCGAGGCCGCCGCCCCCGACTGGCAGCACGAGGTAGTCGGCCGCGACGCCTTCGGGGAGTTGGGCGAGGATCTCGAGGGCGCAGGTCGCCTGGCCCTCGATGACGTCGTCGGAGTCGAACGGCGACAGGAACATCGCGCCGGCGTCGGCGCAGAACGCCTGGGCGGCGCGCAGCGTGTCGTCGAAATAGTCGCCCGTCAGGCGGATCTCGACATGGGGCCCGCCGAATTGCCGGGTCTTGTCGATCTTCTGCTGCGGCGTCGTGACGGGCATGAAGATCACGCCCATCGTCCCGAAATGCCGGCAGGCGAAGGCCACGCCCTGCGCATGATTTCCCGCGGAGGCGCAGACGAAACGACGGCGGTACGGCGCGGCGAGCAGGGCTTTGCGCATCGCGGTGGCGGCGCCGCGGATCTTGTACGAGCGGACGGGGGTGAGGTCTTCGCGCTTCAGCCAGACCTCAGCGTCGTACCTGCCGCTGAGGTAGTCGTTGCGCTGCAGCGGCGTCGGCTCAAAGAGCTCGCGCAACGCGCCGTCGGCGACGCGCACCGCTTGCACGAACGAGGGGTCCGGGACCTTCATCCGGCCCGCTACCATGCGGCGCGGCAAATCGCCAGAGCGCCGGATTGCGCGACGACGCGGAGTTGTCGACGAGGAGGCGGGTCGGTTTCATCGCCTTGGCGGCGCCGAGTTCGAGATCCGCCTCCGGTACTCGAAACGGACCGTGGGCGGCGTCTAAAAACTGAACGGCGCGGCCATCGACGGGCCTCCCGGTCGCGCGGCGGCGTCTCGCTTCCGCGGTTCGATCATGCGATGCTTCCCGCGTCGCGAGAGCCGCGCAAGCCATGCAAGGCTTGCGGCGGCGAGGGAACGATGGAGGGGGCGATGACGCTCGAGCGCCATACCGGCGGCTGTCTTTGCGGCGCCGTTCGGTTCGAGGCGGTCGGTTCGCCGCAAAGGCCGCACACCTGTTCGTGCAGGATGTGCCAGCGGCACGGCGGTGCGTTGACCGCCGCCTGGGTCGAGTTCCCGACAAACGCCGTCGACTGGACCAGGCCGGGAGGAATGCCGGCGACATACCGCTCTTCCGCCGCTTCGAGCCGGGCCTTCTGTCAGGTCTGCGGCGGCACGATCGGCGCGATCGACGACGCCCCGGTCATCGCGCTCGTGCTTAGCGCGTTCGACAGGCCGGACGCCAGGGGACTGATGCCGGTGTCGCATTCGTATGCGGTGGCCGGCCTCGATGGTGGCGCGTCGAGGTAACGGGAGAGTGACGCCTCGCGCCGGGGTGATCAGCGTTTCTTGCGCGACGCAGGTTTTGCCCGCGTCCCGGTCGCGGCGCGAAACATTTGCTTGGTCATCGCCGTCTGCTGGCGTTTCATTTCTGCGGCGACAGCCCCGCGCATCGGGCCCGCGGCCTTATTGGCGGCGCTGAGCCAGAGGCTCATCCAGGGATTCTTCATGCGTCGGGTCTCCTTCGGCCGACAACTGCGCGGCGCGCGAATTGGTTCCGTCGATCACGTCAGATCGTCGGACAGATCGACGAAGCCGGCGGGTTCGACGATGAGCTCGATCCGCTCAGTGCAGAACCAGGTGCGCCCAAACTCGACCGGGGCGCCGGCGGCGTCGCAGTTGAGCGACGTCGCACGGAGAAGCGGATGGCCCGGCGCCACGCGCAGCCGTCGCGCCGTCACCGCCTCCGCCGCGCAGGCGGTCAGCCGCGTCCAGCGACGCTGGTAGTCGGCGACGCCGCACGCCGCCAGCGCCGCCGTCACCGAGCCCGAAGCGCGCAGCGCCTCGGGCAAACCGGGCAGTCGCGCGGCGGGAAACGCGCTGTGCGCTACGGTCAGCGGCACGCCGTCGCCGAGACCGACGCTCTCGACCAGATGAACCGGCCCGCCCGGATCGAGCCCCAGCGCCTCGGCTTGCGCCG
This sequence comes from Rhodobacterales bacterium, assembly GCA_038247355.1. Classification (GTDB taxonomy): domain Bacteria; phylum Pseudomonadota; class Alphaproteobacteria; order Rhodobacterales; family Rhodobacteraceae; genus Amaricoccus. The sequence continues at coordinate 10,171 of JBBRUZ010000001.1, forward strand.
GTTCGGCCCACAGCGTTTCGAGCCGCAGAATCTCGCGCGACGTGCTTCGGCCCGCCCGACCGAGGTTGGCGGCGAAGCGGGTGCGCGCGCCGAGCGGATAATCGATCCGCGCCTCGGTCACGTAGGCCCCGGCCCCGCGGCGGACATAGATCGCGCCGACGTCGCGCAAATCGGCGAGCGCCCGGCGCAGCGTGTGGCGATTGACCGCGAAGCGCCGCGCCAGCTCGCCCTCCGATGGCAGCTTGTCGCCCGGCGCATAGCGGCCCGCGGCGATGTCCTGCGCCAGCGCCGCGCGGATCTGGCGCCACAGCGGACCACCCTGCGTCATCGAAAATTCATCGCTGCGCGGTTGCGGCACGGCGGCGGTCCCGATATAACTTGTCTAGTTGTCTGGTGATATAGACAAATCGCCGAGTTGTCGAGGGATGATGCAGCCGCAACAGACCGACCGAAGCGCGTGGATGAGCGCGCTGGCGAAGGCGCCGGCGCCAGAGCTCGTAGCGCTGTGGGGATCGCTCGGCATCGCGCCCGAATTCGACTGGCTTCGTCCACCCGAGGCTGGCGCGGTGATGGTCCGGGGCCGCGCAGGCGGGACCGGGGGCGCCTTCAACCTGGGTGAGACGACCGTGACCCGCTGCGCGCTGCAGCTCGCTGACGGGACCGTCGGTCATGCCTATGTCGCCGGACACGACCGCGAAAAGGCGCGGATCGCGGCGCTCTGCGACGCGCTGATGCAGACCGACGCGGCGCCGCGCGTTCGCGCAGGCGTTCTCGTCCCGCTCGCGGGAACGGCCCGCGCCGCCGCGATGGCGCGGGCCGGCCGCGCCGCGGCGACGCGCGTCGATTTCTTTACGCTGGTTCGGGGCGAGGACGGATGAGCGCCGCGTCGCTGATCGGCGGTTTCGCCGCGCCGTCGCACGACGCCGCCCGCGCGTTTCGCGGCGCGCTCGACGCGATGGCGCGGCCTGGACGGATCGTGACGCTGGCGGGTGCGGCGCCGCCACCGCCGATGTCGCCCGCCGCCGGGGCGCTGCTGCTGACGCTGTGCGATCCCGAGACGCCACTGTGGCTCGCGCCCGGCTTCGCGGGGCTTGGCGCGTGGGCGACGTTCCATACCGGCGCGCCGGTGACGGCGAACCGGGGGACCGCGGCGCTTGCGGTAGGGCGGTGGCCGGACATCGCGCCCTTGGCCGATTTCGCGGTGGGGACTCCAGACTATCCCGACCGTTCGGCGACGTTGATCGTCGAGCTGGACCGGCTCGAGCCGATGGGTGCGCGGCTAACCGGGCCGGGGATCGACGGTTCGGCTCGGCTGTCGCTGTCCGATCTGGCGCCCGATCTGGTGACCGAGCGCGCACGGGTTTCGGCGTTTCCGCTGGGGCTCGATTTCTTCTTCACCGCCGGCGACCGCGTGGCGGGCCTGCCGCGCACGACACGGATCGACGCGCCATGTACGTAGCGGTGAAGGGCGGCGAAGTCGCGATCGACAACGCCCACGGCTGGCTGGCGGACGCGCGGCGCGGCGATCGGACGGTCCCCGATCTCGGGCTGGCGCAGATCCGCGAGCAACTGGGGCTGAGTGTCGCGCGCGTCATGGCCGAAGGCTCGCTCCACGACCCCGATCTGGCGGCGCTGGCGATAAAGCAGGCGCGCGGCGATCTGATCGAGGCGGTGTTCCTGATCCGGGCGTACCGGACCACCCTGCCCCGCTTCGGCGCCTCGACGCCGATCGACACCGCCGCGATGGCCTGCGTGCGCCGCATTTCGGCGACGTTCAAGGACGCGCCGGGCGGTCAGGTGCTCGGGCCGACCTTCGACTACACCCACCGCCTGCTCGACTTCGCGCTGACGGACGATCCCGCGCCGAAGCCGGTACCTGCCCCGGCGGAGCCACTGGCGGCGCCCCGCATCCTCGATCTGTTGGAGGCGGAGGGCCTGATCCAAGCCGAGCCGCACGACGATGCGGCGCCGCCGGACCTCACGCGCGAGCCGCTGGACCTGCCTGCGGGCCGCGCTCTGCGGCTGCAAGCGCTGGCGCGGGCCGACGAGGGGTTCCTGTTGTCGCTCGCCTATTCGACCCAGCGCGGCTATGGCCGGACGCACGCGTTCGTCGGCGAGCTTCGGCTGGGGATCGTCGCGGTGAGCTTCGAGATCCCGGAGCTGGGCTTCGCCGTCGAGATCGCCGAGATCGACGTGACCGAATGCGAGACGGTCAACCAGTTCGCGGGCTCGCGGACCGAGCCGCCGCAGTTCACCCGCGGCTACGGCCTCGCGTTCGGGCAAAGCGAGCGCAAGGCGATTGCGATGGCGCTGGTCGATCGAGCGCTGCGCTGGCGCGAGCTGGGCGAGGATTTCACCGGCGCGCCCGCGCAGGACGAGGAGTTCGTGCTGTCCCATTGCGACAACATCCAGGCGACGGGCTTCGTCGAGCACATCAAGCTTCCGCACTACGTCGATTTCCAGGCCGAGCTGGAGCTGGTGCGCAAGCTGCGGCGCGAGGTGGGGGCATGACGGCCATCGTATTCGACATCGGCAACGTGCTGCTGCGCTGGGACGCGCGGCTGTTGCTGCGCCAGCTTCTGCCGGACGAGGTGGCGGTGGAGGCCTTCGTCGCGGAGGTCGATTTCGACGCGTGGAACCTCGCGCAGGACGCGGGGCGCAGCTGGGACGACGGCGTGGCGGCGCTGGCGGCCGCACATCCGCGCCATGCAGCGACGGCGGCGGCGTTTCACGCGCGCTGGCACGAAACTGTGCCGGGGCCGGTGCCGGGGTCGGTGGAAATCCTCGACGAACTGGCGCGGGACGGTCTGCCGCTTTATGCGATCACCAACTACTCGGCGGAGAAATGGGCGGAGACGCTGCCGCGGTTTCCGTTTCTTGACAGGCGCTTCCGCGACGTCGTGGTGTCGGCGCACGAGCGCGTGACCAAGCCCGATCCGCGGATCTATGCGATCCTCTGCGATCGGAACGTACTCGATCCCGCCGCCTGCGTGTTCATCGACGACTCGCCGAAGAACGTCGCCGGGGCGCGCGATTTCGGCATGGACGCGGTGCGGTTCACCAGCGCGCCGGCGTTGGCCGCGGCCCTGCGCGAACGGGGACTGCTCGCATGAGCGCGCCCGCCTACAACTTCGCCTATCTCGACGAGCAGACCAAGCGGATGATCCGCCGCGCGCTGCTCAAGGCGGTGGCGATCCCCGGCTACCAGGTCCCGTTCGCCAGCCGCGAGATGCCGATGCCCTACGGCTGGGGCACCGGCGGCGTCCAGGTGACCGCCGCGTGTCTGACGCCCGAGGACACGCTGAAGGTCATCGACCAAGGCGCCGACGACACCACCAACGCCGTGTCGATCCGCAAGTTCTTCCAGCGCACGGCCGGCGTCGCCACCACCGAGCGCACCCACGACGCAACCATCATCCAGACCCGCCACCGCATCCCCGAGACGCCGCTTTCGAGCGGGCAAATCCTCGTCTACCAGGTGCCGATCCCCGAGCCGCTGCGCTTTCTCGAACCGCGCGAGGTCGAGACGCGGCGGATGCACGCGCTCGAAGATTATGGGCTGATGCACGTCAAGCTTTATGAGGACATCGCGCGCCACGGCGCCATCGCCACCTCATACGACTATCCGGTGCGCGTCGCGGGTCGCTACGTGGCGGACCCTTCGCCGATCCCGAAGTTCGACAACCCGAAGATGGACGGCTGTCCGGCGCTGCAACTGTTCGGCGCCGGCCGCGAACAGCGCATCTACGCGATCCCGCCGCACACCCGCGTGGTCAGCCTCGATTTCGACGATCATCCGTTCGAGCCGACCAAGGCGCCAGGCGCCTGCGCGATCTGCAAATCGACGGGCAGCTATCTCGACGAGGTAATCCTCGACGACACCGGCGGGCGGATGTTCGTCTGTTCGGACACCGACTATTGCGCGGCGCGCGCGGAGGCCACGAATGACGCCGCTGCTTGATGTCCGCGGGCTCACCAAGCGCTATGGCGCCCGGATCGGTTGCGCGGACGTCAGCTTCGAGCTGTGGCCCGGCGAGGTGCTCGGGATCGTCGGCGAAAGCGGCTCGGGCAAAACGACGCTGCTCGGCTGCCTCGCCGGGCATCTCGCCCCCGACGCCGGCGCGGTGGTCTTCGACACCCGCGCCGAGGGCCCGCGCGACGTGCGCACAATGACCGAACCCGAGCGGCGGATGCTCGGTCGCACCGACTGGGCCTTCGTCCACCAGAACCCGCGCGACGGGCTGCGCATGGGCGTGAGCGCCGGCGGCAACGTCGGCGAGCGGCTGATGGCGGTGGGCGCGCGGCACTACGGGCGCATCCGCGGCGCGGCGCTCGACTGGCTCGACCGCGTCGAGATCGCGGCCGACCGCATCGACGACCGGCCAGCCGCGTTCTCGGGCGGAATGCAGCAACGGCTCCAGATCGCGCGCAACCTTGTCACCTCGCCCCGGCTCGCGTTCATGGACGAGCCGACGGGCGGTCTCGACGTCAGCGTGCAGGCGCGCCTGCTTGATCTGATCCGCGGCCTGGTGCGGAGCCTCGGCCTCAGCGCGATCGTCGTCACCCACGATCTTGCGGTCGTGCGCCTGCTCGCCGACCGGCTGATGGTGATGAAGGACGGCCGCGTGGTCGAGACCGGCCTGACCGATCAGGTGCTCGACGACCCGCAGCACGCCTACACGCAACTGCTGGTCTCCTCGGTGCTGAAGGTGTGACATGACCGGACGAAAACGCATGCTCCGAAAGCGCGGCCGATGATCCGCGCCTTCCTGCCCGACGGCGACGGCCTGCGCCTCGCCGGGCCCGGGGACACTGCGAACCCGATCTGGATCGATCTCATCAACCCTGACCAGGCGGAACTCGACGCGGCGTCCGGGGCCCACGGCGTCGAAATGCCGACCCGCGCCGACATGGAGGAGATCGAACATTCGAGCCGGCTGTACATCGAGAACGGCGTCGCTTTCCTCACCGCCACGCTGCCCGAAGGCGCCGACACCGACGACCCGAGCCTCGCGCCCGTCACCTTCGTCGTCGCCTCCAATCGGCTGATCACCATTCGCCATCACGAGCCGCGGTCCTTCGTCACGTTCCCCGATCAGGCTCACAAAGCGCCCATCGCCTGCACAACGGTCGACGGCGTGCTGCTCGGTATCCTCGACGCGATCACCGACCGCCTGGCGGACGTGCTCGAACGCGCCAAGCGCGAGATCGACGCGTTGTCGCGCGCCATCTTCCGCCGTTCCGAAACCCCGCAAGCCAAATCGAACGGGTTCCAGCATACGCTGGAGCAGATCGGCCGAAAGGGCGACCTCGTCTCGAAGATACGCGAATGCCTGACGTCGCTCGAACGGCTGATCGGATTTCTCGGCCAAGTGACGCTGCAACGCAAGTCCGACAAGGACGTGCGCGGTAATATCAAGTCCTTGGCGCGCGACATTCACTCTCTGATCGAATACACCGAGTTTCTTGCGGACAAGATCACGCTGCTGCTGAACGCTACGCTCGGCATGATCAACATCGAGCAGAGCGGCATCATCAAAATATTCTCGGTCGCCGCCGTCGTGTTCCTGCCGCCGACACTGATCGCGTCGATCTACGGAATGAACTTCAAGTTCATGCCCGAGCTGTCGTGGTGGTTCGGATATCCGTTCGCGATCGTCCTGATGATCCTCGCGGCGATCCTCCCGTACCTGTTTTTCAAGCGCAAGGGCTGGCTGTGATCGCAGTCAAAAACGTCGCGAAGCGCTTCACCCTCCACACCCAGGGCGGCGTCAGGCTCGACGTGATGGCCGGCGTCACGCTCCGCGTCGCGGCCGGCGAATGCGTCGCGCTGACCGGGCCGTCGGGGGCGGGCAAGTCGACGCTGATGCGGATGATCTATGGCAACTACCTTGCGAGCGCAGGGCGCATCAAGATCGGCGGCGTCGAGATAACCACGGCCTCGCCGCGCGAGATCATGGCGCTGCGGCGCGTGACGCTCGGCTACGTCAGCCAGTTCCTGCGCATCCTGCCGCGGGTTCCCGCGCTCCAGGTCGTGGCCGAGCCGCTGCTGGCGCTCGGCGCCCCGGCCGCCGAAGCCGAGGCCCGCGCCGCCGAACTGCTGCGCCGGTTGCGGATCCCGACCGCGCTCTGGACGCTGTCGCCACTGACGTTCTCGGGCGGCGAGCAGCAGCGCGGCAACATCGCCCGCGGCTTCGTCCATCCCTACCCGGCGCTGCTGCTCGACGAACCCACCGCCAGCCTTGACGCCGCAAACCGCGCCACCGTGCTCGATCTGATCGCCGAGGCCAAGGCGCGCGGCGCCGCCATCGTCGGCATCTTTCACGACATCGACGCTCGCGCCCGGGTTTGTGACCGCGAGGTCGACCTTGGCGTTCGACCCGGAGAAACCCGATGAACCAGCGTGGCGCCCTGATCCTCGTCGTCGGCCCGTCGGGGGCCGGCAAGGACACGCTGATCGCCGCCGCTCAGGCCCGCCGCCCCGACATCCATGTGCCGCGCCGGATCATCACCCGTCCGCCCGAGCCCGACGACGAGCCGTCGCACCATCTGAGCGCCCACGCCTTCGAGAGCCTCCGCCAGGCCGGTCGCCTCGCGCTCGACTGGCAGGCGCACGGGCTGCGCTATGGCCTGCGCGGCGACATCGCCGCGCGGTTGCGCGGCGGCCAGACCGTTCTCGCCAATGTGTCGCGCAGCGTCGTCGCCGCCGCGCGCGCGCGCTACCAGCCCTGCCGCGTGGTGTTGGTGACGGCCCCGTCGGAGATCCTCGCCGGCCGCCTGGCGCGGCGCGGGCGCGAGGATGCGCCCGCCATCGCCGAGCGGCTCGCGCGGGCCGGACACCCGCTGCCGCCCGGCCTCGACCTGGTGGTTGTCGAGAATTCCGGCGACCTCTGCGCCGCGCTCGAGCGGTTCATGGCCGTGCTGCCTCCCGCCCCAGCGTGCGCCGCCTGAGCAGATGAAACCGTCCGTCCGCCGCCTCGCCGAAGACGCACAGGTCCTCGAACGGCGTCGGCGCGGCGAGCGCGCTCGCGAGCACGGGACGCAGCGCCGCGGCGGTCGCCGCCTGATCCTCGGGCGACAGAGCGCCGGTCAGCGTCAGGTGGAACCGGAAATCCTCAAAAACGTACGGGTAGCCCCACTCGGCGAGATGTGCCTCCTGCCGCGAGGTCAGGCTCTGCTCGCGGCGCTTCGCGATCTCGCCCGCAAGCGCCGGGGCGCGCAACGGGTCGAACGCGGTGACGCAGGCGTCCGCGACGGCGCCGAGCGCTCCGCCCGGCACGGCAGGCGTCAGCGCGAGGAACGGACCGAGCGCGCTCAACTGCATCGGCTCCGCGAAGGGCGCGAACCGCGCCGCTACCTCCCTGAGGGTCGCCTCGACCGCTTCGGGCGTCGCGCCGTCGGCCAGCCGGAACGGCGCTTTCAGCGTGCCGTGAAACCCGTACTTGCGCGGGGTCGCCACCAGCTCCGCCCGCGGTCGCGGCAGGCGGTCGACCTCGAGCCCTTCGCAATCGACGCCCCGCTCCGCGTCCCAGCCGAGCCAGGCCGCGCCGAAGCAGCCCAGAACACTGTCGCGCCGCGGCGCGAAATAGACCGCGTATCGCTGAAAGCCGGCCATTCGTCGCTCCCTGTCCGGCGCGGCCATGCCACAGCCTGACGGCGGCGCGCAAGCCGAGACGATCCTCGCCAACGCGACGCTGGTCCTGCCCGGCGAAACCGTGCGCGGCTCCGTCGTGCTGCGAGGCGGCCTGATCACCGTCGTGGACGCCGGCGCCGCCGTGCCGAGGAACGCCGTCGACTGCGGCGGCGACCTGATCGCACCTGGTCTGGTCGAGTTGCATACCGACAATCTGGAGCGGCATCTGCTGCCGCGCCCCGGCGTGCACTGGCCTGCGCCCGCGGCGATCGTCGCCCATGACGCCGAACTGGCGGGCTGCGGCGTCACCACGGTCTTTGACGCGCTGCGCGTCGGCTCGATCCTGACCGGCGGCGGCGGCGGCTACCGCAAGTACGCCCGCGGCGTCGCCACCGCGATCCTGGCGCTGCACGGCGCGGGCGCGCTCCGCATCCGCCACCGGCTGCATCTGCGCGCGGAAATCTGTTCGGAGACGCTGGAGGAGGAACTCGCCGAATTCGGGCCCGACGACCGAATCGGCATCGTCAGCCTGATGGACCATACGCCGGGCCAGCGCCAGTTCGCCGACGAGGCGAAACACAAGCAATACGTGCAGGGCAAACACGCGCTGAGCGACGCCGCGTTCGCCGAACACGTCGCGCGGTTGCGGACGCTCAAGGCCGCCAACGGCGCTCGGCACGAGGCGGCGGCGGTCGCGGAAGCTGCGCGGCTCGGAGCGACCCTCGCCAGCCACGACGACACCACGGCCGAGCAGGTCGAGACCTCCGCCGCGCACGGCGCGCGCATCGCCGAGTTTCCGACCACGGCGCTCGCCGCGGCGGCCTGCAGGGCGCGCGGCGTCGCTGTGATGATGGGCGCGCCCAACCTGCTGCGCGGCGGCTCCCATTCGGGCAACGTCGCCGCCGGCGATCTCGCTGCGGCCGGCCTGCTCGACATCCTGTCCTCGGATTACGCGCCAGCGAGCCTGCTGCTCGGGGCGATCAAGCTGGGGCTCGGGATCGGCGACATCGCGGCGGGCGTCGCGACCGTCACCGACACGCCGGCCCACGCCGCCGGCCTCGTCGACCGGGGGCGCATCGCGGCGGGCCTGAAGGCCGACCTGATCCGTATAAGGCTCGACGGCGACCTGCCGCTGCTGCGCGGAACCTGGGTGGGCGGCGCCCGCGTCGCCTGAACCGTCACGGAACCGCCGCAAATCCGTCAAACTCCCGTTGCGATCTGGCGTTAACGGTCGTGTAGTCCGCGCCCGCCCGGCCCGGAGCAGAATTCCCGTTTCAGCAACCGGAGACACCGTATGACCCACCACACCGTTAGATCCGCGCTCGCCCTCGCCCTCGCCACGACCGCGCTTTCACCCGCGATCGCCCAGTCGACCGACTGGTCGACGACGATCCCCGCGTTCCGCGTCGGCATCCTCGGCGGCGAGAACGAGGCCGACCGGCTGAAGGAGTGGTCGTGCTTTCAGGAGCTCGTCCAGACCGAGCTCGGCGTGCCGGTCGAGCTTTACCCCGCCTCCGACTATGCCGGCGTCATGCAGGGGCTTCTGGCCGATCAGCTCGAGTATGCCCAGCTCGGCGCTTCGGCCTACGCCGGCATCCACCTCCAGGACCCCGAAGCTGTAGAGCCGATCGTGACGAACTCGGAGGCCGACGGCAGCCTCGGCTACTACGCGATGATGTACGCCCGCGCCGACAGCGGCATCACGTCGCTCGAACAGATGGAAGGCAAGTCCCTCGCCTTCGCCGACCCGAACTCGACCTCGGGCTACCTCGTGCCGAACGCCGAGCTGAAACTGCAGGGCATCGACCCGGAGATCTATTTCAGCCAGACCGGCTTTGGCGGCGGCCATGAACAGGCCGTCGTCGCCGTGCTTCAGGGCCAGTACGACGGCGGCGTGACCTGGACGAGCGGCATCGGCGAGAAGGCCGAGGGCTTCTCCCGGGGCAACCTGCGCTCGATGGTCGAGAAGGGCATGCTCGACATGGAGGAACTCAACATCATCTGGCAGTCGAGCCTGATCCCGAACGGCCCCGTCGTCATGCGCAACGATTTGCCGGCCGAGTTGAAGGACCAGGTAAAGGCGATGCTCGTCGGCATGGCGGAAAGCGACCCCGAGTGCTTCAGCGCGGTTTCGGCGGGCGAAGGCGGCGCGTTCGTGCCGATAGAAGCCGATTTTTATGACGGCGTCATCGAGATGCGCCGGATGGAGCAGGAAGCCGCGCGCTGACGCAAGGCGGAGGGTCCGGTCCGGCCTATCGGACCGGCCCCGATCCCGAGGGAGGCGCGCCATGCTCGAATTCCAGAACCTGAGCAAGCGGTTCGACGACCGCACGGCCGTCCATCCGATTTCGCTCAAGATCCCCAACGGCCAGATGGTCGGCGTCATCGGCCGCTCCGGCGCCGGCAAATCGACGCTCCTGCGGATGATCAACCGTCTGGGCGAAGCGACGGACGGCCGGATGTTGTTCTCGTCGCGCGACATCACCGCGCTCAGGGGCCGCGACCTGCTGCGATGGCGCTCGGAATGTGCGATGGTCTTCCAGCAGTTCAACCTCGTCGGTCGGCTCGACGTGCTGACCAACGTCATGACGGGCCGACTGCACCACCACGGGTTCTTCTCGGCCATGTTCGGGATCTTCCCGGCGGAGGAACGGGCGTTCGCCATTCGTGCGCTCGACCGGCTCGGCATGGCGCATACCGCGCTGCAGCAGGCGGATACGCTGTCGGGCGGCCAGATGCAGCGCGTCGCCATCGCGCGCGCGCTGGCGCAGGAGCCCAAGATAGTGCTCGCCGACGAGCCGATCGCCTCGCTCGACCCGATGAACGCCAAGGTGGTGATGGACGCGCTGCGCACGATCAACACCGAGGACGGCATCACGGTGATCTGCAACCTCCACACGCTGGACACGGCACGAAACTATTGCGACCGGATCATCGGCATGGCGGAGGGCCGCGTCGTCTTCGACGGCCCCCCGGTCGCGCTCACCGAAGCCAAGGCCCGCGAGATCTACGGCGCCGAGGCCGGCGAGGCGTTCTCGGAAGGCATGACTTCCACCGCGATCGCCGCGACCGCACCGGCGCGTCCCACAGCCCTCGTGAACTGACGCGATGGCGATGGACCCGGTCGCAGGCGACGCGTTAGCACTTTTCGAGACCCATCGCGCCGACCTGCTGCGCGCGCGCCGCACCCAGACGATGATGTTCGCGGGCGGCTTTCTGCTCGCGCTCGGCCTATCGATCTGGGTCTCGCAATTCTACCCCGGCAAACTTGGCCCCGGCGTCCCGCGCATCTTCGAATACCTTGCCACCATCACCCCGGATCTGCGGCTCGACGTGCTGTTCGCGGGCCGGGACGCGGCGGGCGACGCCGTGCCCGGCTCGCTCACTTACTGGTACGTCGACCTGCCCAAGTACCTCGGGTTGCTGGCCGAGACCGTCGCAATGGCCGCCACCGCCACGATGCTCGGCGCCGTCGTCGCCTTCGCGCTGTCCTTTCCCGCGGCGCGCAACCTAGCGCCGAACCGCTGGCTCTTTGTCGCTTCGCGCCGGCTGCTCGAGCTGTTTCGCGGCATTCCCGAGATCCTGATCGCGCTGATCCTCGTGTTCATGGTCGGCATCGGCCCGCTCGCCGGCGTGCTCGCGATCGCCCTCCACACCGCCGGCGCGCTCGGCAAGCTGTTCGCGGAGGTCAACGAGAACGCCTCGCTGCGGCCGGTCGAGGGCATCCGCGGCGTCGGCGGCGACTGGTTCGACGAAATGCGCTACGGCGTCGTGCCGCAGGTGATCCCGAACTTCATCAGCTATACGCTGTTGCGGTTCGAAATCAACGTCCGCGCCTCCTCGATCGTCGGCTTCGTCGGCGCCGGCGGCATCGGCCAGGAACTTTACCACGTCATCAGCTTTTACTCCGACGACCGCGTTCTCGCCGTGCTGATCCTCATCGTGGCGATGGTCACGGTCATCGACCTGATCTCGGAGCGTTTCCGCATCCGCTTCATCGGACGCGAGGCGTTCGTGTGAGCGCGCCCGGTCTCGCCGCCCTGACGCCCGCCGACCTCGCGGCCGCCCGCGCCGCGCACCCCGGCGCATTCGGCGATCCCCGCCGCCGGGCGATGGTCTGGGGTGGCTGGGGGCTGGCGCTCGCCTACCTGACGCTATCACTGTGGTGGTTCGACATCGGCAAGCTTTTCGCCGCATCCGATCGGGTCTGGAGCCTGCTCGCCGCGTTTTTTGTATGGGAGGACATGGCGAATTGGCAGTACCGCCAGATTTACGTCGGCATCGCCCAGACCCTGGCGATGGCCTTCCTCGGCACGCTGCTCGCCTCGGTCGCCGCGTTGTTCATCGGCTTTCTCGGGGCGCGCAACACCATGCCGGTCAGCGTCATGCGCCATGCGGTTCGCCGTATCCTCGACGTGCTGCGCGGCGTCGATCAGCTGATCTGGGCGCTGGTGTTCGTGCGCGCCGTCGGCCTCGGGCCGCTCGCCGGCGTGCTCGCGATCTTCATCTCCGACACCGGCACCCTGGGCAAGCTTTACGCCGAAGCGATCGAGAACATCGACCGTCGCCAGGTCGAGGGCGTGCGCTCGACCGGCGCGAGCCCTATCAAGGTCGTGCGCTACGGCTATCTGCCGCAAGTGCTGCCGGTGTTCATCTCGCAGTCGCTGTATTTCTTCGAGAGCGCCGCGCGTTCCGCGACCATCCTCGGCATCGTCGGGGCCGGCGGCATCGGAATGATCCTGATCGAGCGCTTCCGCGCCAATCTCTACGACCAGGTCGCGTTCGTCGTGCTCAATGTGCTCGTCTGCATCTATCTAATCGACTGGATGTCGCGCAAAATCCGCGAGCGCGTTATCGGCGAGGTCGGGCGCTGACGCTTGGGCTGCGCCGGGTTTTCTGCTATCGTTATCCTTCCGCGCGCCACCGGGGTCCGTCGTCGTGGCCAGCCGGTTCTTAAAGCCGGAGACCCACCACCGCGAGTTCATCGTCCGCCAAGCGGCGTACCGGCTCGAAAACAACCGGTTCAGCATCGCCGGCTTTCCCACCAGCCTCGCCGAACCAGAGCCGTCAGCATCTTCGATGCACATTAAGATTTTACGAGGTTATTATAACAAATTCATTTGCTTATTTCTGACGTTAGCGTGATGCGCGTGGTGTCCGGCCCGCGCCGCGTTGCATCCGATCGCAGGCCCCGCCAAACTCGCATCGCAATGCGGAGCGGCTATGCAGACGATCTACTCCCCCCGCCATGCTGGCCACAGCGGCAACCTGGAGCTGATGTCGGGGGAGATCCTGCCCGCCTTCGAGCTTCCCCGCCGCGCCGAGATCATCCGCGCCCGCGTCGAGGAAGTCGGCCTCGGCGAGATCCTGCCGCCTGCCGAGCAGACCCTCGACACCGCCCGGCGCGTCCACGCCCCCGACTACGTCGACTTTCTGCCCTGCGTCTGGCCGCTGTGGACCGCCGAAGGTCGCGCGGGGTCGGCGATGCCCTTCGTCTGGCCCACGTCCGGCCTGCGCGCCGACATCCCCCCCGCCCATATCGACGGCCTGCTTGGGTTCTACTCGATGGACGCCGGCGCGAGTTTCGTCGCCGGCACCTGGGATGCGATCAAGTCGAGCCACGACGTCGCGCTGACTGCCGCTGACCTGATCGCCGCCGGCGCGCCCGCCGCCTTCGCGTTGTGCCGCCCGCCCGGCCACCATGCCGGCCGCCGCGCGATGGGCGGATACTGTTTTCTCAACAACGCCGCCGTCGCCGCGGAGCGCCTGCGCGAGGCGGGCGCTTCCCGCGTCGCGATCCTCGACGTCGACTATCACCACGGCAACGGCACCCAGGAGATCTTCTTCGCCCGCGCCGACGTGCTGGTCGTCAACGTTCATGCCGATCCGATGGTCGAGTATCCCTATTTCCTCGGCCACGCCGACGAGCGCGGGATCGGCGCCGGCGAAGGCTTCAACCTCAACTTGCCGCTCCCTCATGGCGCGGATTTCTCGACATGGATGGCGGCGCTCGAGATCGCCTGCGCGGCGATCGACGGCTTTGGTCCGGACGCGCTCGTGGTTTCGCTCGGCGTCGACACCTACCTCGGCGATCCGATCAGCGCGTTCCGGCTCGACACGCCGGACTATCCGCGGATCGGCGCGCGGATCACCGCGCTCGCGCGACCGACGCTGTTCGTCATGGAAGGCGGCTACGCCGTCGAGGCCATTGGCGCGAACGCGGTCGGAGTGCTGACCGGCTTCGAAGCGGGCTGACGCCCAGAGCGATTAAGCATTTCTTAACCTTGCCGTTGCGTTGACGGCCGTTCCGCTTAACTTGGGTCAAGTTCGTTGCGGGGTAGTTCATGTTGCGTTGCGGGCTCGTTCTAGTGCTGCTCTGGGTTGCCGGCGCGGCGGCGGCCTGCCCCAATCTCGGGAGCGCGGCGAAGCATCAGTTCTTCAGCACCCGCCAGTTGATCGACCCGAAGGTGACGCCGGTGCGAGCCGGAGGAACCGTGCTGCTGGAGTTCTGCGAGACGATCCCGGGCAATGGAAACATACCGTTCGATCCGAGCATCGGCATCTACTACACCGCCGATAAAAAGCGGATGGACCTCGAACTGCGCACCGCGGGCGACTGCGACACCGTCCTGTTGATCAGGTCGCCGTCGGGCCGATGGTTCTTCGACGACGACAACGGCGACGGGCGCAACGCCCGGCTGCGCATTGGCGGTCCGCGGGAGGGCCGCTACGAGATCTGGGTGGGCAGCAACGGCGGCGTCGCCTGCCCGTCGCTGCTGGTGCTGCAATCCTTCCGCAGCGTCACGCGCCTCGCCGAGAATGATGCGCGTCGCGGGCGCATCTAGTGGCGGGTAGAAAGCGCTACCCAAGGGGTTGACCGGTCCCTATACTCCTCACGCGTTTGCGAGGATCAGGGATCGGGAAACCGGAATGCGCTGTCCGTTCTGCGGAAACATCGACACCCAGGTCAAGGACAGCCGCCCGGCCGAGGACCATGTCTCGATCCGCCGCCGGCGCTTCTGCCCGGCCTGCGGCGGCCGCTTCACCACCTATGAGCGGGTGCAGCTGCGTGATCTTGTGGTCGTGAAAAAGAGCGGGAAGCGCGAGGCGTTCGACCGCGACAAACTGGAGCGTTCGATCCGGATCGCCATGCAAAAACGTCCGATCGAACCCGAGCGTGTCGATCAGATGGTGTCGGGGATCGTGCGCCGCCTCGAATCGATGGGTGAAACCGACGTGCCGTCCGACGCGATCGGCCAGATCGTCATGGAATCGCTCGCACGGATCGACACCGTCGCCTATGTGCGCTTCGCGAGCGTCTACAAGAATTTTCAGGCGGCGGACGACTTCGAGGAGTTCGTCGCCGAACTGCGCCCAGGGTCCGCCGGCGGCGATGACGAGCGGCAGTGACGCACCGATGACCAGCGACACGGACGACGCCGGATGGATGCGCGTGGCGCTGGGCCTCGCGCAGCGCAGTCTTGGCCGCGCCTGGCCCAATCCGGCCGTGGGCTGCGTGCTGGTGGCGGCGGGCCGTGTCGTCGGCCGCGGATGGACCCGGAACGGCGGCCGGCCCCATGCCGAGACGGTCGCGCTGGCCATGGCCGGCCCGCTGGCCCGCGGGGCCACGGCCTACGTGACGCTCGAACCCTGCGCCCACACCGGGCTGACCCCGCCCTGCGCCGACGCGCTGATCGCGGCCGGCGTCGCCCGCGTCGTCGCCCCGATCGTCGATCCTGATCCCCGCGTCAACGGCAAAAGCCTCGCGGTGCTGCAGGCGGCCGGGATCGAGGTCGCCACGGGCTGCCTCGCGGCCGAGGCCGCCGCGCTCAACACCGGCTTTCTGTCGCGGATCGCCCGCGGCCGCCCGAGCCTGACGCTCAAGCTGGCGACCTCGCTCGACGGGCGCATCGCCACGGGCGCGGGCGAGAGCCGCTGGATCACCGGCCCCGCCGCGCGGCGCGACGTCCACCGGATGCGCGCGCAGACCGATGCGGTGCTGGTCGGCGCCGGCACCGCGCGCAGCGACGATCCCCACCTCGACGTGCGCGACATCGCCGGGATCGACGCGCACCCGGTCCGGATCGTCGTGTCCGGCGCGCTGGCCCTGCCCCGCAGTGGCCACCTCGGCCAGACCGCCGCCCGGATCCCGCTGTGGCTCTGCCACCACCACGAGGCCGAGGCCGGACGGCGCAAGGCATGGACCGACCAGGGCGCCACGCTGATCGAGATCCCGTTTCAGGCCGACGGGCAGCTCGACCTTTCGGTGATGTTCCAGCGG
This sequence comes from Rhodobacterales bacterium, assembly GCA_038247355.1. Lineage (GTDB taxonomy): Bacteria > Pseudomonadota > Alphaproteobacteria > Rhodobacterales > Rhodobacteraceae > Amaricoccus. The sequence goes on from JBBRUZ010000001.1 coordinate 26,085, forward strand.
CTCGGCGAACGCGGCCTCACCCGCGTGCTCTGCGAAGGCGGCGGCCGTTTGTCGGGCGCGCTGCTCGGGGCCGATCTGGTCGACGAGGTCGTCACCTACACCGCCGGTCTCGTGCTCGGCGAAGAGGCCGTCGCCTCGGTCGGCGCGATGAACGTGACCGCGCTCGCGCTCGTCCCGCGCTTCCGCCTGACCGACCAGCGCCGGATCGGCGACGACGTTCGCACCCGCTGGAGCCGCCGCTGACCAGCGGGCGCCCATGACGCCCTCCATGACCCCGCCCCGCCCCCGATCCGACCGATGACCGCCGCTCCGCCCGAGACCGGGTCGGCACCCGATCTGCAGGCAGTCCTCGACGCCGTCCACGCCGAACTCGCCCCTCGCGCCGGCGAGGGCCGGGTCGCCGACTACATCCCCCAACTCGCCAGTGTCGATCCCAAACGCTTCGGCATCGCGGCGGTCACCGTGAACGGCGCCGCCTGCGCCGCCGGCGACGCCGACACCCCGTTCTCGATCCAGAGCATCTCGAAGGTGTTCCTGTTGACGATGGCGCTCGGCAAGCACGGCGAAGGGCTGTGGCGGCACGTCGGGCGCGAACCCTCCGGCTCGGCCTTCAACTCGATCGTCCAGCTCGAACTTGAGCAGGGTCGCCCGCGCAACCCGTTCATCAACCCCGGCGCGCTTGTCGTCACCGACCTTATGATGGCCGGGCACACTCCGCGCGAGGCGATCGGCGAGGTCACCTGCCTGATGCGCTTTCTCGCCGACGACGAGACCATCGTCATCGACAAGGACGTGGCGCGCTCGGAGACCGCCACCGGCGACCGCAACGCGGCGCTCGCCCATTTCATGCGCGCGTTCGGCCGCCTGCGCCACCCGGTCGATCACGTGCTCGGCGTCTATTTCCACCACTGCGCGCTGGCGATGACCTGCCGCCAGCTCGCCCGCGCCGGCCTGTTCCTCGCGGCTGGCGGGCGCGACCCCGCCACCGGGCATTCCGTCGTTTCCGCTACCCGGGCGCGGCGGATCAAAGCGCTGATGCTGACCTGCGGCCAGTACGACGGTTCAGGCGACTTCGCCTACCGGGTAGTCCTGCCTGCCAAGAGCGGCGTCGGCGGCGGAATCCTCGCCGTGGCGCCCGGCCGGGCGGCGGTGGCGGTCTGGTCGCCGGGGCTGAACGCCAACGGCAATTCGCTGCTCGGCGCGCTGGCGCTGGAGCGCATCGCGCAGCGCACCGGTTGGTCGGTGTTCTGAGCCCGCCGCGGCGCGGCTCAGGCCGCCTTGCCGAATGCCGCGTCCGCGGTCCGCGCCGCCGTCAGGACCCGCGCCCACCACGCGAAATCGTCGAGCATCGCGTTGCCGCTGTCGGCGAGAAAGCCGACGTCACCGAGTCTCGCGCCCTCCCGCAGCACCTTGAGATAGACGTCGAAGGGCGGATGCACCGCCGTCCGCGCCAGCGCCGCCTGCAACTCGACAGCGATGGTGCGCAGATGCTCGATCGCCGCCAGATCGGCGGCATGTCGCAGAAAATGCTCACGACCACCCTGCGCGGACTCAAGCGCGACCGTTTCGTCACCCGAACCGTGACGCCCGCGCATCCGCCGCGGGTGGACTACGCACTTACCGATCTTGGCTGCGATCTGGTCGCGCCGATCCGCGCGATGGACGGCTTCGCCCGTGCGGACCGCGCTCATCGAGACCGCCCGCCACCTTTGACGCGCGCGTCTGAGCTCCCGTCGCGCGCTCAGAACTGCGTTTCGAGCGACGCGACCGAGCCGCCGAAACCCACCGTACTGCCCGCGATCGAGAGCACGCGCGACCAGGCGGCGAGCGGCGCTTCGGTGACGTAGATCGTGTCCTCGTCGCGCACGATGAACTCACGTGCCGAGAACAGACCGGTCGGCTGGGTCAGATCGACGACGTAAGCGATACGCTGCGGCCCGGCGAGCTCTGGGCGGCCCGTCACGCGCCGCGCGATGTCCTGGCTCTCGGTGCGGAAAACGAATATCCCCGTCGGATCGGCCGAGCGGCCGTCGAGCCCGCCCGCCTCGGCCAGCGCCTCGACCACGGACAGATCGCGCTTGGTGAACTGGACCCGCCTCTGACCAGTTGCGCCCAGCGCAGTGAACGAGCGCCGGTCCTGTTCGACGATGATCCGGTCGCCCGCCCGCAGCGCCACGTCGTTGCGCGGATTGTCGTAGAGGTCCTGCAACCAGATCCGCCCGGTGCGGCCGCCGCGCTCCACCTTCACCTGCGCGACCTCCGGGACGATGGTCACGCCGCCCGCCTGCGCGAGCATTCCCGAGAGTCGCCGCGTCGGCGCCTCGATTGGATAGACGCCCTGCGCGTCGACCCCGCCCATCACGCTGACCGTCGAGCCGACGCCGGCGAGCCGTCGCACCTCGACCTGCGGATCGGGTGTCTGGCTTTCGAGCGCCGCGGTGATGTCGCGGCGCAGCGCGTCAGGCGAGCGGCCGGCAGCCGGGATCAGGCCGACGTAGGGCACGAAGATCCGGCCCTGCTCGTCGACCTGGATCTCGTCGAGCGACGTGACCTTTTGCCCGACCCCGGCGAGAAGGCCGGTATCGACGTTCTCCCAGACCGTCACCGTAACCCGGTCGCCGGCGATGATCCCGTCCGCCGTCACCTGACCCGCACCGAGAAACTCCGCGCCGAAACCCAGCGGATCGTCGAACCGCGCCACCCGGGCGATGGCGGGATTGACGGTGACGATCTGCACGCCGTCCAAGGCGAGGTCGCTGCCCGCCCGGATTTCTCCCGCCGTCGGCCCCGAGCGCGGAAGCGTGCATCCGGCGATCGCGAGCCCAAGCGCGACGAGCGCCGCGCGCACCACGACCGGTCTCCATTCACCCTGCATCGATCGCCTCGTGATCCACTGTTCGCCAGCTTTTCATTGGAAACTATCGGCATTTGGCGCCGCAGGCCAGAACGAATGACGGCGCCGACGCGCCGGCGCGGCATCCTGCGTCCACACCGTTGCGCGTGAGACCGGATTTCCGTGCGAAGCTCGGCCGTTACGCGTCAGGCTCATGCGCATTTCTCCACCTCGCCCGCCGCTGCGCGTTCAGCGTCGGCGCAGCTTGCGACGCTTGCGCGCGATTGCCGGGGCGCGCGCCGATCGAGGCTTGCCGATTGGCACGGCGCAAGCTAGGACGCGGCGCAGAGGGTTGGGCGCAGAGGGTTGGAGGAACCGGAATGTTCACCGGAATCGTCACCGACATCGGTTCGATCGAGCGGCTCGAGGATCGCGGCGATCTGCGCGCACGGATACGTTGCGCCTATCCCGCAGAGACGATCGCAATTGGCGCCTCGATCGCCTGCGACGGCGTTTGCCTGACGGTTGTGGACCGCGGCCGCGCGCCCGAGGGCGCCTGGTTCGAGGTCGACGTATCCGCCGAGACCGTCGCGCGGACCAACATCCGCGCCGGCCGCGCCGCCTGGACGCGAGGGACGCGGATCAATCTGGAGCGCGCGCTGCGGGTCGGGGACGAGCTCGGCGGCCATATCGTCGCCGGCCATGTCGACGGGCTGGCGGAGGTGGTCGCCGTCCGACCCGAGGGTGACAGCACCCGCGTCACCTTTCGCGCGCCAGCGGCGCTGGCCCGGTTCGTCGCGACCAAGGGCTCGATCGCGCTCAACGGCGCGTCGCTGACGGTAAACGAGGTGGACGGCGCCGAGTTCGGCGTCAACTTTATCCCCCACACGATGTCGCACACGACCTGGGGCGACGTCGCCGTCGGCGATCTCGCCAATCTGGAGATCGATACCATCGCACGCTATGTCGCGCGGCTCGGTGAATGCGATGCCGCTTGAAGGACCGCGCATGTCGGACGACTATTATCGCGACGCGATTTCCTCGATCGATGAGATCATCGAGGACGCCCGCAACGGACGGATGTTCATCCTCGTCGATCACGAGGATCGCGAAAACGAGGGTGATCTCGTCATCCCGGCCCAGATGTGCACGCCGAACGCGATCAACTTCATGGCCACCCACGGTCGCGGGCTGATCTGCCTGACGCTGCCGGGCGAGCGGCTCGACGCGCTGGGCCTGCCGCTGATGGCCGCGTCCAACTCGTCGCGCCATGAAACCGCCTTCACCGTGTCGATCGAGGCGCGCGAGGGCGTGACCACCGGTATTTCGGCGCACGACCGCGCCCGCACCGTCGCCGTCGCCATCGACCCGCGAACCGGCCCGCAGGACATAGCGACCCCCGGCCACATTTTCCCGCTCCGCGCAAGGGACGGCGGCGTGCTGGTGCGCGCCGGCCACACCGAGGCGGCAACCGACATCGCGCGGCTGGCCGGTCTCAACGCCTCGGGCGTGATCTGCGAGATCATGAACGAGGATGGCGCGATGGCGCGCCTGCCCGATCTGGTCGCCTTCGCCCAGCGCCACGGGCTCAAGATCGGCACGATCTCCGATCTGATCGCTTACCGCCGACGGCACGACAACCTGGTGCGCGAGACCGCGACGCGCAGCGTCACCTCCGAGTACGGCGGGCCCTGGCAGATGCGCGTCTTCGCCGACATCGCCGGCGGCGGCGAGCATATCGCGCTGTCAAAGGGCGATCTGACGACGCCGGCGCCGGTGCTCGTGCGGATGCACGCGGTAAATCCGGTCGAGGATTTGCTGGCGATCCATTCAGGACGCGCGCATCAGCTGCGCGACGCGATGCTCGCCATCGCCGCCGAGGGCCGCGGAGTCGTTGTCCTGCTGCGCGACATGTCGATGAAGCTCGACACCGGCGATCACGTCTCGCCCCATCGCTTGCGCCAGTATGGCATCGGCGCCCAGATCCTGAACGCCCTCGGGCTCCACGAGTTGATCCTGCTGACCAACTCGCCGATCCCCAAGGTGATCGGCCTCGAAGGCTACGGCCTCTCGATCGCGGGAACCCGCCCGATCCCGCATCCGGCGCGCTGAGCGATGGCGGCGCGCGACCAGGGTCAGGCCCCAACGGCAGTGCTCGCCGAGCCGGCGCGCGTGCTGATCGTCGCGGCGCCGTTCTATCGCGCCATCGCCGATCAACTGATCGCCGGCGCCCGCACAGCGCTCGATGCCGGTCGCGCCGCCTCCGAGATCGTTGAAGTCCCCGGCGCGCTCGAGCTCCCCACCGCGATCCGTCTGGCGTCCCGCGCTGCGCGGTTCGACGGCTACGTGGCGCTTGGCTGCGTCATCCGGGGCGAGACAACGCATTACGATACCGTATGCGCCGACAGTTCGCGCGGGCTGACGCTGCTCGGCCTCGACGGCCTGTGCATCGGCAACGGCATCCTCACCGTCGAGAACGAGACCCAGGCCCAAGTCCGTGCCGATCCGGCCGGCATGAACAAGGGCGGCGGCGCGGCGGAGGCCTGCCTGCACTTGATCGCCCTTGTCCGCCGCTTCGCCCCTGCGTCATCCCCGGCCCTCGCCCGCGCGACCGATCGCGAACCGGCGGGATGACGGCGGCCAAGAGCATGAAGCTCACTGCCGCCCAGGCAAGGCGAATGCGCACCACCGCCCGGTTTTACGCGGTGCAGGCGCTGTTCCAGATGGAGGCGGCGGAGGTCGGGCTCGAGACGATCATCGAGGAATTCCTGACGCACCGTGTCGGCGCGGTCATCGACGGCGTGCGCTTTGGCGATGCCGACGTGCCGCATTTCCGCAACCTGCTCGGCGTCGCCGTGGCCGAACAGGCGCTCATCGACCAGATGACCCACCGCGCGCTCGTGGCGCGCTGGCCCATCGAACGGATCGACCCGACGCTGCGCGCGCTGTTTCGCGCCGCCGGGGCCGAACTCGTCGGCGCCGACACGCCGCCGAAGGTGACGATCACCGAGTATCTCGAAATCGCCAAGGCGTTCTATCCCGACGGCAAGGAAGCGAAATTCGTCAACGGCGTGCTCGACCACATGGCCCGCGAAGCCCGCCCCGACGCCTTCGCCTGAACCTTGGGGGCTCGGGTCTCGGGTGCCCGACCCGGCCGGCGCCGCGCATGTCCGCGCAGGCGCGACAAGCCGATGGCTATCTGTCCGGTCATGTAGGTCTCGCTGGTTCCGATCGTCGCCGATGGGGACGATGCACCGAATGGACGTGCCGGAACGATGGCGCCACGGCGGCGGAAACGTCGCAATCGTCGCCGTGCGGCGCGGCCCCGGAACCGGGCTCCGTTCACCCGAACCGGGTTTCGCGCGGAAAGCCCCGCGGCGCCATCCGCCCGGCGCCCGCCCGCGCGCCGATCCATTCGGCGAGATCGGCGGCGGTCACCGTTCGCGTCCGCCCCGCCGGGTCTTTCCAGGTGAGCCCGTCGGCCAACGCGAACCCCGTTGCGTCCGAAAGGCCGCCGTCCTTGTACTTCTGCAGCCGCACGCCCTTGCCGCGGGTCATCTCGGGCAGTTCCGTGCGCGCGAAGACCAGCATCTTGCGGTTCTCGCCGATCACCGCGACATGATCGCCCGTCAGGCGCCGGCAGACCCGCGCCCGGCTTCCCGGCGCGAGGTTGAGCACCTGCTTGCCCGCCCGCGTCTGCGCCGCCGCGTCGTCCTCGGGCAGCACGAAACCGTCGCCGGCGCCCGACGCCACCAGCAATCGCTCGCCCGGCCTATGAACGAGCAGCGCCAGCATCGCCGCCTCGTTGGGCAGCTCGACGAGCAGCCGCACCGGTTCGCCCATGCCGCGCCCGCCCGGTAGCGTGGCGCAGCCAAGCGTGAACATCCGTCCGTTCGACGCCATCAGCAGCAACTTGTCCGTGGTCTCGGCGTGGAGGAAGAACCCCGGTCCGTCGCCGTCCTTGAACTTCAGCTCGGCGTCCGCCGCAACGTGCCCCCTCATCGCGCGGATCCAGCCCATCGCCGAGCAGACCACCGTGATCGGCTCGCGCTCGATCATCGCATCGGCTGAAATCTCCTCGACCTGGGGCGCGTCGGCGAACGTGGTGCGCCGCGCCCCGCCCGGCGCGGCCTTGCCGAACGCCTTGCGCACCGCGCGCAATTCCTCCGCGATCCGCGCCCATTGCAGCGCCTCCGACCCGAGCAGCGCCACGAGTTCCGCCCGCTCCGCGACAAGCGCGCCGCGCTCGGCCCGCAGCTCCATTTCCTCGAGGCGGCGCAAACTCCGCAGCCGCGTGTTCAGGATCGCTTCCGCCTGCACGTCGCTGAGCGCGAACTCCGCCATCATCACGGGCTTCGGCTCGTCCTCGGTGCGGATGATCGCGATGACCCGGTCGAGATTGAGGTAAGCGATCAGCAGCCCTTCGAGCACCTCCAGCCGCGCGTCGATCCGTCCCAGCCGAAAGCGGGCGCGCCGCAGCAACACGTCGCGCCGATGATCGAGGAAGGCCCGCAACACCTCCTTCAGCGAACAGACCTGCGGCGTGCGCCCGTCGATCAGCACGTTGAGGTTCATCGCGAACCGCGTCTCGAGATCGCTGGCGCGAAACAGCATCTCCATCAGCACCTGCGGATCGACGGTGCGCGCCCGCGGCTCCAGCACGATCCGCAAGTCCTCGGCGCTTTCGTCGCGCACGTCGGCGAGGACGGGGATTTTCCTGAGGTTGATGATCTCCGCGATCCGCTCGATCAGCTTCCCTTTCTGAACCTGATAGGGGATCTCGGTGACGACGATCTGCCACTGCCCGCGCCCGAGGTCCTCGATCCCCCAGCGCGCCCGCAGCCGGAACGAGCCCTTGCCGGTCACGTAGCCTTGCCTGACGTTAACCCGCGGCTCGACGATGATCCCCCCCGTCGGGAAATCCGGTCCCTCCACGAAGTCGAGGAGCCGCTCGTCCGTCGCATCCGGCGCCTTGATCAGATGCAGGCAGGCGCCCACCAGCTCGTCGATGTTGTGAGGCGGGATGTTGGTCGCCATGCCGACGGCGATCCCCGAAGAGCCGTTGGCCAGCAGGTTCGGGAACGATGCAGGCAGCACCACCGGCTCGCGCTCGGAGCCGTCGTAGTTGTCGCGGAAATCGACCGCGTCCTCGGCCAGCCCGTCCATCAGCGCCGCCGCCGCGCGCGTCAGCCGCGCCTCGGTGTAGCGTTGCGCCGCCGGATTGTCGCCGTCGATGTTGCCGAAATTGCCCTGACCATCGACCAGCGGATAGCGGACGTTAAAATCTTGCGCGAGCCGCGCCAGCGCCTCGTAGATCGAGGCGTCGCCGTGCGGATGGTAATTGCCCATCACTTCGCCGACGATCTTAGCGCATTTTCGGAACGCGGTCCCCGGATCGAGCCGCAAGCCCCGCATCGCGAAGAGGATGCGCCGGTGCACCGGTTTCAACCCGTCGCGCGCGTCCGGCAGCGCCCGGTGCATGATAGTGCTCAGCGCATAGGTCAGATAGCGCTCGCCGAGCGCGCGCGCCAGCGGTTCGGATGTCACCTCGCCGGCGGGCGGCGCGGGATCGTCGATCGGATCGGCCATGGGGCATGACCTAGCGCCCGCGGGCGGGCCGGTCCAGCGCTAAGCGCCAGCCGCGCAGCGCCGGAGGAGTTCCCCCTTCGCCGCTTTGAAAAGCCGCCGACGGCGCTTGCGCCCACTCCGGGGCGCAGCCACATTGCGCGCCGGGAGGAGCGGCCCATGGCGCGACGGCGGGTGGTTTGGGCGCAGGTCGTCGCGGGCGGCGGCGCGGCCATGACCGGGCCGCAGCACCTGACCGTCTCCGCGATCACGTCGGCCGGGGGCGTCGCCGCGCGCGCGGTCCATCGGCGATGAGCCGCACAGTCCTGATCACCGGCTGCTCGTCAGGGATCGGGCTCGATGCGGCGCGGACGCTGACCACCCGCGGCTGGCGCGTCTTCGCCACCTGTCGCAACCCAGCCGATTGCGAGCGGCTCCGCGCCGAGGGGATCGAGAGCTTCCCGCTCGATCTCGCAGACGCGGACAGCGTCGCCGCGGGCGCAGCCGAAGCGCTCGCCCGCTCGGGCGGCCACCTCGACGCGCTCTTCAACAACGGCGCCTACGCCATTCCCGGCGCGGTCGAGGACCTGCCCCGCGACGCGCTGCGCGCAATTTTCGAGACCAACGTGTTTGGCCAGGTGGACCTCACGAACCGCGTGCTGCCGGCCATGCGCGCCAACGGCGGCGGTCGCATCGTGATGAACTCCTCGGTGCTCGGCCTCGCGGCGCTGCCGTGGCGGGGGGCCTATGTCGCGACGAAATTCGCACTTGAAGGCGTCACCGACGCGCTGCGGCTCGAGCTGCGCGGCTCCGGCGTCCGGGTGATCCTGATCGAACCAGGGCCTATCGCCACCGCTTTTCGCGCCAATTGCATCCCACCGTTCGAGCGCTGGATCGACTGGCGCGCATCGCCGCATGCGGAGGCCTACGCGCGGACGCTGCTCGTGCGCCTCTATGCGACCGACCCGACGAAGGACCGCTTCGAACTCCCCGCCGGGGCGGTCACGGCGAAGCTGATCCGCGCGCTCGAGAGCCCCAGCCCGGCGCCGCGTTACTACGTCACCACCGCCACTCACCTGTTGGCCGCCGCCAAGCGCCTGCTGCCGACGCGCTTGCTCGACGCGCTCGCCGGAGGCCTCTAGTCGGCTGGATCGACCGATTCCGCGCGCCGTCGCGCAACCCGGCCGCTACCGCTTCGGCGATTCGCCGAAATCCGACAGCACCGCTTCGAACGGCTCGGGCATGACCTTGATCGAACCAGCGAACGGATGGTCGATCGCGATGATTGTCAACAGACCGAGGAATATCACGACCGAGAGCGCTCCCGTCATCAGGACCTGCTCCCGCAGATTCTCGGTGCCGAAGAAGAAGGTGAAGCCGATGGTGACATAGGCCCCGAAAAACAGCACGAGCCAGACGATCCCGGGCACGGTCCTCAAGGCTTCCACCACGCGCGCGCGGCGGGTCTGCGTGACGACGTCGAGCTGCCGCAGTCCCACCGCCAGGACGGCCGCGCCGCGCTGATCGACCGGTTCGTGGCGAAGCAACGCCGAATAGACGGCGTCAAGGGCCCTGATCGCGATCGGACTCTCGTCGCCGCGCTCCATCGCCGGCCAGTTCTCGGTGATCACCGCATTCAGATAGACCGTGATGGCGTCGCGAAGCTCGACTCCCGCGATGTTCCCCATTCCGTCCGCGAGCCGGTAGATCGTCGCGGCGGCCCCGGCCTCCATCGCGACATTGCTCTCGGCCCCGTTCAACCTCTCCCAGACGACGAGAACCGCGAAGGCGAGGAGCACGGCGTAAAGGACGCCGACCGTAGCGAACTTAAAGCCGGCCACCTCGTTGTTCTTCTTCAGGCGGTCCAATGTCACCTACCGGCGAACCAGTACAGTGCCCGTCATCGCGAAACAGGCGGTGGCGACGACCAGGACAGTTCCGACGATCCAGAGCGGTGACGTAGTCAGATTTAGCATGGCCCGAACCCTCGTCGCGCTCCCTACGCGATTAGCGTTCACCGGTGCGGGTCTGTCCAGAGCATGCCCCGGGAATTCTGAGCGCCACATCAACGCGCCGACGCGGGCCGGATCGTCCGCGGCCCGCCCGCACCTTCACGCGCGCCTCACACCACCGCGTCGGCCCATTCGATGGCGCGGCCCTCGGCGGCCAGCGCGTCCGCGATGTCGATCACTGGCTCGATGTGGATGTTGAGGCCGGCGAATGCCGCCGCCTCGCTGTGCACGGAGCCCAGATCGTCCGCCTCGAAGACGACATACCCGCCCGGGTCGCCCACCTTCAGCACGAAATGATGGATCAGCACGCCCTCGGGCCGCCGCCAGGCGCGCATCACGTCGAGCATTCGCTGTTGACCCGCGCTGTAATCGGCGGTCGTGCCATGCCGCTTCTTTTTCCACGTCATCACGTATTTCATATGTTCCCTCCGACTACGAGTGAGTTGGGGCCGAAAATCGGCCCGACCGAGAGCACCAGGCAAGCTCTAAAAACGTCCATCCAACGTAGCGACGTTACACCAGTCGGCGCCGATTTCCAAGCACCGGGTGTCCGGGCGCCGGGCGCTCGACACGACAGCCCTTGCCGTGCCTCGAAAAACCGTTACCTCCGTCTGACGACCTCGTAAAAAAGGCAGCCCCCGATGTCTCGCGATCCGCTGTTCATCGTCGCCCTGATAGCATGCTTCGCCGTCCTTGGCGTTCTGGTGATCGGCGTGCTCGGCTTTGCGCGGGGCGGCGAGTTCAACAGGAAATATGCAAACAAGATCATGCAGTTGCGACTACTTCTCCAGTTCGTCGCGGTGCTTTTGATCCTGCTATTCGTCTATTTTTCGCAATAGGGGCCCAGCATGGTCGTGCTCAACCGCATCTACACCAAGACCGGCGACGACGGCGAAACCGCGCTCGGCAACGGCGTGCGCGTCGCAAAACACTCGCTTCGCGTCACCGCATACGGCACCGTCGACGAGCTGAACGCCACACTCGGCCTCGCCCGCCTCCATGCCGAGGACGCCATCGACGAATACCTCGCGCGCATCCAGAACGACCTCTTCGATCTCGGCGCCGATCTCTGCACACCCGATATCGAGAACGACGCCAGCGCCAGACATCCCCGCCTGCGCATCGTGGCGTCCCAGGTCGCGCGTCTCGAAGCCGAGATCGACGCGTTCAACGTCCGCCTCGATCCGTTGCAAAGTTTCATTCTGCCCGGCGGCTCGCCGCTCTCGGCGTATCTCCATCTCTGCCGCACCGTCTGCCGCCGCGCCGAGCGGCACGTCGTCGAGGTCGCCACGATGGAGACGATCAACACCGAAGCGGTCAAGTTTCTCAACCGCCTGTCCGACTGGTTCTTCGTGGTCGGCCGGATCGCCAACGACGATGGCCGCGCCGACGTGCTCTGGGTTCCGGGCGCGACCCGCTGAAGCTCCGCCGAAGCGTGACGCGCCTGCACCATCCGCGCGACGAACGCGCGCCGTTCTACGAAAACCTTGCTTATACTTCGCGCGACCGCGCCGCGCCGGCTGCGGTCGTCAGGGAGCGGAGATGCCGAGCGTAGCGCGCATCGACGGGGTCTATACGCGGGCCGAACGGATCGCGGACGCCGCCGTGCATATCGCCGGCGTAGCCGTGGCGCTGGTCGCCGCACCCGTCCTGGTGACGCTCGCAGCGCTTTGGCTTGACGACCGCGACCTCGTCATGGCGTCCAGCGTCTACGCGATCAGCTTGATCGTCATGCTCGGCTGCTCGGCGCTCTATCACATGATCCCCGCCCCCGACTGGAAAGATGCGCTGCGTCGGCTGGACCAGTCGGCGATATACGTCAAGATCGCAGGGACCTACACGCCCTTCGCGGTCATGTCGGGTCCGCAGGCAACGCCCTTTCTCGTCGGGCTCTGGGCGGCGGCGGCCGCTGGCGTCTCGCTGAAGCTGCTGACTTCGCGCAAGCTGTTCGGGGCCACCATAGCACTTTACCTCGCCATGGGCTGGGCAGCGGTCGCGCTCGGCGCCCCTATCCTCGACCGGATGACTGCCGAAGGCTACCGACTGGCGACGATCGGCGGCAGCCTCTACACCGTTGGCGTCCTCTTTCTGGTATGGGAGCGAATGCCGTTCCACAACACGATCTGGCACGTCTTCGTCCTGACCGCGAGCCTTATGCTCTATGCTGCGGTGCTGATCGAATTGGCGGATGTCGCTCGGGTGTGACGCTCCTCCGCAGGGCGTTCGCCGACCGAAACGACGACGCGCTGGCCGCGGCGAATGACCGCCGGGGCCTCGCCGCGCGAAATGTGATTTCGCCTTGTTCAGCGCCGCGAAAACGGCATAGGGACTGAAGCGGCAGCGGTTTGGTGGAGGAATTGATGAAGATACTCGTGCCGGTCAAGCGGGTGATCGACTACAACGTCAAGGCGCGGGTCAAGGCCGACGGTTCGGGCGTCGAGCTCACGAACGTGAAGATGTCGATGAATCCGTTCGACGAGATCGCCGTCGAGGAGGCGATCCGCATCAAGGAGAAGGGCCTCGCCACCGAGATCGTCGCCGTCTCGATCGGCGTGAAGCAGGCGCAGGAGACGCTGCGCACCGCCCTCGCCATGGGCGCCGACCGCGCCATTCTGATCGTGGCTTCCGAAGACGTGAGCCAGGATATCGAGCCCCTCGCCGTCGCAAAGCTGCTGAAAGCCGTGATCGCCGCAGAGGCGCCGGGGCTCGTCATCGCCGGCAAGCAGGCGATCGACAACGACATGAACGCCACCGGCCAGATGCTCGCGGCGCTTCTCGGCTGGCCGCAAGCCACCTTCGCCTCCGAGATCCGGCTCGACGGCGATCACGCCGAGGTCACCCGCGAGGTCGACGGCGGCCTGCAGACGATCCGCGTCGTCCTTCCCGCTATCGTCACGGTCGATCTGCGCCTGAACGAGCCGCGCTACGCCAGCCTGCCGAACATAATGAAGGCCAAGAAGAAACCGCTCGACGAAAAGACCCCCGCCGATTACGGGATCGACGTGTCGCCTCGGCTCAAGATTCTCAAGACAATCGAGCCCGCCACCCGCAAGGCGGGGGTCATGGTCGGCTCGGTCGACGAACTGGTTGCGAAGCTCAAGACCGAAGCCGGAGTGATCTGATGGCCATCCTTGTCTACGCCAAGCACGACAACGCGACGCTAAACGACGCGACGTCCAAGACGGTATCCGCCGCCAAGGCGCTCGGTGGCGAGATCCATGTCCTTGTCGCCGGCGAAAACTGTGGCGCGGTCGCAAGCGCCGCCGCGACGCTCGACGGCGTCGCGCGCGTCCTCCATGTCGAGGGCCCCGCCTATGCCCACCGGCTCGCCGAACCGCTGACCGACCTCGTCCTCGCGCTCGCTGGTCCGTACGATCACATCGTCTTTCCCGGCACCACCACTGGCAAGAACGTCGCTCCCCGCCTCGCCGCGAAGCTCGACGTGATGGTGATCTCGGAGGTCACCGCGGTGCTCGGCCCGGACACCTTCGAGCGCCCGATCTACGCCGGCAACGCCGTTCAGACCGTGCAATCTTCGGACGCAACGAAGGTCATCACCGTCCGCGGCGCGGCGTTCGAGAGCACCGGCGCGCAAAGCGCCTGCCCGATCGAAACACCGCCGGCGGCCGACGACCCCGGTCTTTCCACCTGGATCGAGGACAAGGTCGCCGCTTCCGACCGGCCAGAGCTCGCTTCGGCGCGGATCGTCGTCTCGGGCGGACGCGGCGTCGGCTCGCAGGAGAACTTCGCCATAATCGAGAGCCTCGCCGACACGCTCGGCGCGGCGGTCGGCGCCTCGCGCGCGGCGGTCGACTCAGGATACGCGCCCAACGACTGGCAGGTCGGGCAGACCGGCAAGGTCGTGGCCCCCGATCTCTACATCGCGGTCGGCATTTCGGGCGCCATCCAACACCTTGCGGGCATGAAGGACAGCAAGGTTATCGTCGCGATCAACAAGGATGCCGAGGCCCCGATCTTTCAGGTCGCCGACTACGGCCTCGTCGGCGATCTGTTCCAGATCGTGCCCGAACTGAAAACGAAGCTCGTTTGAATGCGCCTTGGCGCCCGGCGATCGCCGAAGCAGCCACGGAAAGAAGCCCGGAGGGCTGGCGATCGGCAACCCACTTCGACTCGCCGCGCTGGTGACGGCGCTCGCCACGGGCCAGGTTGACGCCTTCGAGATCGCCGGCGGGATCGGGATCGACGACCTGCGCGGCGACTTTCGCTCTGCCGTCGGCCTGGAGGTCCGGACTAACCCGCTCTGGAGCAACCGCCACGGCGCACTGGGCCTCGCCGCCGCGCTGGAGGCCGACGACGACGTCTGGGTCGGAGCCGGCCCGCTGCTGCTGGCGCCGCTTTCCTCCCGCTGGCGCATCGAGCTTAGCGTGATGCTCGGGTGGTATCACGACGGCGGCGGCAATCATCTCGGCTCGGACTTCCCGATGTTCCGCTCGCAGATCGGCGTCAATTACGCTGTGGCCGAACTCTGGCGCATCGGCGTAGCGGTCAACCACAAATCCAACGCTCGCACGGCGGAGCGAAATCCTGGCGTCGAAACCATTTACGTCACGCTGGCCCGCCGCTTCTGAGCCGCCCGATCCGCTTGCGCCTCCCGAAGAGGCGTCCGCGGATGTAGGTCTGTCGCAACGCCGCCGGTCCGGCGCTGGCAATGCGCTCCGCACCCATCGCACCCGGCGTCGCTCGGGCGCACGCGGTTTTCCCTCCGCACCGGACGGGGAGTCGCGGGCCGACGTCCGCGGAACTCGGCACGAACGGTTCGCTTACCCTCGACACCATGGCGACGAGCCGTGTGACCTGTCTGCCCGATCAACTCGCGACCGACCCCGCTCAGAGATCCGCGCTTCTTCCGCCACTCGTACCACCATCGGGCGTGGAGCCACCAAAAGGACTCGCTCGGAGATCCGCAGATTTCCTGCCTCCCGTCAGCCGAACGGGCCGACGAAGCCATGCCGGTTCGTCCGGCTGGCTCAAACGACGCCGGCGATCAGGCGGCCTTGACCGCAACGGCGATAACGTCGTCGTCGACGAAGGCCTCGTACTGGCCAAAATTCTTCGCAAACATCGCCACCAGCCGCGCGGCCTGAGCGTCGTAATCGGCGCCGTCGGCCCAGGTTCCGCGCGGATCGAGCAGCGCCGCATCAACGCCAGGCGCCGCGACCGGAACCTCGAAGCCGAAATTCGAATCGCGTCGGAACTGCGCCGTGTTCAGCGAACCATCCAGCGCCGCCTTCAGCAGCGTCCGAGTCGCGGCGATCGGCATCCGGTGACCCGTCCCGTAGGCGCCGCCCGTCCAGCCGGTGTTCACGAGCCAGCACGAGGCGCCCGAGGCCGCGATTTTCTCGAGCAGCATCGCACCATAAACCTCCGGCCGGCGCGGCATGAACGGTGCGCCGAAGCAGGTCGAGAACGTCGGTTGCGGCTCGGTCACACCCCGCTCGGTCCCCGCTACCTTCGAGGTAAAGCCCGAAAGGAAATGATACATCGCCTGCGACGGCGTCAGTCGCGCGATCGGAGGCAGAACGCCGAACGCGTCGCAGGTCAGCATAACGATATTGCGCGGCGTGCCGGCCCGCGCCGTCGGGCTTGCGTTCGAAATCGCCTCGAGCGGATAGGCGCAGCGCGTATTGGCCGTCAGGCTGTCGTTCTCGAAATCCAGCTCCCGCGTCACCGGGTCATAGATCATGTTCTCGATCACCGTGCCGAACCGATGGGTGGTCGCGTAAATTTCCGGCTCGGCGGCGGCGGAAAGATTGATCGTCTTGGCGTAGCATCCGCCCTCGAAGTTGAACGTGCCCTTATCGGACCAACCGTGCTCGTCGTCGCCGATCAGGATGCGCGACGGATCCGCCGACAGCGTCGTCTTGCCCGTGCCCGACAACCCGAAGAACACCGCTACGTCGTCTGGGTCGCCCGGAGCGTGATTGGCCGAGCAATGCATCGGCATCACGCCCTTCTCAGGAAGCAGATAGTTGAGGATCGTGAACACCGACTTCTTGTTTTCGCCGGCATAGGCGGTGCCGGCGATCAGCACGAGCTTCCTTTCGAACGAGATCACGATGGCGGTCTCGGACCGGACGCCGTGTCGCACCGGGTCCGCGCTGAAGCTCGGGCAATTGAGGATGGTGAAGTCCGGCGCGAACGTCGCGAGCTCGTCGATCGCGGGCCGGCGCAGCAAGTGCCGGATAAACAAGCCATGCCAGGCCAACTCCGCAATCACCCTGACGTTCAGCCGGTGCGCCGGGTCCGCCCCCGCGTAAAGATCCTCAATGAACAGTTCGCCGCCCCTCACATGCGCCTTCATGTCGGCGTGCAGCCGCTCGAAATGCTCGGGCGATAGCGGCGCGTTGTTTTCCCACCATATATGCGCCTCGACGCCTGGTTCGCGCACAACGAACTTGTCTTTTGGGCTGCGGCCCGTATGTTTGCCGGTGGTCACGAGCAATGTCCCGCCCTGTCCGATCTCGCCCTCACCCCGACTTACGGCGGCCTGCACCAGAGCGGGTTCGGTCAGGTTGTAATGCGCCTTCGCCACACCGACGAGGCCAGTCGCCTCGAGGGTCATCTTCGGATTCACTGGGCCAGTCGTCATGTATCGAAACTCCCATTCATGACCGCAGCCACGGCCCACCAAACCAAACTCACGGTCGTGACCGCAACCGCCGCCGGCCATGCGCAACCGCAAAATTTCACTACAGCTGTTGATAGCACGTCCAATGATTTTTTGTTTCGCCAAGATAGAGTTAACTCCATGGGAACGTCATGAATCCGTCCGATGCGTGTCCGTCGATGTTGGGATCGATGTTCGCTTGCTTTCGCACTGCACAATCGAGGAGCGGCACTCCACGCGGGCGGCATGGAGCCACGCCGTGAGTCGGGAAAACGCGTCGCTGAACCTGCACGCGTCGGCTGTGGCGTTCGGCGAACGCGGCGTTCTGATCCTCGGCGCGTCGGGCGCCGGCAAGTCCGGCCTGGCGTTGCGGTTGATTGCGGCGGGCGCGAGGCTGGTCGCGGACGACAGGGTCCTGCTCGACGCGCGCGACGGCGCGCTGATCGCCTCGGCTCCCGCGGCGCTGCGCGGCATGATCGAGGCGCGCGGGATCGGGTTGCTGCGCGCCGACGCGCTCGACGCCGCGGCGCTGGTTCTGGCGGTCGATCTCGACCGATCGGACGCGGCGAGGATGCCACATCCGCACACAATTGCGTATCTCGGCTTGGAAATTGAGTTGATGTTAGCGGATGGCGTGCCAAATCTCGCAGTAGCCTTGGTCCAGCTATTCCGCTTCGGACGGACCTGACGAAGAGACGAAGCACGGGTCTGCAAGGGCGAACGAGCGTGGAACCGGCGAATGGCCCCGGAGCGGGCCAAGATATCGTGATCGTCACCGGACCGGCCGGAGCGGGTCGCACTTCGACGATCCGCGCGCTCGAGGATTTCGGTTTCGAGGCAATCGACAACCTGCCGCTGTCGCTGATGCCACGGTTGATCGCCGGGCCGCCGATGACGCGGCCGCTCGTGGTCGGGGTTGATCCGCGAAACCGCGATTTCGCCGTCGATGCGCTGACCGATATG
The DNA here is from genome assembly GCA_038247355.1 of Rhodobacterales bacterium. Taxonomy (GTDB): domain Bacteria; phylum Pseudomonadota; class Alphaproteobacteria; order Rhodobacterales; family Rhodobacteraceae; genus Amaricoccus. Next base: position 44,086 of record JBBRUZ010000001.1, read on the forward strand.
CTGGACGTGATCGGTGCGCGCCCGGGCTGCCGCCCGGTGCTGGTCTATGTCGATTGCGCGCCGGACGCGCTGATCGCGCGCTACAGCGAGTCGCGGCGGCGGCATCCGTCGAGCCCGAACGAGACGCCGCTCGTCGGGATCGAGCGCGAGATGGCGCTGCTGGCCCCGTTGAAGGTCCGGGCCGACGTCCTGATCGACACCACCGCGATGACGCCGCACGACCTGCGCGCCGAGCTCGCGAGGTGGTTCGCGCCCGACGACGCCTCGGGCGGGCTCGCGATCACGCTCCAGTCGTTCTCCTACGCGCGAGGGGCGCCACGCGGCGCGGACATGGTGATCGACTGCCGGTTTCTGCAAAATCCGCATTGGGACGCGCGGCTGCGGGCGCGCGACGGTCGCGATCCGCAGGTGGCGGCGTTCGTGGCCGCCGATCCCAGACATCCGGCCTTCTACCTGCGCCTCGCGGATCTGCTGCGGTTCCTGCTGCCGGCCTATCGGGACGAGGGCAAGTCCTACTTCACGCTTGCGCTCGGATGCACGGGCGGAAAGCATCGGTCGGTCGCGGTCACCGAAGCGCTCGCGATAACGCTTGCGCAAGACGGATGGCAGGTGTCTATTCTGCATCGGGACATGGAGCGTACTTTGACGACCTCGGTCTTCGAAAAGAGAGCGAGCGGGGTGTGATCGGTATAGTAATAGTTGCGCATGGCGGACTTGCCCGCGAATACCTCGCGGCCATGGAGCATGTAGTAGGCAGGCTTCCCGGAACGATCGCCGTTGCGATCGACGCCGAAGACGACAGCACGCGAAAGCAGCACGAGATCGACGCAGCCATCAGTTCGGTCGATACCGGTGAAGGCGTGGTCGTGGTGACCGATATGTTCGGTGGCACCCCGTCGAACCTGGCGATGGAAGCCTGTCGGGCCTCCGGACGGATGGTGATATACGGAGCGAACCTGCCGCTCCTCGTCAAACTCGCCAAGGCGCGGCGGCTGCCGCTCCGCGAGGCTGTGGCCTGCGCATTGACCGCGGGACGCAAGTACATCAATTCCGTGGATGGGTTCGGCGAAGACCAATTGCCGATCGCTCTCTGAACTCAACGGCCGACCGGAGATTGATGCGCCTCTGCCTCGATATCGTCAACGACAAGGGTCTGCATGCGCGCGCCTCGGCGAAATTCGTCGAGACCGTGGAGCGTTTTGACGCGCGGGCGATGGTCAGCCGCGACGGCATGGAAGTGTCGGGCGACTCGATCATGGGTCTTATGATGCTTGCCGCCGCAAAGGGCACGTCAATCGACGTCCATGTCGAAGGCGCGGACGCCGCCGCACTTGCCGAGGCCCTCCGCACCCTCGTCGCCGGGCGGTTCGGCGAAGCGAGCTGAGATCCTGCCGGGCCGCTCATCCGTCGCCGATCGCCCGACATCCGCGAAAGACGCGAGCCAACGTCGTCGTCGACGTCGCGAATATGGATCGGCGGACGGTGACCACGCGCCTCAGCGCCGCGATCGCTCAGCCGACTTCGGGAGCGACGGACGCGGGCGCGGCGAGCAACTGGTCGAGGGCCACGAAGACCCGCTCCCGCTCGACCGGATCATGGGCCTGCGGATCGGTCAGGCGGATGTGCAGCAGGCCCTCGCAGGCAAGATACGCCACCGCGGCGAGCGCCGGATCCGGGCAGCGTCCGAAGACGTCACGCAGCATCGACTGCCGAAAATCGCGCAGCGGCGCGATGAACTCCGGATCCTCGGCGATGGCCGCGAAGAGCCCCACAGGCGGGTTGGCGTGATCGAGCTTGGCGCGAATGATCCGAAGGTAGGCGCGCGCGGTCTCGACCGGACTGACGGCCGACGCGGCGTCACCCTGCAGAGCGCGCCGCATCCCCTCCACATGCTCGGCGACGATGGCGCGCAGCAGATCGTGCTTCGTCGGAAAATGATAGAGCAGCCCGCCCTTGGAGACCCCCGCGCGCGCGGCGACCGCTTCGATCGAGACATGGGTCGGCCCCATCTCGCAACTCAAGGCCTCGGCGGCGGCGAGAATGCGCGCTCGGGTCTCCGGCGGTCGCTGTTTTGTCAAGGTGCGGAAGCTCCGACGTGGATTGACTTTACCGTCCGGACGGTACAGCAACGGATTGTGAAGCGGAAGTGGAAATCAGAGCCGATTCGCCCGGTCCCCGGGCGCAGATCCGGAGCGGGAAGTCGATGATCAAGCGGTTGCTTATAGCTGTCGTGCTGCTGACCGTCGTCGTCGGCGGCATCGTCGGCTTCAACATGTTCCGCGCGCAGGCGATCCAGGGATTCTTCGCGGGAATGCAGCCGCCCCCGGTCACCGTGTCGGTGATCGAGGCCGAGCCGATGACATGGCGTCCGGGCGTCGAGGCGATCGGCACCGCCAGCGCGGCGCGAGGCGTGGACCTCGCCGTCGAAACCGGCGGCATCGTCCAGAGCATCCTGTTCTCGGCGAACGACCGTGTAGTTGCGGACCAGAACCTGATGCAGATCCGCGACGATGTCGAGCGCGCCGATCTCGCGGCGGCGAACGCCACGCTGGAGTTGAGCCGATCCGAGCTTGAGCGCGCCCGCGCGCTGCAGGAACGCGGAGTCAGCGCCGCGAACACCGTCGAGACGGCGGAGGCCTCATCGACCGAGGCGCGCTCGCAGGTGGTGCGGCTGACCGCGATCATGGACCAGAAGGCGTTGGATGCCCCGTTCCATGGGGTGATCGGCATCCCGAGCGTCGAGGTCGGGCAATACGTCGAACCGGGAACGGTGTTCGCCAGCCTGCAGGATCTCGATACGATGCGCGTGGACTTCTCGATCCCCGAGCAACAGGTGCGCCTCGTGCGCATCGGCATGCCCGTGACCGTGACTTCCGAAGCCGGCGGCGCGAGCTTCACAGGCAACATCACCGGCATCGAGCCGAAGATCGACCCCAACAGCCGTCTCGTGACGATCCGCGCCGACGTCGACAATCCCGGCGGCGGCCTGAACCCGGGCCAGTTCTTGCGGGTGCGGGTCGAATTGCCCGAGGAAACCGGCGTGATGGCGCTGCCCCAGACGGTGCTCAGCTCGAACCTCTACGGCGACTCGGTTTACGTCGTGCGCGACGGCGAGGCGGAGGGCGCGATGACGGTCGAGCAGGTGTTCGTCAAGGTCGGCCGGCGCTCGCTCGGTCTGGTCGAGATCGCCGAGGGCGTCGCACCCGGCGACCGGGTGGTCAGCGCCGGGCAGAACCGGCTGTCGGGCGGATCGCCGGTCGTCATCGACAACACCGTCACCCCGACCATCACGCAACAATAGGCGCTCACCATGAGCTTCTCCGAGATCTTCATCCGCCGGCCCGTGCTCTCGACGGTCCTCGCGGCGTTCATCCTGTTGCTGGGCTTCCAGGGCATGTTTAGCCTGCCTGTCCGGCAATACCCGGAGGTCGAGGAGACGGTCGTCACGATCACGACCATCTATCCCGGCGCCGCGCCCGAACTGATCCAGGGGTTCATCACCGCCCCGATCGCGGCGGCCGTGGCGACCACCGAGAACATCGACTACGTCACCAGCGCGAGCCGGCCCTCGATCAGCGTCGTCAGCGTGACGATGCGGCTCGGCGCCGACCCCGACGTGGCGCTGACCGAGGTCTTGTCCAAGGTGCAGTCGGTCACCGGCGAGTTGCCCGAGGAGGCCGAGGACCCGGTGATCGTCAAGGGCACCGGCCAGACCTTCGCGCTGATGTATCTCGCGGCGCTTAACCCGAACATGACCGCCGAGCAACTGACCGAGTACCTCGAGCGCGTCATCCGGCCGCGGATGTCGACGATCGAGGGCGTCGCCGAGATCGAGATACTCGGCGCGCAGAAGTATGCGATGCGCGTCTGGATCGACCCTCTGCAACTCGCCGCCCGCGGCGTCACCGCCTCGGAGGTCCTCGAGGCGATCAGCGCGTCGAATTTCCTCTCCGCGCCGGGCAAGACCGAAGGCGAATACACCGCCTACTCGATCACGCTGGAGTCGACGCTCCAGACGCCGGAGGCGTTCGGGGCGCTGCCGCTGAAGGCCGACGGCGACGCCGTCGTGCGCCTGCGCGACGTCGCGCGGATCGAACTCGCGGCCGAGAACACCGACACCATCGTGACGTTCGACGGCCAGCAAGGCACGTTCATCGGCATCTATCCGACGCCCGCCGCCAACCCGCTGAACGTCGCCGCGGCGGTCATCGCCGAGCTGCCGGCGATCAACGGCGCATTGCCGGCCGGAATGACCATCGAAATGGTCTACGATTCGACCGAGACCATCAGCGCGTCCATCGAGGAGGTGTTCAAGACGATCGCCGAGGCCGTGGCCATCGTCGTCGTGGTGATCCTGCTGTTCCTCGGCTCGTTCCGGTCGGTCCTGATGCCTGTGGTCACGATCCCGCTGTCGCTGATCGGCGTCTGCGCGGTTCTGCTGGGCCTCGGCTATTCGATCAATCTTCTGTCTTTGCTCGCGATGGTGCTTGCGATCGGCCTCGTGGTGGACGACGCGATCGTCGTCGTCGAGAACATCCACCGGCACATCGAGGAAGGTCTGACGCCGATGGACGCGTCGATCCTCGGCATGAAGGAGATCACCGGGCCGGTGATCGCGATGACGCTGACGCTGGCCGCCGTGCTGACGCCGCTTGCGTTCACCGGCGGCCTGACCGGCGCGCTCTTCGCCGAATTCGCGTTCACGCTGTCGGGCGCCGTGATCATCTCCGGGATCGTGGCGCTGACCATCACGCCGGCGATGTCCGCGCGCATCCTCAAGTCCGGCGAGGCGGGGCGGTTCCAGCGGGTCGTCGATCGAACATCTGACCGGGTGGCCGGGTGGTACGAGCGCCGGGTGTCGAGCTCGCTCGACTATCGGCCGGTGACGATGCTGATTGTCGTGGCGTTGCTCGGGGCCACCGGCTTCATGTTTGTCAACACCACGAGCGAACTGGCGCCGGAGGAGGATGTGGGCGCGCTTTTCGCCATCCTGAACGGGCCGCGCTACGCAACCAAGGAATACACCCAGCTCTACGTCGATCAGGTCTCCGGCCTCACCGACGACATCGAGGAGGTCCGCACGAAGTTCTCGATCGTCGGGATCGACGGCGCGAACTCGGCCTTCTACATCTGGCCGCTGGTCGACTGGGCCGACCGCGATCGCAGCCAGGCGCAGGTCCAGCAGGACATCCAGGCCCGGCTCGGGGGCAGCGCCGGGCTCGAGGGCTTCGTGTTCTCGCCCCCGTCCCTTCCCGGTTCCGGCGGAGGACTGCCGATCACCGTAGTGATCCAGTCGATCTACGAAGCGTCCCGCGTCTTCGAGGTGGCCGAGGAGATAAGGCGCGAAGCGCAAGCCTCCGGACGGTTCATCGTCGTGCAGAACAGCCTCGCCTTCGACGCGCCGGAAGTGACCGTCACCATTGACCGCGATCGGGCGGCGAGCCTGAACGTGCCGGTCTCCGAGATCGGGGCGACGCTCGGCATTCTGGTCGGCGGCGGGCCGGTGGGCCAGTTCGACCGCGATTCCAACAGCTACGACATCATTACCCAGGTGCCGGTCGAGTACCGCGACAATCCCGAGAGGCTGGGCCAGTTCTTCGTGCGCGCGGCGACCGGCGAGATGGTGCCGCTGAGCTCGGTGGTCACGATATCGACCGGCGCCTCGCCCGCCTCGATCGAGCAGTTCAACCAGCTCAACTCCGCCACGATCTCCGCCCTGCCGCTACCGACCGTCTCGACCGGCGACGGGCTGGCGGAGATCGTGCGGATCGGCAACGAAACGCTGCCCGAGGGGTTCTTCATCGACTATTCCGGGCAGTCCCGGCTCGAGGTGGCGCAGGGCAACACGATCCTGATCGCCTTCGCGCTCGCCATCGTCGTCATCTATCTGGTGCTGGCCGCGCAGTTCGAGAGCTTCCGCGACCCGTTCATCATCCTGATGTCGGTGCCGCTGTCGATCTTCGGGGCCATCCTGCCGCTCAACGCCGGGCTCGGCACGCTCAACATCTATACGCAGGTGGGCCTGATCACTTTGATCGGCCTCATCACCAAGCACGGCATCCTGCTCGTCGAGTTCGCCAACCAGCAGCGCGACGAGCATGGCCTGAACCGGCGCGACGCCATCGTCGCCGCCGCGAAGGTCAGGCTCCGGCCGATCCTGATGACGACGGCGGCGATGGCGCTGGCGGTGGTGCCGCTGATCATCGCATCGGGCGCCGGCGCCGCGGCGCGGCAATCGATGGGCATCGTCATCTTCTCCGGCCTGCTGGTGGGGACGTTCTTCACGCTGTTCGTCGTGCCGATGTTCTACACGCTGATCTCGCATCCCGATCACGCGCCGGCGACCGAGAAGGAACCGGGCGCGCAACCGGCGGAGTGACGCGTCGATCCACGCCGCGCCATGCGGTTCAGTCCTGCGTGCGCGGTATAAGCGAAGGGCCGGACGTCCCACCCGTCGGCGGCGATATCGGCGCGAGGCTGGGGTTCGGCGCGCGCGTCGGGGTTGCGGCGGGCCGGTCCGAGACCAGCGGCCCGGGAGCGGCGGGGCCGAGCACCCCGGTCACCGGCGCCGACCGGGAGACCGGGCGAGCGGGCGGCGCCGGGGCGATCGCCGCTTCCGGCGCCAGCGCGGGGGGCGCGGCCGGGACCGGCGGATAGGCGAGCGCGAGTGCGAGCAGACCCAACGCAGCAACGCCGAGCCCGGCCAGGAAACCGCGCCAGAACCCCACGCTCCGCACGCTCGCGTCTGACGCCACGGCTCCGCCCCTTTCCCGCTTGACCCCATCCCGCGCGAGGAGCCATGTAAACGCCGCGCCGTGAAGGGCGCCAGCCCAAAGCCCCGCGAAAGGCCCGCGAATGTTGTTGCTGATCGACAACTACGACAGCTTCACTTACAATCTCTATCACTATCTCGGTGAGCTCGGGGCCGAGGTCACGGTGCGGCGCAACGACGAGATCGACGCGCAGGCGGCGATGGCGATGCTGCCCAACGCGATCCTGCTGTCGCCCGGCCCGTGCGATCCCGATCGTGCCGGTGTCTGCCTCGCGTTGATCGCGGCGGCGGCCGAGACACAAACGCCGCTGATCGGCGTCTGTCTCGGGCATCAGGCGATCGGCCAGGCGTTCGGCGGCGCCGTGGTGCGGGCGCCGACCATCATGCACGGCAAGATCGACGACATCGCCCACACCGGGCGTGGCGTCTTTGCCGGACTGCCCACACCGTTTCGCGCCACACGCTATCACAGCCTGGCCGTCGAGCGGGCGACCTTGCCGGACGTCCTCGAGATTACGGCGGAGGTGGCGGACGGCACGATCATGGGGCTGAGCCACCGCACGCTGCCGATCCACGGCGTGCAGTTCCACCCGGAATCGATCGCCTCCGAACACGGGCACGCGCTGCTTCGGAACTTTCTCGATCTCGCGCGTGTGGCGGCATGAGCATCGCCTCGGCAATCGTGCTGTTCGTCGTGATCTGGTTTCTGGCCCTGTTCGTGGCGCTGCCCATCGGCCTCCGGACACAGGGCGAGGACGGCAGGGTGACGCCGGGCACACCGTCCTCCGCGCCCGCCAAGCCGCGGCTCCGACGCACGTTCTTCTGGGTGACGATTGCGGCCCTGGCGATCTGGGCGCCGCTCTGCGGGTTCATCCTGTGGGGCGGGGTGAGCATGCGCGACATCGACATCTGGGACCGGATGTGAACCTCGCATGATCGTTATTCCGCAGCGCCGCGACGCGACATTTCGTTTCGTGACGCGCGGCCAATCCATGCTAAACTTCCTTTCTCGATCATCAGAGGAGACCCACCGCATGAAGACCCTTACCGCCGCGTTCACCGCCTTGGCCCTGCTCGGCTTCGCCGCATCCGCTTCGGCGCAGTGCGCCGGCTATGCGAAGTCCGCAGCCGATCAGACCGCCCAGGCCCCCATCGTCGTGCAGCAGGGCGCAACTGGCTCCTGAGCGAAACCTCTCCCGGGTCAACCTGACCTCGGGCGACAGATCCGGGGTCTTCTCCGCGCCCAGACGTTGACACCTGCGACGCCCTCGTGAAAAAGAGGGCGTCGCCGGGGCCTTCCAAGCCAGCCCGTCGTGCGTCCGCTGGGGGCTCCGATGCGCATCCTGATCACCAACGACGACGGCATCACCGCGCCGGGGCTCGCGGTCGCCGAAGCGGTGGGCGCCGAGCTGGCCGGCCCGACCGGCGAGGTCTGGGTGGTGGCTCCGGTGTTCGAACAGTCGGGCGTCGGACATTGCGTCTCCTACATCCGTCCGATGCGCATCGAGCAGTTCGAACCCCGACGCTTCGCCGTAGAAGGTTCGCCCGCCGACTGCATCATCGCCGGCGTCTGCGAGATTTTGCGCGACGCGCCGCCGGATCTGATCCTGTCGGGGGTCAATCGCGGTCACAACGTCGCCGAGGACACGGTTTACTCCGGCACGGTCGGCGGAGCGATGGAGGGGGCGCTGCACGGGCTGCGCGCGATCGCGATGTCGCAATACTACGGGCCGGGCACGCGCGAGGCGCTTGATCCCTTCGAGGCGGCGCGGGTTCACGGGGCGGACGTCTGCCGCCGGCTGATCGACGCCGCGACCTGGCGCGACAAGCCCTATGGAGTGTTTTACAACGTGAACTTTCCCGCCCTGCCGGCGGCGGACGTCCGCGGTCTGCGGGCGACGGTGCAGGGCCATCGGCCCGGCGACACGTTCGGCGTGCAGCCGCACATCGCCCCCAACGGCCGCAAGTTCCTCTGGCTCACCCACGGGCACGACAATGCCGACACGGCGCCGGGGTCGGACGCGCGCGAATGCCGCGACGGGTTCATCACCGTGACGCCGCTGCGCGCCGACCTGACCGCGCATGACGTGGGGCCGGCGCTGGCGCTGGCGCTCGGATGACGCGATGACCCCGGCGGAGCGGCAGATGGCGTTCGTCTTCGCGCTCCGCTCGCACGGGGTGACGAACCCGGACGTGCTGAAGGCGATGGAGGCGACGCCGCGCGCGGATTTTCTCGAGGGGATCTTTCGCGACCGGTCGTTCGACGACACGCCGCTTCCCATCGCCTGCGGCCAGACCATCAGCCAGCCCTCGGTAGTCGGGTTGATGACCCAGGCTCTGGAGGTGACCAGGCGCTGCAAGGTGCTCGAGATCGGCGCCGGATCGGGGTATCAGGCGGCGATCCTCGGGCGGCTGGCGCGCCGGGTCTATACAGTCGAGCGCCACCGGCGGCTCGCGCGGAACGCCCGGGCGGTGATCGAGCGCCTCGGTTTCGGGACGGTCACGGTCTTTATCGGCGACGGCTCGCTCGGTCTGCCGGACCACGCGCCGTTCGACCGGATCATCGTGACGGCCGCCGCGGAAGACCCGCCGAAACCGCTGCTGGACCAGCTGCGGGTCGGGGGGATCATGGTGTTGCCCGTCGGCCAGAGCCATGCGGTCCAGACGCTGATCAAGGTGGTCAAGACCCCGACCGGACTCGACTATGTCGATCTGGGCGCGGTCAGGTTCGTACCGCTTGTCGAGGGGATCGCAGAGGATGTGTTGGACTAGCCGGTAACGGCGATATATGGTGGTAACATGATCGAGCATCCGGCAATCCGCAGCCTTCGCGCGCTTCTGGCCGGCGCCGCCCTCGGCGTCCTCGCCGCTTGTGCGCAGGGCGTGAGCGTGGGCACGTCGCCAAGCGCCGTGGCCAATGCGACGCCGGACGCCCGCGGCGTCATCACCTACGCCACCTATCAGGTCGCGGTGGCGCGCGAGGGCGATACGATCGCCGCGCTCGCCGCGCGCGTCGGAACTTCGGCGGAGGAGCTGTCGCGCCGGAACGGGCTGCCGTCCGACTATGTGCTGCGCGCGGGCGAGGTCGTGGTGTTGCCCGACGGCGTCCCGCGGCCCGAGACCGCGGCCGGCTGGAGCCCGGAACAGGCGGCGGCGGCCATCGACGCCGCGCCGGTGGCGACGACGCCGTTGCCGCCGACCGCCGCGGCGCCGCCCGGACGGACCGGTCCGCTGATCGATCCGATCCGCCACCGGGTCGAGGCGGGCGAGACGGTCTATTCGATCGCCCGACTCTACGGTGTGACGGCGACGGCGTTGGCGTCCTGGAACGGGCTCGGGCCGGACATGGCGATCCGGGTGAACCAGGAGTTGCTGATCCCGATCGTCTCGGACGCGAACCAGATCTCGAGCACGCGCGACACCGCGCCCGGCGAGGGCACGGCGGTGACGCCGCCGCCCATCGCCGCCAAACCGCTGCCCGAGAACCTGGCCCCGGGCGAGAACCCGGACTCGCCGGGTCTCGGCCAGTACCACACGCCGCCGGGCGGACGCCTTCAGGCCCCGGTTTCCGCGCCCGTTGTCAAGCGGTACGATCCTTCGGGGCCAGGCGGAAGCGAAGGCATCGGCTTCGCCGCACCGGCGGGGACGGCAGTGCGCGCAGCGGGCGACGGCGAGGTGGCGCTCGTGTCGGATTCGCTCGGGGACCTCGGGACGATCGTGCTGGTACGCCACAGCGACGACCTGATGACGGTCTATGGCCGCGTGACGGGCGTGACCGTGACGCGCGGCCAGCGGGTGACCGCGGGTCAGACGATTGGCGCGGTCGCGCCGGGCGATCCCACCGAACTGCATTTCGAGGTGCGCCGCGGCACTGAAAGCGTCGACCCGACAACCTACATCGGCGGTTGACGGCGCCGCTCCCGACAGCGTGGGACCAAACCGCGCCGCTTCGCGTTTCGCAGACACCGGCACGCAGAGCCGTCATCGAGGGACTTTATCCGGAGCGCAAACGCCAACGTGCGCTCAGGCGATCGGGTCGGATATCGGCGGTTTCTCCGCGGGGGGTTCGAGCTCGCGCACCCATTCGCGCCAGATGGCGACGAGCAGCGCCATCAGCACCGGCCCGATGAACAGGCCGACGAAGCCCATCGTCTTGACCCCGCCGATCAGCCCGAAGAACGTCGGCAGGAACGGCAGCTTGATCGGGCCGCCGACGAGCGTGGGCCGGATGGTCTTGTCCACGACGAACAACTCGATCGACCCCCACAAAAACAGGCCAAGCGCCGCGCCGGGGCTGCCGCTGGCGAAAAGATACACCGAAACCAGCGTCATCGACAGCGGCGCCCCGCCCGGCACGAGGGCCATGAACCCGGTAATGATGCCAAGCGTCACCGGCGACGGCGCGCCGGCGATCCAGTAGGCGGCGCCGAGAATGATCCCCTCGCCGATGGCGATCAGCGTCATGCCGGTGACGGTCGAGGTGATCGTGCGCGGCACCACGCGCGAGATGCGCTCCCATTGCTCGGGCAGGATGCGCTGCCCGACGCGGTCGATCTGTGCGGCGATCACGTTGCCGCTGCGGTAGAAGACGAACAGCGTGATCAGCATGAACAGCATCGCAAGGAACAGATCGAAAGCGAAGCGGCTCGCGGTCAGGATGCCGCGATAGACGCTGCCGAGCGTCTCGCCGCTGGTCACCTGGACGAATTCGCCGATTGCGCCTGGGCGCCCGACATAAAGGTCCCATTGCTCGGCGAGCCAGGGGCCGACGCCGGGAAGCGCCAGGATCCAGGACGGACTCGGCGCGCCCGAGCGATTGGTCTCCGCCGCCCATTCGGCCCAGATCCGCGCCTCGGCCACGGCGTAGGCGGTAGCGAAGATCAGCGGCACGACGAGAAAGAGCGTGATCGTCAGCACGAACAGCGCGGCGGAGGCGGTGCGTCCGATGGACAGCGTCTCCTGCGTCCTGACGTGCAGCGGCCAGGTGGCGAAGGCGATGATCATTGCGGCGAGAACCGGTGCAAGAAAGCCGTGAAAGAACCAGATCGAGGCCGCGAGGATCGCGACGAGCAGCCAGCGCCCGGCCGAGCGGGTTCCGACCAGCGGCGCGCGCGACGCCGAGGCGTCGAGGTTATGCGCGTCTGGCTTCAGCGCGTCTGGCTTCAGCGCGGCCGGTTGCGGCGCGATCCCGGCGCGCAGCGCCGGATCGCCGCTCATCGGCTCGTCCCCGCAAGACCCGCGCCGTGCCCGGACCCGAGGACCATGCGCGCTGCGGCCCGGCGGGCGACGACCCGCGAACGCGCGGTCCCGAGCGCGGGGCCGTGGGCGTCGCCGAAACCGACCGTTCGGGCGACAACCGAGCGTCCGGGCGCTAGGGTACTGCGGCAGACCGCAGGCGGCGGATCAGCGCCGGGGGAAAGTCGCGTCATGTCGGCCTTCGGACCTTTTTGAAGGGCTCAACCATCCGGCTGCGCCGCTCCTCTTCGTAGCCGCTGCGGATCGATTCCGCCACCGTCTCATGCGACGCAGCGATCAATCGCACGGACAGGGTCGGGGCCGAAGGCGCCCCCCCGGCACGCCGTGACCGCGCCGACACACGCACACTTCACCCCAGCCGCACGCCACGCCGCCCGGCGAGGTCGGTGACGAATTGCCAGGCGACGCGGCCCGAGCGCCCGCCGCGGGTCTGCGACCATTCGATCGCCCCCGCCCGAAGGTCCGCGTCGGCGATCGCGATGCCGGCGGCATCGCAATATCCGCGGATCATCGCGAGATAGTCGTCCTGAGTGCAGGCATGAAAGCCGAGCCACAGACCGAAGCGGTCCGACAGCGACACCTTCTCCTCGGTCGCCTCGCTGGGGTTCACAGCCGTCTGCCGCTCGTTCTCGATCATGTCGCGCGGCATCAGATGGCGGCGGTTCGACGTGGCGTAAAGCACGACGTTGTCGGGACGGCCCTCGATGCCGCCGTCGAGCACCGCCTTCAGCGACTTGTAGTGACTGTCGTCCTTCTCGAAGGACAGATCGTCGCAAAACAGGATGAAACGTTCGGGGGCGCCGCGCAGCAGCGCGAGCAGGCGGCCAATGCTGGGCAGATCCTCGCGGTGAAGCTCGATCAGCTTGACCCGGCCCGGCGCCGCGCCGGCGACCTCGGCATGGACCGCCTTGACGAGGCTCGACTTGCCCATGCCGCGCGCGCCCCATAGCAGGACGTTGTTGGCGGCGGCGCCGGCCGCGAACTGACGGGTGTTCGCGAGCAGCGTGTCGCGGGCGCGGTCAACGCCGACCAGAAGTCCGATGCCGACGCGGGCGACACGCACGACCGGCGCGAGCCGGTCGGGGCCCGTCTGCCAGACGAAAGCGTCCGCGGCGCTGAAATCGGGTGCGGGCGACGGCGGCGGGCTGAGGCGTTCGAGCGCCCCGGCGATGCGGGCGAGCGCGCAGGCGTCGAGGCTCACGTCTTCTCCTCGGCCTCGTCCTCCACCGGCTCGACCCAGAGACCCTGGGCGCGCAGCTCGGCCTCGGTCTTGCGTTCGAAATAGCGCACCAGCACGATCGAGATCTCGTACAGCGGATAAACCGCCGCGAACAGGATCATCTGGGACACCATGTCCGGCGGGGTCGCCACCGCGGCGATGATCAGGATGACGACGACCGCGTAGCGCCGGAACGCCGACAGACCCTTCGCCGTCACCATCCCGGCCTTGCCCATCAGCGTCAGGAGCACCGGCATCTGAAAACACAAGCCGAACGCGATGATGAACTTCATCGTCAACCCGAGGTATTCGTTGATCGTGCCGAGGAACTGGATCGACAGGTCGCCGCTGTCGGTGAACGCGCTGGCGCCGAACTGCTGGAACGACAGGAAGAAGTCGAAAGCGATCGGCAAGACGACGTAGAACGAGAACGCGCCGCCGATGATGAACAGCACCGGCGAAGCGATCAGGAACGGCAGGAACGCATTCTTTTCCTGGCGATAGAGACCGGGCGCGACGAACCGCCAGAGCTGGTGGGCGATCACCGGGAAGGCGAGCACGAAGCCGCCGAACATCGAGATCCGCACCTGGGTCATGAAGCCCTGCTGCAACCCGGTGAAGATCAGTTCCGGCTTCTGGCCGTTTTCGACCAGAAGCCGCGCGATCGGTTCGGCGAGGAAGTTGAAGATCGGGCCCGCGAACGCGAAGGCTGCGATCATCGCGATCACGAAGGCGAGGATCGAGCGGATGATCCGGGTCCGAAGTTCGGCAAGATGCTCGATCAGCGGCGCGGTCGAATCGTCGATGTCCTCGGGCTTCAGGGCCTTCATGTCGCGGCCGCGTCCCTCGCGGGCGACGACGCGCTCGCCGGACCGGGCGCAGCACCCGCTGGAGCCGTCGCCGCCGGAGCGGAAGGCGCGGGAACCGCAGCTGTCGGGGCGGTGACGCCAGGCGCTGGCGCGGCGTCAGGCTTGTCCGCCGCGAGATCGGCGGGCTTGATCAGCTTCTCGGCGTAGTGCCGCGCCGAAGTCGTCGGCGATTTGAGGTTCAGGCGGTCGATGCCCTTGAGGCTCTCGGCGGCGTCGCGAAAACCGCTGTCATCGGCGGCCTGCTCCATCGAGCGCTGGAACTCGCGCGCCATCCCGCGTGCGCGACCCATGAAATTGCCCGCGGCCTTGAACAGCTTCGGCAGGTCCTTCGGGCCGACGACGATCAGCGCCACCACGCCGATCAGCATAAGCTCACCCCAGCCGATGTCCAGCATGGTGCGCCCCTTCCCCGCCGCGTGCGATCAGACCTTGTCCCGCTCCGGCGTCACGTCGCGCGCGGCTTCCGCGGCGGCGGCCTTCGAGCTGTTCTCGATTTCGTCCGAGCCGTCCTTGATGCCGCGCTTGAAGCTGGTGATGCCCTTGCCGACTTCGCCCATGAGGCCCGCAACCTTGCCGCGCCCGAAAAGGACCAGGACGACGATGGCGACCAGGATCAGGCCGGCGGGGCCGATGTTCTGAAACATGCGAATTCTCCCATCTCGAGGCGGGCTGGAAACCGCCGGTCGCGATCCGCCCATACTCGGCCTTTCACATAAGGCTTTCGACGGGGCTAATCAAACCCCAAACCGCCAGGACCGCCCGCGTCCGCGCAAGTTCGCGCGATCAGATCGGCCGGTCTCAGGGCGCGTTATCGCGCGCGCAGGGAAAGACGAAGCAGCGGTCGCGGCGCAGCGACAACCAGAGCGGAGTTCCGGGCCGCGGCAGGAACACGCCGGGGATCGTCGCCCGCAGGCACGAGCCGTCATGATCCATGCCGAGCTCGACGATGGACTGGTGCCCGAGAAAACGCGCGCGGACCACCGAACCGCGCGCCGGAACGCCGTCCTGGGAAGTCGGGAGCGGGCCGCTTCCCTGCCGGTCGAAGTCCATCTTCAGATGCTGGGGACGGATGACGATCTCGACGCCGGTTCGGTCGGGCAGTCCCGGCGTCAGGAACTGGCCGAAAGGGGTGTCGGTCTGAAAGTTCCTGACGGCGCCCCGGATAACGTTGACGTCGGAGAAGAACATCGCCGCCGCCTTGTCGACGGGATTGTTGTAGATGGTGTAAGGCGCGCCCCGTTGGACGATCCGCCCACGGCGCATCAGCGCGATGCCGTCGGCCATGCGCATCGCTTCCTCGGGCTCGTGGGTGACGAGAAGCACGGCGGCGCGCTCCTCCTTCAGGATCTCGAGCGTCTGGTCGCGCACCTCGTCGCGCAAGCGCTCGTCGAGGCCCGAGAACGGCTCGTCCATCAGCAGCACGCGCGGTCGTGGCGCGAGCGCACGCACGAGCGCAACCCGTTGTTGCTCGCCCCCTGAGAGCTGGTGCGGATACTTCGCGCCGTGCCGGGCGAGCCCGACGCGGTCGAGCAGGAGCCTCGCGCGCTCCGACTTGGCCGCCGCCGGTCCGCGGACACCGAAGGCGACGTTCTCCGCAACCCGCAGATGCGGAAACAGCGCAAAATCCTGGAAAACCAGCCCGACCTCGCGTCCCTCGGGCGGCACATGCAGCGGCCCCTGCGACACGACGCGGCCATCGAGCGCCACCGACCCGGCGTCCTGGCGCTCGACCCCCGCCGCGATGCGCAACAGCGTGGACTTGCCGCAACCCGACGGTCCGAGCAGACAGGTCACTTCGCCGCCGCGCAACTCGATCGACACGTCGTCGAGAACACGCACACCATCGTAGGCGTGGCAGACATCCATCAACGCCAGCCTGATCCTGTCAGGATCGGCGCGAAGCAGCTTCATCGGGGACGCATCCATATCCGAGAAAAACCATCGGGTTTTTCAGCCAGATACCGCTCGGGCGCGCCGGGCGCAAGGACTGCCGGCTATCTCCGCCGTA
>JBBRUZ010000002.1:0-43802 GCA_038247355.1 Rhodobacterales bacterium
GACAGCGGCATGGTGAGGTTCGCCTGGTAGATGTCGCCGGCACGGATGTAGCCGGCCACGCGGTCGAAAGCCGCGCGGTAGTCGGTCTCGCGCCAGTCGGGCGCGAAGGAGCCGAGACTTCCTCCGGGCGCCGCAGCCGTGGCGGGGGCCGGGCCGTTAAAGACGCCGAACTCGAGCAACGGCTGGCGGCGGTTCGGGGGAAGAAGGCCGGCCAGACGCGACTCGAGGGCGTAACCGAGCTCGTAAGCTGCGTAGCCGGCGATCCAGCGACCGGCCTCCAGTGCTGCGTCGAGCGCGGCGAGGACGGCGGGGACATTCTTCCCGTTGTCGGCGCGGAGGATTTCGGACGGATTGGCGAAGCGCGCGGGGCGGCCGCCGGGTCCGTGATCGACCTCGATGAAGGGCTCGCTGTCCACAACTTGTTCCGGGGCTGTTGCGCAGACATGCCAGATGGGCCGCCGCGCGAACGCGGTCAACCACCCCGACGCCGCATCGGTTTCTCCGTAGAGCGCCCGGAGCGGTTTGCCAACCTCCGCACCCGCGCGCGCCGGTTCCTCGCCGCCGGAGATTGACGCAACTTCCGGATCGGCGGCGCGCCGGGTCAGCGGTTCGGGTGACTGAAGAGCGCGTCGATAAAGGCCATGAGGCGGCTTTCCCCGCCGGGACGCCAGCCCAGCGCGCGAAGGCGGTCCGTGGCCATGACGCCCGGAGGCGGATCCTGGGCGCGTAGGGGCGGCGGGTGTGGGCATGCCGTGCGGGTCTGGACGGCGGCGAGCAGGTCGTGGTGGTCCAGCAGCAGGTCGGAAGCGTTGAAGGGGCCGGTGGCGTCGGCGCGGTCGAGCAGGAGGAGGATGCCGCCCGCGACGTCGGCGCCGTGGAGTTCGGTGGCGATGCGGGACGGAACGGGTTCACCGGCCAGGTAGTCGGCGAAGAGGCGGGACCACTTGTGCGTCGCGCACCCGGGCGGGAGGCCATAGACGCCGGTGGCGCGGAGCGCGGCGTCAGCGGCGGCTTCGACGTCGAGCTTCATTTGCCCGTACAGGCTGTCAGGCGCGGGAGGATCGGTCTCGGTCAACGTCTCGCCGCGGCGGTGGTCGCCGTAAACGGCGCGGCTGGAGAGGAAGATCACGCGCGCGGCGCCAGCGGCGCGGGCGGCGGTGAAGAGTCCGAGCGAGCCGTCGCGATTGAGGCGGAGGAAGCGGGCGGGGTCGTCGCCTTCACCGCCGCGGTAGCGCCCGGGGGCATGGTCGAAGGCGAGATGGACGAGGGCGTCCGTCGACGGCAGCGGCGGCGGCGCGGCGGCGAGGTCGTAGCGGAGCCAATCGCCGGGTGCGGGTCGCCGGGAGAGGCGAGTGACGGCGTGACCGGCGGCTGCGAGGGCGGGCGCCACGAAGGCGCCGAGATAGCCGGAGCCGCCGGTCAGGAGGACGCGCATGGGTCCGGCAGCTCGGGGAGGGGCGCGTCGTCGTGGAAGGCGCGCCAGAGCGCGATCAGCGGCAGCAGGCGAGCGGCCTTGGGGTTCGCCGGATCCCAGGGTTTTTCGTACTGGAAATGAATGACGTTCGCGAGCGTCCAGTCCCAGAGCTGGGGCAGGTTGAGCCAGACATATTGGAGCAGGTTGTCATAGACGGGCAGCCCGTGCCAGTGCGGGAAGAAGGTCTCCAGAAAGGTCTGGTCGGTGCGCCGCCATATTGCGCCGGGGGCGTCGAGTTGGTCGAGCATGGCGTCGAACGTAGCCGGGTTCGGACGCGCGGTGAATACCCCGGAGTTCAAGCGGCGGAAGTCGGCGAGGCTCTCGTAGACGTTCGGGGCGGCGGAGAACTCGGGGTAGGAGAACAGCCGATCGATGTTGTGGAGCACGACCGTGTCGGCGTCGAGGAACACCACGCGCTCGTAGGGGAGCTGCCAGAGGCGGAGCTTGACGAAATTGTCGAGCGGGGTGTGAAAGGCGGGTTTCTCGCCCTTGGTGAACGGCGCGCGGGTGTGGACCGCGGCCCGACCGTGCGCCGCCTCGAACGCCGCCGAGGTCGGTAGCCGCTCCGCCAGCACCAGCCGAACACCAAGGTGCGCCATCGCCTCGGCGGCGAGCGCGGGTGTGTGCATCACCACGATGTCGGCGTTCGTCCCGCTGCGCCGAAGCGAGTTCACCAGAGCCTGCGCGCCTGGCAAGTATCCGGGGTTCGCGACGAGCGTGACGTAGGCTCGACGGGTCATGGCGCCGATGCCTGCCTCATCTTCACGGCCGAACCGCCTTCACGCTCCGAACGCGACGATCTGGCGCCGCCACCGGCGAGTTGATCCGGGCACGCCCTTGTCTCGTTGGTCACGAGACCGATTTCAGACCGCGCCGTTCGGGGTCGTGCTCGACGATCGCGGCGATCTCTTTCGTCCAGGCCGAGAGGGCGGGGACGCGGCTGCGATCGACGCGGTAGGCGTATCGCCTTGCGACATCGACGACTTCGGCGAGCAGGCCCTCCGCCAGCGTGGTGGGGTCGAGGCCGAGGGCGAGGAACTGGCCGTTTTTCACGATCAGGTCGTTTTCCGGGGCTTCCTTTCGTGGGTTGGGAAGCCAGGCGATCGTGGCGCCGGTCATGCCTGCGACCAATTCGGCGAGGTCGCGGACGCGGTGGGTTTCCGTCATCTGGTTGAAGATTTTCACCCGCTCGCCGCGCTTGGGCGCATCCGACAGCGCGAGTTCGATGCAGCGCACCGAGTCCTGGATGTGGATGAAGGCGCGGGTCTGGCCCCCGGTTCCGTGGACGGTCAGCGGATAGCCGATGGCCGCCTGGATCAGGAAGCGGTTCAGGACCGTGCCGTAGTCGCCATCGTAATCGAAGCGGTTGATGAGCTGGACATGGCGCCTGGTCTGTTCGGTGTGTGTGCCCCAGACAATGCCCTGGTGCAGATCGGTGATCCGCAGGCCGTCGTTCTTGGCGTAGAAAGCGAAAAGCTGCTGATCGAGACACTTCGTCAGATGGTAGATCGAGCCGGGGTTCGACGGATAAAGAATTTCCTGGGAAATCGTGCGGCCATCGATCGTGTCGATGCCGACGGGCAGATATCCCTCCGGGATCGCGGCGCCGATCGTCGAATAGCCATAGACGCCCATGGTGCCGAGATGCACGAGATGGGCGTCGAGATCGGTTTCGACCATCGCGTTCAACACGTTGTGCGTCGCGTTGACGTTGTTGTTGACCGTGTAGTTCTTGTGCCGGTCCGATTTCATCGAATAGGGCGCGGCGCGCTGTTCGGCGAAATGAACGATCGCGTCGGGGCGATGCTCGGCGAGCCAGCGTTTCAGGATTTCGTAGTCGCGAGCGAGATCGATCAGATGGAAACGGATGCTCCGCCCGGTCTCCTGGCGCCAGATGCGGGTGCGTTCCTGGATCGAGTCCATGGGGGTCAGCGACTGCACGCCAAGCTCGGTGTCAATCCAGCGGCGGCTGAGGTTGTCGAGGATATGTACCTCGTGTCCGAGTTCGGACAGATGCAAGGCGGTAGGCCAGCCGACGAACCCGTCGCCGCCGAGAACCGCGATTTTCATGGAACCCTCCTGTCGTCGATTTCCGTCGTCGATACGAACGGATTGCTCCCGTCATCGTCTTCGATGCGGGCGCTATATGCGCCTTTCGTGACAAACTGTCGACACCGCCATTGCGGCATGTCGCCCGCGTGGGCGGTTTACGGTTCACGGATCGCCCGCGATCGGATAACGTTAACGCGCTCATTAAATCTGAAACGTCTTTGCGGAGAAATCCGGATGCAGAAATATATCGCCGTTCAACCAGGAGACCCGGGTCCGTGGTTTCACGCGAGGTCGGCGGCCAACCCTCGATACGCGTTCGACAGCGCGGCGGGACGGTACCTCGTTCTTTGCTTCTTCGGCACTGCGGGCGATGCCCAGAGCGCCGCGGCGCTCGAGGCGGCGAAAGCCCGGCCCGATCTTTTCGACGACGTCCATGCGTCGTTCTTCGGGGTGAGCCTCGATCCGGCCGACGAGACGGAGCGACGCGTCGCGGAGCGATATCCGGGCTACCGCTACTTCTGGGATTTCGACGGACGGATCGGCCGGCTCTACGGCGCCTTGCCCGACGGCGACGGCGGGGCGGGGCTGACGCTGCGGCGTCAATGGGTGGTGCTCGATCCGGTGATGCGCGTGGTGGCGGTGATCCCGTTCGCGGCGGACGGATCGGATGCGCGCGCCGCGATAGGGCTCGTGGCGTCGCTCCCGCCGGCGGAGCGCTTCGCGGGGGTGCCGCTGCAGGCGCCGGTGCTGATGCTGCCTCGGGTTTTCGAGCGCGATTTCTGCGCGCGGCTGGTCCAGCACTACGAAGCTGCGGGCGGCGAGGAATCGGGGGTCATGCGCGACGTCAACGGCGTGACGGTCGGGGTGATGGACGCCCGGCACAAGCGGCGCCGGGACCACGTGATCGAGGACAAGGCCCTGATCGGCGAATTCCAGGCGCGGTTCATCCGCCGCGTCGTGCCCGAGATCAAGAAGGCGCATCAGTTCACGGTGACGCGGATGGAGCGCTATCTGGTCGCCTGCTATGCTGCGGAGGATGGCGGACATTTCGGCCCGCACCGCGACAACACCACGCACGGGACGGCACATCGGCGCTTCGCGGTATCGGTGAACCTCAACGAGGACTTCGACGGCGGCGAGGTGCGGTTTCCCGAGTACGGGCCGCGCGGCTTCAAGGCGCCGATCGGGGGCGCGGTGGTGTTTTCATGCTCGCTGCTGCATGCGGTGGCGCGCGTGACGGCCGGGCGGCGGTACGCGTTCCTGCCATTCCTCTATGACGAAGCGGCCGCGAAACTGCGCGAGGAGAACCTGACGAAGGTTTCGGCCGAACTCGCGACTTATCGCGCCTGAGCCGGAGGCGCCCGCGCGGCGCCGGCGCTGACGAAGTCGTGTGGCCGATGTATTTCTTTCGACGGAAAGCTAAACTCGTTATCGTTTAGTCTGTGTCGGCGGCGGTTTCGCGCGGTCGGATCGTGTCGTCGGAGATCAACGTATGGCCCTTTGGCGGCAGATGATCGTTGTGGTGGCGCTTGTCGCCGGGACGGGGCTGGCGTGGGCGCTCTATGTGCCGTCCGCGGCGCCGCTTCTGGCGCGGCTGGGGCTGCCCGGCGCTGCACCCGCCGAGTCCGCGGCAGGCGCAGCGCCGGGCGGAGGTTTCGGCGGCGGGGGCGGGCCGGCGCTGGTCATCGGCGATACGGTGGGCGAGGGCAGAGCGAACGCGCGGGTTTCGGCCATCGGCGACGGGCGCTCGCGGCATTCGGTGGCGGTGACGCCGCTCGACGCGGGCCGGCTGGAAGCGCTGGAGGTCGCGTCGGGCGCCGAGGTTGCGACGGGCCAGGTGATCGCACGGCTCGACAGCGACATCGAGGCGCTGGAGCTGGAGCGCGCGGCGCTGGTCGTGGCGGACGCCGAGGCGACCTATGCGCGGATCGAAGGGCTGCGCGACCGTGGCGCCGCGACCGACGTGCAGAAGAGCGAGGCGCGGTTGGCCCGCGAGAGCGCGCGCCTGGGACAGCGGGACGCCGCGCTGGCGCTGGAGCGGCGCACGATCACCGCACCGATCTCGGGCGTGGTGGGGTTGTTGCCGGTGGAACGCGGCCAGCAGGTCGACACGTCGACCGTGATCGCGACGATCGAGGATCGGTCGAGCCTGCTGGTCGAGTTTCGCGTGCCGGAGCGGGTGGTCGGCGCGCTGGCCGTAGGTGACGCGGTGACGGCGGTGCCGCTGGCGCGGCCAGATCTAACGATGGAAGGCACGATAGTGGCGCTCGACAACCGGATCGATCTCGAGAGCCGGACGTTGCGGGTGCAGGCGGAACTGCCGAACGCCGACGACCGGCTGCGCGCGGGCATGGCGTTCTCGATCACGATCCGGCTGCCGGGCGATCCGTTCCCGGAGATCGCCGCGCTGGCGATCCAGTGGGGGGCGGACGGGGCGTTCGTCTGGGTCGAGCGCGACGGAAAGGCGGCGCGCATGCCGGTGCGGATCGTCCAGCGCAACGCCGAGCGCGTCCTTGTGGCGGCCGATCTGGTCCCGGGCGAACGGATCGTCGCAGAGGGGGTGCAGCGGCTGCGCGAGGGTGCGCCGTTGCGCTTCGTCGGAGAACCGGCGACGGACGCCGACCCCACTGGCGCCACAAGGGCGATTGGCGTGACCGGAGCCGGGCGCACGGTGTCGGGCGGATGAGCCGAGACGCGAGCGGAACGATGGCGGAGGCGGCCAATGGCGGCACGGCGCTGTTCGTGCGCCGCCCGATCCTCGCCTTCGTGCTGAATGCGTTGATCGTGATCGCCGGGGTCGCCAGCGTCCTCGGGATCGAGGTGCGCGAACTGCCCGACGTGGATCGGCCCGTGCTGTCGGTGACCACCGTGTTCGACGGCGCGTCGCCCGAAACCATCGACCGCGAGGTAACTGCCGCCATCGAGGGGGCGATGGGCCGCGTCGCCGGCGTCGAGTCGATCTCGTCCTCATCGCGCTTCGGGCGGAGCCGGGTGACGGCGGAGTTCGGCGATGGCGTCGATCTCGACGTCGCCGCGACCGACGCGCGGGACGCCGTGGCGCGCATCGCCAATTCGCTGCCCGACGACGCCGAGGACCCGCGCATCGTCAAGGCCGACGACAACGCCGACGCGGTGATCAGGATCGGCGTGACTTCGCCCAATCGTTCGGTGGTCGAGCTGACGGAGATCGTCGAGGATCTGATCGAGGATCGGTTGATCTCGGTGCCGGGCGTGGCGGACGTCCAGATCAACGGCAACCGCGAAAAGGTGTTCCGGGTGGACGTGGACCCGATGCAGATGGCGAGCCGGGGCCTGACGCTGGCCGAACTGCGGGAAGCCCTGTCGAACGCGGCGTTCGATTCGCCTGCGGGCGAGCTCGGCAGCCGGGACCAGAGCATCGTCGTGCGCACGACCGCCGCCGTCGTGACGCCCGAGGAGTTCGAGGCCATCGTGCTGCGCGACGGGGTGCGCGTGGGCGACGTGGCGAGCGTGACGCTCGGCCCCGATCTCGGCGAAAGCGTAACCCGCGCGAACGGCGAGACCGGCATCGGGCTCGGCGTGATCCGGCAGGCGCAATCGAATTCGCTGGAGATCTCGGCGGGCGTGGCCGCGGTCATCACCGGCGTGCAGGGCATCCTGCCCGAGGACGTCAGCATCTTCGTCACGTCAGACGAGGCCACGTTCATCCGGGGCGCGATCAACGAGGTGCTGCTTGCGCTGGGCCTGTCGGTCCTGATCGTGGTCGTCGTTATCTATCTGTTTCTGCGCGACTGGCGCGCGACGTTGATCCCGACGCTGACGATCCCGGTCGCGCTCATCGGGACGCTGGCCGCACTCTATCTCGTGGGGTTCTCGGTCAATATCCTGACTCTGCTGGCGCTGGTCCTCGCGACGGGGCTGGTGGTCGACGACGCCATCGTGGTGCTGGAGAACATCGTGCGCCGGCGCGGCGAGGGCATGGGGCCACGCGCCGCCGCGGTGCTCGGGACGCGGCAGGTGTTCTTCGCTGTCATCGCGACGACGACCACGCTCGCGGCGGTGTTCATTCCGCTGTCCTTCCTGCCCGGGCAGGCGGGCGGCCTGTTCCGCGAGTTCGGCTTCACGCTGGCGATCGCCGTGACGCTCTCGGCGGTGGTGGCGCTGACGCTCTGTCCGGTGATGGCCTCGCGGATGCTTCGCGCCGAGGACCACGGGGCCGGCGGCGGTGCGATCGGCGCGTGGCTCGGGGCTTTCTATCGGCGCAGCCTGCGCGCGTCGCTGAACGCGCCGCTTGTCGTGATCGCGGCCGCTGCGTTGTTCGCGACGACCGCCTGGATCATGGCCGGGGACGTGGCGCGCGAACTGACGCCGCAGGAGGACAGATCGGTGGCGCTCGCCAGCGTATCGGCGCCGCAGGGCGTGTCGCTCGACTACATGACCTCCAAGATGCGCGAGATCGAAGCGCAAGTCGAGCCGCTGCGCGCGAGCGGCGAACTGCGCAACGTCTTTCTGATCTCGGGTCAGGGCGGCCAGTCGAACCGCGGCTTCGCCGTTCTGACGTTGGCGCCCTGGGGCGAGCGCGACCGCAGTCAGGCGGAGATCGTCGCGGATATAAACACCCGCCTCGCCAGCGTCGTCGGCGTTCGCGCCAACGCGATCCAGCCGAACTCGCTCGGCATCCGCGGGGCCGGGCGCGGCTTGCAATTTGCGGTTCTCGGGTCGGACTACGCCCGGATCGCCGAAGATGCGAAAGCGCTGGTCGAGCTAATGGAGGCCGACCCGTTTTTCACCCAGGTGACGGTGAATTACGAGCCGAACCAGGCGCAGCTTTTCGTCGAGGTCGATCGGGCGCGGGCTTCGGATCTCGGGATCGGGATCGAGGGTCTCGGCGAAGCGCTGCAAGGGATGCTGGACGGACGGACGGTCGGCACGGCCTTCGTCGACGATGCGAGTTTCGACGTGAAGATGTTGAGCACCACCAGTCCGGTGAACGACCCGAGCGATCTAGAGAACCTGTTCGTGCGGACCGGCAGCGGCGCGATGGTGCCGATTTCGACGATCGTGGCGCTGGAGGAGCGCGCCGTGGCGCCGGAGTTGGGCCGCGAGGACCAGCAGCGCGCCGTGTCGGTGACGGCGACGCTGGCGCCTGGCGTGGCGCTCGGCGAGGCGTTGGCGAAGGCGCGGGAGATGGCGGCCGAGGCGCTGCCCGAAGGCGGCAGGATCGTGCCGCTGGCGGAATCCGCGACGCTGACCGAGACGTCGTCGGGGCTGCTGATCACGTTCGGGTTCGCGATAATGATCGTGTTTCTGGTGCTGGCGGCGCAGTTCGAGAGTTTCGTCAGCGCGGTGATCGTGATGGCGACGGTGCCGCTCGGACTTGCCTGTGCGGTGTTCGCGATGCTGATGACAGGGACGAGCCTGAACGTCTACAGCCAGATCGGGCTGGTGCTGCTTGTCGGCATCATGGCCAAGAACGGCATTCTGATCGTGGAGTTCGCCAATCAGCTTCGCGAACGCGGCATGACCGTGCGGCAAGCCATCGAGGAGGGCACGCTGCTGCGGCTGCGCGCGGTGATGATGACGATGTTCGCGACGGTGATGGGTGGCGTGCCGCTGATCTTATCGCACGGGGCGGGCGCCGAGGCGCGCGAGGCGCTGGGCTGGATCATCGTCGGCGGGCTGGGCACCGCGACGCTCGCGACGCTTTACGTCACGCCGGTCGCGTACCTGCTGCTGGCGGGACTGTCCAAGCCGCGATCGTCCGAAGAACTTCTACTGGTCGAGGAGCTCGATGCGGTGCAGGCAGGCCTGCGACCTGCGGTGTGATCAGTCGGCGCCGTCGAGCAGCGGGCGAAGGCGGTTCGCAACGATCGACGGCGACAGCGGTCCTGGGTGCCGCAGAAGGATTGTGCCGTCCCCGGCGACGACGAACGTCTCCGGGACGCCGTAGAGACCCCAGTCGAGCCCGATGCGCCCGTCGGGATCGGCGCCGATCGACGCGTAGGGATCGCCGAGCTCAGCGAGGAAAGCGAGGGCCTGATCGGATCGGTCCTTGTAATTGATCCCGATCACCGTGACGCCCGCGTCCGACAGTTCGGTGAGGACGGGGTGCTCGATCCGGCAAGGCCCGCACCACGAGGCCCAGAAATTGACCAGAGTCACTTCGCCGGCGCGCAGCGACGCGTCGTCTGGCGGCGCGTCGGCGCGCAGCGCGACGGCGGTCTCGAGGGTCGGCGCGGGACGGTCCACGAGCGCGCTCGGCAGCTCGCCGGGATTCTCGCGCTTGAGCGCCACGAAGGCCAACGCCGCGAAGCCGGCGAAAAGCAGCGGCGGCACGGCGATCAGGAGGTTGAACCTAGGCCTGGCCATCGCGGGGCCTTGCGGTTTCGCGCTCCATCCGGGCGAGGGCGCGGCGGACGCGAACGTTGCGCAGCACGGACAACCCGACGAGGCCCGCGAGCAGTGCGAGGCTGATCCCGTAGGCGGCGACCACGGTTCCGGCGTAGCGCCCGAGATCGGGGATCATGCCCGCGCCTCGACCGCTTCGAGGGCGCGCAGGCGCCGGGCGCGGATCTCGGTTCGGGTGCGCAGCAGGACGAGGCTGACAAACAGCAGCACGAAGCCGGCGATGCAGACGAGCAGTGGCTGGTAGAACGTGTCGTGCACGTTCTCCTGGCGGTCCATCGACAACGACGGCCCCTGGTGAAGGCCCTGCGACCAGAATAACACCGCGTAGCGCGACAGCAGTGCGAAGACCGAGCCGACGAAACACACGATGGCGGTGAGATCGGCGGCCTTGTCCGGTTCGTCGATGGCCTCCCAGAGCGCGATGTAGCCGATGTAGAAGATGAAAAGGATGAAGAACGACGTGAGGCGCGGATCCCAGGCCCACCAGGCGCCCCACATCGGCTGTCCCCACAGCGCGCCGGTGGCGAGCGTGACGAGCGTCATCGTGGCGCCGACGGGGGCGGCGGCGCGGGCGGCGAGCGCCGAGACGTGGTGGCGGCGGATGAACCACACGAGCGATGCGACCAGCATCATCAGCCAGGCGTTTATGGCCATCAGGGCCGCGGGCACGTGGATGAACAAGATCTTGATCGTCGCGCCCTGCTGGTAATCGTCGGGTGTCAGGAAAAACCCCCAACCGAGGCCCACACCCAAGGTCAGCGCGGTCATCGCCCAAACCACAGGCATCGCCGCGCCGGACACGCGCATGAACTCAACCGGGTTGGCGTATCTCCAGAGTGACATGTCCTTAAGGTATCATCATGCGGATCATGCGCAAGCACGCAACCGGTCGCACCAGATCGTAAAGAAAAATACAACATGTTGCATACAGGGGAGCGGCGGCCGCATGCGGATGACTGCTGAACAAGTGGGTCGGACGTCAAACCCGATCAAAGGCGCGTTGCGCGATATGAAGGCCACGGCGCACGGCGATACCGGTGAACCTGCCGGGCCAATCCCGGGACCGCCTTGTGGCCGATGTCTCGGCGAGATGAGGCGGGCGGCGCCACGCCACATGCTTGGCGTGTCTGGGATCGAAGCCGTCGCCCGAAGGATATTGACCGGGCGGCGAAAGTCAGAAACCGATGGTCTTCCTTGGCGGAACATGGCGGCGGGTGCTCCGTTGTTGCGGAGGACGCACCCGTCAAGCGACGCTGCTGCGCGCCCGGCCGTGCGGGTTGCCGCTCCCCGAGCGGTCCGGTATTGGTCGGTGGGTTGGCGAAGGTGCCGGAGGGGTCTGGATGCGGCGAGTGGTCATCACCGGAATGGGCATGGTCTCGCCGCTCGCTTGCGGGGTCGAGGCGACCTGGAGTCGGTTGATCTCGGGCCGGTCGGGGGCCGGGCCGATCACGCGGTTCGACGCAAGCGGCCTGCCTACCCGGATCGCGTGCGAGGTTCCGTTCGGGGATGGCGGCGACGGGACCTTCAACGCCGACGACTGGCTCAACTCGAAGGAGCAGCGCAAGATCGACACGTTCATCCTGTTCGCGATGGCCGCCGCCGAACAGGCGGTGACCGACGCGGGCTGGAAACCGGAGGCCGAGGCGGACCGGTTGCGCACCGGCGTGATGATCGGCTCGGGGATCGGCGGGCTCCAGACCATCGCGGAGACGTCGCTGATCCTTCGAGACAAGGGGCCGCGCCGTGTGTCTCCGTTCTTCATCCCGGGCAGCCTGATCAACCTTTGCTCCGGCAACGTCTCGATCCGGTACGGCTTCAAGGGACCGAACCATGCCGTGGTGACGGCCTGTTCGACCGGCGCGCACGCGATCGGCGACGCCGCGCGGCTGATCCAGTGGGGCGACGCCGAGGTGATGGTCGCGGGCGGGGCGGAGGCGGCGATCTGCGAGCTGGGCATCGCGGGCTTCAACGCCTGCAAGGCGCTCTCCACCGCGTTCAACGAGGAGCCCGAGCGGGCGAGCCGGCCCTACGACCGGGACCGGGACGGCTTCGTGATGGGAGAGGGGGCGGGCGTCGTGGTGCTCGAAGACCTCGACCACGCCAATGCGCGGGGGGCGCGCATCTACGCGGAGTTGGTAGGCTACGGAATGTCAGGGGACGCCTATCACATCACGTCGCCGGAACCGAACGGCGACGGGGCGTACCGGGCGATGGAGGCGGCGCTGAAACGCGCGGGGCTGAACCCCCGGGACATCGACTACGTCAACGCGCACGGGACGTCGACGCCGATGGGGGACGATATCGAGCTCGGCGCGGTCGCCCGGCTGCTCGGGGAGGACGCGGGTCGGGTGACGATGTCCTCGACCAAATCGGCGACCGGCCATCTGCTCGGGGCTGCCGGGGCGGTCGAGGCGATCTTCGCGACGTTGGCGATCCGCGATCAGGTGGCCCCGCCAACGCTGAACCTCGAGAACCCGTCGGTGGCGACGGCGATCGATCTCGCGCCCCTCGTCGCGCGGCAGCGCGAGATCCGCGTCGCGTTGTCCAATTCGTTCGGCTTTGGCGGGACGAACGCGTCGCTGATTCTGAAGGCCTTGGAGTGAGCGGGCGATGATGCGGCATGTCGCGGCGAATACTCTGACCCTGCTGATCCTGGCGCTGGTGCTCTGTTTCGGGCTCATCACCTGGGCGCAGTCGGAGTTCCGCGCGGCCGGCCCGCTGACGGCGCCGCTCCGGATCGAGGTCGAGCGGGGCGAGGGGATCGCGAGCGTCTCGGAGAAGCTCGCGAAGGGGGGCGCGATCTCGAACGAGGCGCTGTTCCGGCTTAGCGCGCGCTACACGGGCCGCGACGACGGGCTGCGGTTCGGGGAGTACGAGTTCGCCGCGGGCGTGTCGATGGAGGCGATCCTCGACCAGTTGAACGAAGGCGGGAACATCATTCGGCAGATCGTTCTGCCGGAGGGCTGGACGAGCTGGCAGGTGGTCGAGGCGCTGAACGCGCGCGAGGACCTGACGGGGGAGATCGCGGAGATCCCGCCAGAAGGAAGCCTCGCGCCGGCCGGGTACGACTATCTGCGCGGGGATACGCGGGAGTCGATCCTTGGGCGGATGCGGGAGGAGCAGGAGCGGCTCCTCGCCCAGGCGTGGGAGGGGCGCGACCCGGATCTGCCGCTAGAGACGCCGGAGGAGCTGCTGATCCTCGCGTCGATCATCGAGCGGGAGACGGGCGTGGCGGAGGAGCGCGGGGTGATCGCGGGGCTGTTCGCCAACCGCCTGCGGCGGGGGATGCGGCTGCAGACCGATCCGACCGTGATCTATGGGATCACCGAAGGCCGGGGCACGCTTGGGCGGGGGCTGCGGGCGAGCGAGCTGGTCGCGGCGACGCCCTGGAACACCTACGTGATCGCGGGCCTGCCGCCGACCCCGATCGCGAACCCTGGCGGGGCGGCGCTGGCCGCTGCTGCGAACCCGGAGGTGACGGAGTTTCTCTATTTCGTGGCGGACGGGTCGGGCGGGCACGCCTTCGCCCGGACGCTGGACGAGCACAACGGAAACGTCGCGATCTGGCGGCGGATCGAGCGGGAGCGGGCGAGGGAGGCGGAGGAAGCGGCCGCAGAGGGCGCGGTGGTGGAACAGGGGCCGCCATAACTCGGCGTTATATCGATAAACCTTTGATATCGTTCAATATAACTGCAGAGTTTTTGCGGGTTGGCGCGGGTTTCACCTGCCTTGTTCGCCAGTCGTCAATCGACGGAAGCTGCGCCGAGGATCAGGCCGACCAATCCTCGATGAGCAGCCCATCGATCCGGTCGAACTCGCGCCGGTTGTTGGTGACGACGACGAGCCCCCGGCCGCGGGCGTGGGCGGCGATCATCATGTCGTAGGGGCCGATGACCCGGCCCTGGCGCTCCAGAGCGGATCGGAGATCGCCGTAGTCTGCGCTGGCCTGAGCGTCGAAGTCGAGCACGGCGAGGCGTGCGATGAAGGCCTGAAGGGCGGCGGCGTTCTGGGCGCGAGCCGTCGATTTTCCGACGCCATAGGTGAGTTCGGCCAATGTGACGCTGGAGAGGCAGAGGCGCTCGGCCTCGGCGTCGAAGCGGTCGGCGAGGGCGGCCCCGCGGCCCTTCATGACGAAGATGCAGATGTTGGTGTCGAGCAGATAGCGAAGGCTCACAAGCCGTCGCGTTCCTGCAGCGCGGGCTCGGCGCGGTCGTTGAGGAAACCTTTGTCCGCGAAGGGGCCATCGGCGAAGAAGCTGCGCCAGCGGCGCCCTCGGGGCGTGATCAGGCGCGCCTCGCCGATGACGACGATCTCGACCTCATCCACGGTTTCGGGGAAGGCGACGTCCTTGGACAGACGGACGGCCTGCGTCCGGTTGGTCTGGAAGATGCGGGTCGTGACGGTCAATGCGACTGGCCTCGGTTGGATATACGCGATGTATATACCGCTTGGGCTTTGTGTGCAACGGCGATGTCTTGGCCCCGCGCCAGTCCGCAGGGCGCTGAGGTTCAAGGAAGGTGATTTGATCCCCGATCGGATTGAGGCAGTTCAGGCTCTTGGCAGGCAGGTATCAGGAGTAAGTAACTGGAAAATAATGATAGAGATACGATACTCGAAATGACAGTAGTGAGTCGAGTACAGTTCTGTAAAGTTGTTGATATCTTTTAATTTTTTTCACGACGGCCCGTACATGCGTTCGATTTCGTCCATCACCGTGTTGAGCATCAGGCCGGTGGCGTCGCGGCCGGTGAAACGGAGGATCCAGCCGTCGCGTGTCATCTCGCGGCGGATGGTGAGGTTGGGGCGGGGATGAAGGATGCGGCGGGGGCGGTCGCCGCGGGTGCGGACGGGGTCCTCGGCGAAGGCGCGTTCGGCCTCGGCGAGTATGGGGACGATCAGCGCCCATTGGGCCTCGAAGGTGCAGACGGAGGACTCGCCCAACGCCATGGAGATGAGCTTGCCGAAGCCGAGGCGGAGCGCGCTGGCGAGGCGGGCGGCCTGGGTCGGGTTCAGCTTTTCGGGAGAGGCGAGGAGGCCGTCGATCTCCTCGGCCATGAAGGCGAGCGAACGGAGCCGCGAGCGCTTCATCGGGCCGGCGTTGGGGTAGAGCCGCTCGACGGCTTCCTCGATGGAGGCGAAAGCGCCGAGGTTGCGGGCGGTGACGGCGATCAGGCCGCGCTCGAACGGCGAGAGGTCGGCGCGCATGTCGTTTTCCTCGACCATGGCGGCGAGGGCGGCGGCGAGCGAGGTTTCGGCGCGCACGAAAGCGGGGATCGCGGCGTATCGACCTTCGCCGGTGCGCTCCAGCAGCGTGCGGAACGCCTGGAGGCGGCGAAAGCCGGTCAGGAGGCCGTAGCGGCCGGGGGCGCCCGCGAGGGGAAAGACCTCGATGGGCTGGCGCAGGCCGGAGGCGGCGATGGAGAGCTCGAGCTCGGTCTGAGGCTCGGGGTCGAGGCCGGTACGGTCGCGGGTGAGGGCGGCCTCGTCGATCGCTTCGAGGGGGATGGCGAGGAGGGGATCGGTCATGGCGCGTCTCCGGGGAGTGTTGGGGGGGTGTCAGCTCGCGGGCGCGAGGGCGTCGGGTGCGAGAATGCACGCGTTCCGGCAGTGTTGCGCAAAGCAGGAAAGGCGCGTTCGCAAGTCTTGGCGATGCAATCACAGATTTAGTCGTTGACAGACCGCACGCTCTGGAGTATACATCTTCGTAAGCTGGAAGAAATGGGTCGACGGAAGTGACGGTGTCGCTTTCGTTTTCGTGTTTCTAGCCCGGGCGGAGCAGCCAGGGCGTATATCACATGACAATTTCATCATCGGAAGAAATGCGATCGAGCGATGTGCTGGGACGCAATTTCCAATTGTACCGTGAGCTGTCCCTGGCGCTGCAGGACAAGGTCACGCGGCTGAAGGCGGACAAGGACACCGATCCTGACTGCAAGAATACCCTGGAGGCCGTCAAGGCCCATCAAAGGGCTCTGCAAACCGTTCTGGAACTCGAGGCGAGTCTTGTCAAACGAAGCAGAAGCTGGACCGACGGCGGCGGCGTCGAACTCGATGTCGGCGCCGCCCGTGCCGAAATCCGTGCGCGACTTGCCGCATGGACGGGGGAACGGTGATCTCGAGGCGTTCCTCGACGCGTTGAGTCCGAATGCGCTGATCTCGCTGCCCTGGCTCTTCGAGCACTGGGCGATCGCCGGACATCAGCTGCCGCCCGACGGCGACTGGACCACCTGGGTCGTTCTGGGGGGTCGAGGCGCCGGCAAGACCCGCACCGGGTCCGAATGGGTCCGCCGCTGCGTCGAGGGCGGCAAGCCCGCCGATCCGGGGCCTTGTTCGCGGATCGCCCTGGTGGCGGACACGCTCGACCAGGCCCGCGAGGTGATGATTTTCGGCGAGTCCGGGATCATGGCCACCTCGCCGCCGGACCGTCGGCCCGAATGGCAGGCGACGCGCAAGCGGCTGGTCTGGCCGAACGGGGCGGTGGCGCAGACGTTCTCGGCGAGCGAGCCCGAGAGCCTGCGGGGTCCGCAGTTCGACGCCGCCTGGTGCGACGAGCTGGCGAAGTGGCGCAAGGGCGAGGCGGCGTGGGACATGTTGCGGTTCGCGCTCCGCCTCGGCGCGCATCCGCGGGTCGTGGTCACGACGACGCCGCGCAACATCCCGCTGCTTCATGCGATCCTGGCGGCGCCGGAAACGGTGCGGACGGGCGCGCCGACGTCGGCGAACCGGATGCATCTGGCGAAGAGCTTTCTCGAGACGGTGACCGCGGCCTATGGCGGCGGGCGGCTCGGGCGGCAGGAGCTCGACGGCGAGATCCTCACGGATCTCGACGGGGCGCTGTGGACGATGGACATGCTGGCGGCGGCGCGCGGGCCGCGTCATCTCGATCTGGACCGGGTGATCGTCGCGGTCGATCCGCCGGTCTCGACCGGCGGCGCCGCGGACGCCTGCGGCATCGTCGTGGCCGGTGTCGCGATGCAGGGGCCGCCGCAGGACTGGGTGGCCGAAGTGATCGCGGACGGCAGCATAAGGGGCGCCTCGCCGCAGGCCTGGGCCGAGCGGGCGGTTGCGATGTTCCACGCCAATCGCGCGGACCGGCTGGTCGCGGAGGTCAATCAGGGCGGCGATCTGGTCGCGTCGCTGATCCGAAGCATCGATCCGATGATCCCGTTCCGGGGCGTGCACGCCAGCCGGGGCAAGGCGGCGCGCGCCGAGCCGGTCGCGGCGCTCTACGAACAGGGACGCGTGACGCACCGGGGCGCCTTCAAGGCGCTGGAGGACGAGATGGCGCTGATGACGGTGCGCGGTTTCGAGGGCAAGGGCAGTCCGGACCGCGTCGACGCGCTGGTCTGGGCGATCACCGATCTGATGATCGATCCTGCGGCGAAGTTCCGTTCGCCGCGGGTGCGGACGCTCTGATGCGTTTCGCGGAGCGGTTCGATCGGGTCGCACGCCAGGGGATGTCGCGCGATGTGCCGACAGGCGTGCACGCGTCGGGCCGGTCGTGAAATCGCGTCAACTGACGAGGCCTTGATCGGGCGCCGCGCGCGGGGGCGTGCGGTCGATCGGCCGCCTTCTTCGGGGCCGCGCCGGCCCCGGTCGCCGAGCAGAGCAGCAATTCAGGAGCAGGCTGACCATGGTCTGGCAAGTATTCCGTACGTCCAAGTCGCCGGCGGCGCCCGAGACCAAAGCCTCGGCGGCGGGGTCGGTCGTGGCGTTTCATGGGGCGGGCCGAGTGGCCTGGTCGCCGCGCGACACCGACACGCTGACGCGGGTGGGTTTTCTCCGGAACCCCGTCGCGTTCCGGTGCGTCAAGATCATCGCGGAGGCGGCCGCGGCCGTGCCCGTGGTGGTGCAGGACGTGGACCGGCGTTTCGAGACGCATCCGGTGCTCGATCTGTTGGCCGCGCCCAATCCCGGGCAGGGCGGGGCGCAACTGATGGAGACATTCTACGGCCATCTGCTGCTGAGCGGCGACGCCTATCTGGAGGCGGCGGGCGAGACGTTCTCGGGCGGGCCGCGCGAGCTCTATGCGCTGCGCTCGGATCGGATGAAGGTGGTCCCGGGGAGCGACGGCTGGCCGGTGGCCTATGAATATGTCGTCGGCGCCAAGAAACATGTCTTCGACATGCGGGCGGACCGGATTCCGCTGCTGCATGTGAAGAGTTTCCATCCGCAGGACGATCACTACGGGTTGTCGCCGATGCAGGCGGCGGCGGCGGCGGTCGATGTGCACAACTCGGCGTCGGGCTGGTCGAAGGGGCTGCTCGACAACGCGGCCCGGCCCTCGGGCGCCATCGTCTACAAGGGCGCCGACGGGATGGGCTCGCTGGCCTCGGATCAGTATGCGCGGCTGATCGACGAACTCGAGAGCCATCATCAGGGTGCGCGCAACGCCGGGCGGCCGATGCTGCTCGAGGGCGGGCTCGACTGGAAGCCGATGGGCTTTTCGCCCTCGGACATGGAGTTCCACCGCACGAAGGAAGCGGCGGCGCGCGACGTGGCGCTGGCCTTCGGCGTGCCGCCGATGTTGCTGGGGCTGCCCGGCGACAACACTTATGCGAACTACGCCGAGGCGCATCGGGCGTTCTACCGCCTGACGGTGCTGCCGATGGTCTCGAAGGCGCTTGCGGCCATGTCGGGCTGGCTGCCTGCGATCTATGGCGAGACGTTCCAGATCAAGGTCGATGAGGACAACGTGCCCGCGCTCGCCGAGGAGCGCGTGACGCTGTGGAACCGCATCAGCGGGGCGGCTTTCCTCAGCGACGCCGAGAAGCGGCAGATGCTGGGGCTGCCCAAGTTCGAGGCGGAGTGACGCTGACGCCAGCAGCAGCGGATCAGGTTTTTCCAGGCGCCCTTCGGATTCGGCGTTCAACCAAGCGAAAAAGGAGAACGCCATGCCCGAAGAAGTAGCGGTTCCGCGCGGCGCCAGCCCGTCGCAGATGCCGGACCCGGCGGGGCTGACGCGCGAGCAGCTTTACCGGGAAATCGCCGGCCTGCGCGAGCTCCTGCTGACGACGATCACAGCGAAGGATCAGAACGTCCGAGAACTGATCATCACGCGTCTCGAGGCGATGGACAAGGCGATCACGCTTCTGCAGTCGGTCGCTGACCGGCAACCGACGCCGAACATGGTCCTTGGAGCCGTAGATGCTCTGTCGGCCCTTACGGCGGAAAAGTTCGCCTCGATCGCGATACAGTTCCGCGAGCGGGACACGCGAACGGAACAGACATTTCGAGATACGAAAATTGCCGTGGATGCCGCGCTGCAGGCTGCGAAGGAGGCGGTCGCCGAGCAAGTCCGATCAAGCGCGCTCGCAATTTCGAAGAGCGAGACGGCGACTTCGAAGCAGATCGATCAACAGAGCGCGCTGATCGCCAGCGGATCGAGCGGGCTCGACGACAAGATCGACGATATGAAGGAACGCGTGGCGCGTATCGAAGCGGGCGGAGCCGTCCAAAGTCACGCCGAGACGACGCAGCGCGAGACCAGCCAGTTCTCGCAATCCTACATCGTCGCAATCATCGGAGCGCTGATCGGCATCGGCGGGCTTATACTCGCGCTCAGCCGAAACATTGCAGGCTAATACATCCCGGGCCGGGCACGGGATCATACGGCGCACCGACGTCGGTTTGAGATAGTGGGCGCCCGGCGACCGTCCGGAACGAGCGCCGCGACGACGCCCTGTGATCGTCGGGCCACCACTTCCACCGCCGCCGGCTCAGGCCCGGCGGCACACCCGCATCATCAGGGAGACCGACACATGATCACGTCCTGCATCCGCCAGGTGAACTTCGCGACGGTGGCGCACACCGAGGAAGCCGAGCCAATGGCGCGCACAGAGGATGGAGGCGCACCATGACCGAACCGGCCGAGAAGCCAGGGGACAACCGCGTGGCCGGCCTGCCAACCGACCGGTTCGGGGGGCCGACGGTCGATCCGACGAGGAACGTGCTCGATCTGTTCGAGGCGGGCGCCAAGGCGGCGGCGGAACTCCGCACCGCAGACCAGCGATACGCCGAGCTTTCGATAAAGCGCGCCGACGACCTGCGCGCCTCCGAGGACCGCCACGCCGCGGAACAGTTCACACACCTGTACACGCTCCACGAGCAGCGGATTTCTTCTTTGCTGACGAAACTCGATATTCGGTTCGAGGCCGTGCAGATGCAGTTTCACGAGCGCGACAAGCGCACCGAACAAGTCGCCCTGTCAGACAAGACCGCGGTCGTAGCGGCACTCCAAGCACAGAAGGAATCCGCTGCCTCCACCAATGAGGCGACGTCTGCGGCGCTGCTCAAGATGGAGAACAGTTTCGGCAGGTCGATCGAGCAAGGGCAGGAGTTGCTACGCTCGAATTTCGCCAACCTCACCGGCTCGCTCAACGAGATCAAGGGGCGGCTCGACCGGGGCGAGGGCAAGACCAGCGTCTCGGACCCGGCGGTCTCGGAGGGGATGCACCAGCTTACCACGATGGTGAAGGAACTGGCCCGCTCGCGCGACGCCGGCGACGGGAAGTCGGCGGGGATTCAACAGTTCATCGGCTGGATCGTGGCGGGCATCGCCTTACTCGGCTTCATGCTCACGCAGATGCAACCGTAAAGAGCCGCGCTGTCTGTCCCTCGAACCGTCGGACGCCCAGATCCGGGCGTGCGGCTTCGGAGGCGTTCGCGCCCCAAGCAACAATTTTCGAGGTGATGCCATGAAAGTCAAGTTTTTCGAGACGTTGGCGCTCGAAACCAAATTTCGCTCGTTCGACAGCGAACTGTCGCTGAAGGACGGGGCCGAGATCTGCGGGTACGCCAGCTTGTTCGGTGCGCCCGACCAAGGCGGCGACGTGGTGCAGCGTGGCGCCTACAGCGGATCGCTCGCCCGGCTCGCCGACGCCGGGCGTGGCGTGAAGATGCTGTGGCAGCATGATCCGGCGCAGCCCATCGGCGTCTGGGACGAGGTTCGCGAGGATGCGCGGGGCCTGCTCGTCAAGGGGCGGCTGCTGCTCGAAGTGCAGGCGGCGCGCGAGGCGCATGTGCTGTTGCAGGCCGGGGCGATCGACGGGTTGTCGATCGGGTACCGGACGCTGCGCGCCGAGAAGGCCGCGAGCGGGCAGCGGACGCTGCACGAAATCGAATTGTGGGAGGTGTCGCTCGTGACCTTCCCGATGCTGCCTCAGGCCCGGGCGCACGCCGCCCCCGCGGACGACGAGGCGGACCTGGCGCGCACTCTCGCGGATACGTTCCGCACGGCGCGGGAGATGCTGGCGTGAGGCCCCGCCGGTGAAGAAAAAGTCATCAAGGAAGTCGTCCCATGCAGACATATGACACCAACGCCGGGGCGGATAGCGCCGCGCCGGTCCAGAGCCCGCATCTTGAGGTGAAGTCGGCCCTGACCGGATTTCTCGTGGAATTCAATTCTTTTCAATCCCGGATCAAATCGAAACTCAAGGAACAGGAAACCCGTTTGGCCATGCTCGACCGTAAATCCATCGCGATGAACCGTCCCCCCCTGGCCCGCGGCGCCGAGGCGGACGCCCCCCACAAAAAAGCCTTCGGGACCTATCTCCGTTCGGGCGACGACGACGCCCTGCGCGGCCTGCCCATCGAGGAGAAGGCGCTTTCGACAACCGTTTCGGCCGACGGCGGCTATCTCGTCGATCCGCAGACCGCGGCGCAGATCGTCGGCGTCCTGCGCTCGTCGGCCTCGATCCGGACCATCGCGACCGTGGTGCAGGTCGAAGCGACGGCCTTCGACGTGCTGGTCGACCACACCGACATCGGCGCCGGATGGGCGAACGAGACCGCGGCGCGGACCGAGACCGGCACGCCGCAGGTCGATCGCATCTCGATCCCGCTGCACGAGCTTTCGGCGCTGCCCAAGGTGAGCCAGCGCCTGCTCGACGACAGCGCGTTCGACGTCGAGGGCTGGCTGGCGCAGCGGATCGCCGACAAGTTCAGTCGTGCCGAGGCCGCCGCCTTCATCGCCGGCGACGGCATCGACAAGCCGACGGGTTTCCTTTCTCATCCGAAGATCGACACCGATATCTGGGCCTGGGGGTCGCTTGGCTATGTGCCGACCGGGACGGCGGGCGGGTTCTCGTCGATCGATCCGGCCGACGCCATCGTCGACCTGGTCTATGCGCTGGGCGCCCGCTACCGCGCCAACGCGACCTTCGTGATGAACTCGAAGACCGCAGGCGCCGTGCGCAAGATGAAGGACGCGGACGGGCGCTTCCTGTGGTCGGACGGGCAGGCCGTGGGCGAGCCGTCGCGGCTGATGGGCTATCCGGTGCTGACCGCCGAGGACATGCCCGACATCGCAGCCAACTCCTACGCCATCGCCTACGGCGATTTCCGCGCCGGCTACACCGTCGCCGAGCGTCCTGATCTGCGCATCCTGCGCGATCCGTTCTCGGCGAAGCCGCATGTGCTGTTCTACGCGACCAAGCGCATCGGCGGCGACGTGAGCGATTTCGCGGCGATCAAGCTCCTGAAGTTTGCGGCGAGCTGACATCGGGCGTTCACCCGGGCGTCACCGCCGCAGATGATCGGTCCCTGAATCTCCGGGGCCGATCCGACACGCCTCCGCGTTTCGCCAGCCGCTGCTCCTCTCTGCTCGGGCGGCGCGGGGGCGTGTCTCATCCATCGTTCATCAAGGGTCAGGCCATGAGCGGATACGTTCTGAAGGCCGCCGACAGTCCCGTGACCTTTGTCATGGACTGGAGGCGGGGATATCTCGCGCCCCGTGAGCAGGTGCTCCGCGATCTCGGCTGGACGGTTCAGCCGGCTCCCCTCAAGCGCGAGCGGCTCCGCGTCGCGGCGCAGGAGCACGACGCGACGCGCTCGTGGGCCGAGTTCGCGGGAGGCGCGCCCGGTCAGGTCTACATGGTCACGAACCGGGTACGGACGACCGACGATCGCGTGCTGAGCCGCGCGATCGTCATGCGCATCGCACTGAGCGAACGCCCGAAATGAGGAACAGACGATGATCTTGACCGAAGTGAGCGCGCCTCCGTCCGAGGCGGTGCCGGTGCGGGCGTTCGCCGAGCATTTGCGACTGGGCACCGGGTTCGCCGACGACGGCTCGCTCGACGCGGTGCTGGAACTCTATCTGCGGTCGGCCATGGCGGCCATCGAGGCCCGGATCGGGCGCGCGCTGCTGAGCCGCGGGTTCTTGTGGACCGTGACGTGCTGGCGCGAGGAGTCGAGCCAGGGTCTGCCCATCGGACCGGTGCGATCGGTCGACGAGATCACCCTCTACGGAGCGGACGGCGTCGGCGAGGACATCGACCCGGCGGCCTGGTCGCTGGTTCGCGACAGCCAGCGGCCGCGGATCGTCGGCCGATACGGGCGGCGGCTGCCGCTGGTGCCGCGGTACGGGCACGCCGAGATCCGGTTCACCGCCGGATACGCGGAAACCTGGGACGAGGTGCCCGCCGATCTGAGCCAGGCGGTCATGCTGCTCGCTGCGAGCCTTTTCGAGAACCGCAGCGACACAGGTGTCACTTCCGGGTCGATGCCGTTTGGCGTGCTCGTCCTGCTGGAGGCCTATCGTGCGGTCCGGATCGGCGGAGGTCTGTCGTGACGCGCGCAATTCGGCTTTCGCGCAAGCTGCTGCTCGAGGCGCGCAATATCATCCCCGACGGCTCGGGAGGGTACGCGACGGAATGGCGGACGCTGGGCGCGGTCTGGGCGGACATGACGGCGCGGACGGGACGCGAGGACTTTCTGGCGGGCCAGAGCCGGCCGCGTGTCACGTACCGCATCCTGGTTCGGGGCGCCCCTGTTGACGCTCCGTCCCGTCCGCGCCCGGATCAGCGGTTTCGTGAAGGAGCGCGCATTTTCGACATCCTGACCGTCGCGGAAGCGGATGGCGCGGGCCGGTTTCTGGAGATTGTCGCCGAGGAGGGCGTGCAGCCGTGAGCTACGAACTTGCAGCGAGCCTGCAGCGCGCCGTTTACGGCCGGTTGGCGGGCGATCCGGAACTGGCGGCGCTGGTCGGGACGGCGATCCATGACGCGCCGCGGGAGTTGCTCGGTAACGGCGCCGCTGACTACGTGACGCTCGGCGAGGAGAGCGTGCGGCCGAACGACACCAAGACGAGCCGAGGCGCGATCCACGATTTCAACATCGTCGTGCATTCGGCGCGCGACGGTTTCGACACGGTCAAGCGTATCGCAGGTGCGGTCTGCGCAAGCCTGATGGCGACGCCGCTGGAACTCGACGCGGGCCGGCTGGTGGCGTTGCGGTTCCTGCTGGCGAAGGCGGATCGTGGGCCGGCCCCGGAGAAGCGGCGCGTCGCGCTGCGATTCCGGGCGGTGGTCGACCAGGACGACTGAAACATTCTCGAAAGGACGACGAAATGGCGGCGCAACGCGGCAAGGACCTTTTGATCAAGCTGGACCTCACGGGGGCCGGGTCCTACGAGACTATTGCGGGCCTTCGGGCGTCGCGCATCGCCTTCAACGCTGAAACCGTCGACGTGACCAATCTCGGCAGCGCGGGTCGCTGGCGCGAATTGCTCGCCGGGGCCGGTGTGCGCAGCGCCGCGATTAGCGGCTCGGGCGTGTTTCGCGACGAAGCGACCGACGCACGCGCCCGTGAGATATTCTTCAACGGGGAGATACCCGCCTTTCAGGTCATCATTCCGAGTTTCGGGTTGGTGACGGGTCCGTTCCAGATCACCAGCCTCGAATACGCCGGGCAGCATGACGGCGAGGCGGTCTACGAGCTGTCGCTTTCCTCCGCCGGCGCCGTGACTTTCGAGGCGTTGTGATGGCGAATCCGTGGCGCGGCGAAACGGAACTTTCGGTGAACGGCGAGCGGCGCGTGATGCGACTGACGCTCGGCGCGCTCGCC
This sequence comes from Rhodobacterales bacterium, assembly GCA_038247355.1. Classification (GTDB taxonomy): domain Bacteria; phylum Pseudomonadota; class Alphaproteobacteria; order Rhodobacterales; family Rhodobacteraceae; genus Amaricoccus. The sequence goes on from JBBRUZ010000002.1 coordinate 24,761, forward strand.
GAACTCGAAGCGCGGCTGAAGGCGGAGTCGCTGATGGCGATGATCGCCCGGTTCGAGACGGGCGCGTTTCAGGTCAAGGATCTGATCAGCCTGATAACCGCCGGGCTGAACGGCGGCGGGTGGCGGATAACGGAGGAGGAGTTGCTTGGGAGCACGATCGACGGCGGACCGCTCGAAGCCGCGCAGGCGGCGGCGCGGCTGCTGAAGGTCACGTTCACCGTTCCCGGAGGGGACGAGCCGAATTGACCCGCTTCGCCTGGCCGAAGCTGATGCGGCTGGGGATGGTCGAGCTCGGCCTGTCGCCGGAGGCGTTCTGGAGCTTGACGCCGGCCGAACTGTTCCTGCTCGCGGATCTCGGCGGCGACGGCGTTGCGCTCGACCGCGCGGGCCTCGTCAGCCTTCTCGGGCGTTATCCGGATGCGCCGCGGGCGCGAAAAAAGGTGGAATGACCATGGCTGACCAGGATGACGAACTCGGGCGGTTCGAAACGCAGCTCACGGGACTCGAGACCAGTTTCGCCGGACTCGAGGGCGTCACGACCGCGTTCCGACGCGAACTCGACGGCGTCGGAGGCAGTCTCAAGGACGCCGGACGCGAGGCGACAGGAATGTCGCGTTCGGTCACGACGTCGCTCAGCCGGGCGTTCGACGGGTTGGTCATCGACGGCAAGCGCGTTTCGGAGGTGTTCGCCGGGATCGGCCGCAGCATTTCGAGCTCGGTCCTGAGCCAGGCGATGGCGCCCGTGCAGAAGTCGGTCGGTACGGCGCTCAGCGGCGGGCTGCAGGCGATCCTGGGGGGATTGTCGCCGTTTGCGAAAGGCGCCGCGTTCGCATCGGGCAGGGTGACGGCGTTCGCCCGGGGCGGCGTCGTCGACGGGTCGACGAACTTTCCCATGCGCGGCGGCGTCGGCCTGATGGGCGAAGCCGGGCCGGAAGCGGTTCTGCCCCTCGCGCGTTCGTCGGACGGCAAGCTCGGAATCCGGGGCGCGGGCGGCGGCGGCTCGGTTCATGTGACGATGAACATATCGTCGCCCGACGCCGCCAGCTTTCACAGATCGCAAAGCCAGGTCGCCGCCGAGATGAACCGCGCGATCCAGCGTGGCCGACGCAACCTTTGAGGGACCAAGGCCATGAACTTTCACGAAGTCCAGTTTCCCGCGCCGCTTTCGGTCGGGTCCAGCGGCGGGCCGGAACGGCGCACCGAGATCGTCCAGCTCAGCAACGGCTTCGAGGAGCGCAATTCCCCGTGGGCGCATTCCCGGCGTCGCTACGACGCGGGTCTCGGCGTTCGCTCGTTCGACGATCTGGCCGAAGTGATCGCGTTCTTCGAGGCGCGCCATGGGCAACTCTACGGCTTTCGGTGGAAGGACTGGACCGATTTCAAGTCTTGTCGGCCCTCCGGAGCGCCCGGAGCCCTCGATCAGGCGATCGGCGTCGGCGATGGATCGTTGCGCGATTTCCCGCTGTCCAAGCGTTACGCTTCGGGTGGCGTCGACTACGTCCGGCCTATCGCGAAACCGGTCTATGGCAGCGTCCGGCTGGCGATGGACGGTGTGGCGGTGGTCGCGGGCGAGGACTTTTTCGTCGATCACGCGCAAGGATCGGTGCGCTTCGCGATCGCGCCGGCAACGGGCGCCGCGATCACGGCCGGTTTCGAATTCGACGTTCCCGTCCGGTTCGACACCGACCGCATCGCCACGAGCCTCGCCAGTTTCGCCGCCGGCGACATCCCGTCGGTACCCGTCCTTGAAGTCCGTCTCTGATGCGCACGATCCATCCGGACCTTCGCACGCGGCTTGACGCCGGCGCGACGACGCTGTGCCGCTGCTGGCGCGTCAGGCGGTGCGACGGGCGCGAGTTCGGGTTCACCGATCATGACCTGAACCTCGTCTTCGACGAGACGACGTTCAAGGCCAGCTCGGGAATGACCGCGAGCGCCGTGGAGTCGACCACTGGCCTCGCCGTCGACAATGCCGAAGGCGTCGGCGCGCTCAGCGATGCGGGTATATCGGAGGACGACATTCGCGCGGGCCGGTTCGATCGGGCCGGCGTCGAGCACTGGCTCGTCGACTGGACGCGCCCGGACCTGCGCGTGCTGCTGTTCGCCGGGCATTTTGGCGAGATCCGGCGCTCGGACAGCGCGTTCGAGGTCGAGCTCCGCGGTCTGACCGAGCAGTTGAACGTCGCCGTCGGGCGGACGTTGCTGCGCGGCTGCGATCGTCGGCTCGGCGATGCGAAATGCCGGTTCGATCTCGAGACCGCCGGGTTCCAGGCGGAGAGCGAGGTCGCGACCGTGGATCTCGGATCGAAGATTACGGCGCGCGGGCTCGAAGGCTTCGCGGGCGACTGGTTCACGGCCGGCGACCTGCTCTGGCTGAGCGGCGCGAACGCCGGCGAGCGGATCGCCGTGAAGCGCGACGTCGTTCTTTCGGGGGCGATCCGGCGAATCGAGCTGTGGCGACAGCCAGGTGCGCCCATCGCGGTCGGGGACGGCTTCAGGATTTTCGCCGGCTGCGACAAACGCTTCGAGACTTGCAGGGGCAAGTTCGCCAATCTCTTGAATTTTCGGGGTTTTCCGCACATACCGGGCGACGATTGGGTCGCCGCCTATCCCAAGAACGGCGAGGTGCATGATGGATCGAGCCGGCAACGATATTGACGGTCGCGGCGCTGAGGTCGTGTCGCGGGCGCGCACCTGGATCGGCACCCGCTACGAGCACCAGGCCAGCTGCCGCGGCGCGGGCGCCGATTGCCTCGGGCTTCTTCGCGGCTTGTGGCGCGAGATGCTGGGCGCCGAACCCGAGGCGGTTCCCGCCTATACGCCCGACTGGTCGGAGCCGGGCCACACCGAGGACCTGTTGATGGCCGCCGAGCGGAACCTCGTCCGCGTCGCGGTCCCGGACGCGCAGCCGGGGGATATCGCGATGTTTCGCATGACGACGGACTCGGTGGCGAAGCATGTCGGCGTCCTCGCCCGATCGGACGACGGGCATCCGACGTTGATCCACGCCTATTCCGGGCATGGCGTCGTGGAATCGCCGCTGACGCCCGCGTGGTCGCGTCGGATCGTCGGTGTCTTTCGCTTCCCCGAAAGGACGACCTGATGGCGACGTTGCTGTTGTCCGCGGCCGGGTCCGCGATCGGCGGATCTTTCGGCGGGTCGATCGCGGGGCTGACGGCCGGCGCGCTCGGCAAGGCGGTGGGCGCCACGTTTGGCGCCGGGATCGACCAGCGCCTCACCGGCCTTGGCTCGGAACCGGTCGAGACCGGTCGGGTCGAGCGGTTCAGGGTCATGGGGGCGAGTGAGGGGGCGGCGCTGCCGCGGGTCTTCGGGCGAAACCGGATCGCGGGCCAGGTCATCTGGTCGAGCCGCTTTCTCGAGAACGTCGAGACGACGCAAGCGGGCGGGAAGGGCGGTCCGCGCGCGCAGGAAGTTCGCGAGTTCAGCTACTCGATCAGCCTGGCGCTCGCGCTGTGCGAAGGCGAGGTCGCACGGGTCGGGCGGATCTGGGCGGACGGCCAGGCGCTCGATCTCTACGGCGTCACCTGGCGGCTGCACGAAGGCGGCGAGGATCAGATCCCCGATCCGGTGATCGCGGCGATAGAGGGACCGGATTTCGCGCCCGCATATCGGGGGACGGCGTACGTCGTCTTCGAGAACCTCGACCTGACCCCGTTCGGCAACCGCATCCCGCAGTTCAACTTCGAGGTCTTCCGTCGCCCGGCCGTCACGTTGCCGAGCGTTCCGCGGCCGCCCGCGCTGGACGTCCGCGCCGTCGCGCTCGTTCCGGGAACCGGTGAATACGCCCTCGCGACGACGCCGGTACAGTTCAACCACGGCAAGGGCAAGACCATCGTCGCGAACGTCAACAACGATCGCGGCCGCCCGGACCTCGTCGTATCGCTCGAGCAGCTGCGCGCCGAACTGCCGGCGTCGCGTCGCGTGTCGCTCGTCGTCAGCTGGTTCGGCGACGATCTTCGTTGTGACCGGTGCCGCCTGCGTCCCGTCGTGGAGCAGGCCGAGCAGGACGGGCAACAGCAGGCCTGGAGCGTTTCAGGCGTCGGGCGGTTCGACGCCAAGGTCGTCACCCGAGTCGATGGGCGGCCGCTGTTCGGCGGAACGCCCTCGGACGCTTCGGTGATCCAGGCGATCCGGCACATGGAAAACATCGGCCAGTCGGTCATGTTCTATCCGTTCATCCTGATGGAGATCCTGTCCGGCAACGAGCTGGACGACCCGTGGACGGACGACGTCGGGCAGCTTCCGGTGCCGTGGCGCGGCCGGATCACGCTGTCGCGCGCGCCCGGACTGCCCGGGTCGCCCGACAAGACGAGCGCCGCGGAAGAGCAGGTCCGCGCCTTTTTCGGAACGGCGCGGGTGAGCGACTTTGCCATCGAGAACGGTGCGGTTAGGTATACCGGTCCGAACGAGTGGTCGTACCGGCGCTTCATCCTGCATTATGCGCATCTTTGCGTCGTTGCGGGTGGGGTGGAGGCGTTCTGCATCGGCTCCGAAATGCGCTCGTTGACGCAGATCCGGGACGGCGTCGACGGCTATCCGGCGGTGCGCGCGCTTTGCAGACTCGCCCGGGACGTTCGGGAGATCCTGGGATCGGAGGCGAAGATCGGCTACGCTGCGGACTGGTCGGAGTATTTCGGTCATCATCCTGACGACGGCTCGGGAGATCTGTCGTTCCACCTCGATCCGCTTTGGGCGCATTCCGACATCGATTTCGTCGGCATCGACAATTACATGCCCCTTTCGGACTGGCGCGATGGTTCCGAACACCTCGATGTCGCGATGGGCTCGATCTACAATCTCGACTACATTGTTGGAAACGTGCGCGGCGGCGAAGGCTTCGATTGGTACTATGCGAGCCAGGAGGGGCGCGAGAACCAGGAGCGGCTTCCGATCCATGACGGCGCCTATGGCGACGATTGGGTGTTTCGCTACAAGGATATCCGAAACTGGTGGGCCCGGGCGCACGTAAATCGTGTCGGTGGTGTTCAGGTCGGCGCGCCGACAGCGTGGGAACCGCGATCCAAGCCGATCTGGTTCACCGAGCTCGGCTGTCCTGCCGTCGACAAGGGGACCAATCAACCGAACGTGTTCTACGATCCCAAGTCGTCGGAGAGCTTCTTTCCGTATTATTCCAGCGGCGCTCGTGACGATTTCATTCAGCATCGCTATCTCCAGGCGATGTATGCGTACTGGAATGAACCGGACAACAATCCGATATCCGATGAATACGCGGGGAAGATGGTCGATATGGCTCGCGCTTACGTCTGGGCGTGGGATGCGCGTCCTTGGCCCGACTTTCCTGATCGCCTGACGACTTGGGTCGATGGGGCGAATTACGACAGGGGCCACTGGATAAACGCGCGCGTCGGCGTTCCGGCGCTGGCAGAAATCGTCGCCCAGATTTGCGTGCGCTCGGACGTCTCGGCCATCGACCTATCGGCGCTCGACGGATGCGTTACCGGCTACATGATCGGGGCGGTGGAGACCGCGCGGCAAAGCCTGCAGCCCTTGATGCTGGCCTATGGGTTCGACAGCTTCAGTCACGAGGACGATGTGGCGTTCGTCAGTCGCAACGGGCGGATAGCCGCCGAGTTACTGCCGGCGAATTTCGCTGTTGCGGCCGACGCCCCGGCGGTCGCCTTGACGAGGGGCGCGAGGTCGGACGCGCCCGGGCGCGTCACCGTGGCGTTCGTCCGCGCCGACATGGATTACCAGGCCGGCACGGCGGAGGCGGTTTCTCCCGATTCGGCGGAGCCGGACGCAACGCAATCGAGCACGCCGATCGTCATGACCGACAATCAGGCGAAAGCGATCGCGGAACGTTGGCTGAGCGAGTCGAGGATCGCCCGGGACTCGGTCAAGTTCGACCTTCCGCTTTCGCAGCTCGCGATCACGAGCGGCGACGTCGTCTCGATCGCATTCGAAGGGCGCACCGATCTGTATCGGATAGACCGCGTCGAGGACCTGGGCCGCCGGACCTTCGCCGCGGCGCGGATCGAGCCGGCGCTCTACGAAACGCCGGTCTATGCAGGGTCAACGAGACGACCGCCCCAGAAGATCGCCATCGGGCAGGCCTACGCCGAGTTTCTCGACCTGCCGCTGTTGACGGGTCAGGAACTGCCTCACGCCCCCCATATCGCGGTAACGAAGACGCCGTGGACAGGGTCGGTCGCGGTGTTCTCCGCGACGGCCGACTTCGGCTATCGGCTGAACACGGAGGTTTTTCGATCTGCGACGATGGGCGAAACGCTGGAGCCGCTGGGTCCCGGCATCTGCGGCAAGTGGATGAAACGTGGCGTCCGCGTCCGCATCGCATCGGGATCGCTGCGGAGCGCGACGAGCGAGGACGTGCTCAACGGGTCAAACGCCGCCGCGCTGCGCCATGGCGGGTCGGGAGACTGGGAGGTGATCCAGTTCGCGTCGGCCATCCTTGTCGGGCCGAACGAGTATGAAGTGAGCGGCCTGTTGCGCGGCCAGGCCGGGACCGACGCGGTCATGACCGGGTCCTGGCCGGCGGGAACGGACTTTGTCCTTCTCGACGCCGCCGTCGTCCAGCTGGAGCTGCCGATCTCCGCTCGGGGCCTGTCAAGGCATTACCGGGTCGGTCCCGCGGTCAGGCCGTACGATCACGCCAGCTACGTTCATTATGTCGAGGCGTTTGCCGGCGTCGGACTTCGACCGTATCGCCCCTGTCAGCTTTCCGCACGACGTACGGCGAACGGGCAAATTCAGATCGACTGGATCCGCCGAACACGGATCGATGGAGACAGCTGGGAGGCGTCGGAGGCGCCAGTTGGAGAAGCGGAGCTCAGATACCAGCTGAGAATCTGGAAAAATTCGCAATTGTTGATCGATCAGGTCGTTTTCGACAGCAGCATTGTTTTTGACGCCAGTGATGTTGTCGGGGAGGAAGCGATCCAGACTGTCCTGATTGAGGTTGCGCAGATATCCGACGAGTTTGGTCCCGGTCCCTTCGAGAGGATATCGATCGAGGTCTGACCGCGACAACTGCGGGCGAGACCCGGGCTGGCGCGAGGCTGCTACAGCCCGGTCGCCAGCCGATCGAGCAGGGCCGCCAGCATCGCGTCGCAGCGGTCGATCTGTTCGACCGTGACGAACTCGTCGGGCTTGTGTCCCTGCGCCATCGACCCTGGCCCGCAGATGACCGTCGGGATGCCGAGCCGCGCGTCGAACAGTCCGCCCTCGGTTCCGAACGCCACCTTGATCGTGGCGTTCGCGCCGGTCAGGCCTTTGACGAAGGCGACGACCTCCGCCCCCGGCGCGGTGCCGAGACCGGGATAGTTGATGAACTCGGCGATCTCGATGGAGGCGTCCGGATCGCCGGAGGCCGCCACGACGGCCGCCGCCGCCGCGTCGATCTCGGCGCGCAGGGCGCCCGGATCGTCCTCGGCGAGATGGCGGAACTCGAATTCGACCGATGCGAGGTTCGGCACGATATTGAGCGCGGCGCCGCCGGCGATGCGGCCGACGTGGACGGTGGTGTAGGGGACGTCGTAATCGCCGTCGCGCGGGCCGGAGGCGGCGATGCGGGTCTGCATCCCCCGCAGTGACTGCACGAGATCGACCGCGAGGTGCAGTGCGTTCATCGCGTGCGGGGCGAGCGCGGAATGGCCTTCGCGGCCGCGGCAGGTCGCCCGGAGGCCGCGCTTTCCCTTGTGGCCGGTGGCGACGGCCATGCCGGTCGGCTCGCCGACGATGCACATCGCCGGGCGAACGGGCGCGGCGTCGATGAGGTCGATCAGCGAGCGCACGCCGAGGCAGCCGATTTCCTCGTCGTAGCTGAGCGCGAGATGAAGCGGGGTGCGCAGCGGTCGGCGAACGGCGGCGAGTGCGGCGGCGACGGCGCAGGCGACGAAGCCTTTCATGTCGGCGGCGCCGCGACCGTAGAGGCGGCCATCGGCTTCCGTGAGGCGGAACGCCGGGCGAGTCCACGCCTGGCCCTCGACGGGCACGACGTCGGTATGACCCGACAGCATCACCCCCGGATGATTCCTCGGGCCGACGGTGGCGTACAGGTTGGCCTTTGCGCCCGATGCGTCGGGGACGAGCGTCGCCTCGATCCCGGACGCCGCGAGCAGTTCGCGCAGCCAGCGCATCAGGTCGATGTTGGGGCGGGCGCTGACGGTGTCATGGCCGATCAGCCGTTCGAGAATGGTGCGGGTGTCCATTTGGTCGCCTCCGTGCCGGAATCTGAGCAGAGCGCGGGTCTTCGGGGAAGGCAACCTTTCAGGCGTCCGGGCATGAATTCTTAATGGGTGAGCGTCATATCGTTCATGAGCTCATAAAAAAGATGTGCGGCTACAGCGGGTCAGTCATGGAGAAACCCTTTGGGCGCAGACCGCGATTTCCAAATAATGACGGCGGCGCGACCGTGATCGAATACGGGTTTCTGTTCGGGCTGCTCGCTGTCGTCGACATCGCCGCCGTGACGACGCTTCGCGCCAAGGTTCAGCGTTGGTTCGAGGGTGTCGACGGCGGACCGGCATCGCCTGCCGGATCGACGTCGGGCGCAGCCGCCGCCGCCGTCGTTTTCGATTGAGCGTGGGAACGCGGCGCCGATGAGACGGATGTTCGGGGTGCGTGGGTTGACCGGGCTCGTGGCGCTGGCGCTGGCGCTGTCGGGTTGTGCGGCGCAGCCGTCAGGCGGCTTCGCAGATGCGCGAGACGCCACGCGGGCGCGGACCGAGCTCGCCTTCGGGCCGGGACAGGCGTCGCTGTCGCCGGGCGACGTGGCGCGGGTGAACCGGTATCTCGGGGGCCTGCTCCTGAGCCCGCAGGACGACGTGGTGATGAGCTTCGGCACGAGCGGATCGGACGTTCTCGACGCGCGGCGGGTCGCGGAGGCGCGTCGCGTGATCGCGAGCGCTCCCGCGCGGCTCCGCATCGTGTCGCCGCAGGGCGTCGTCCAGGCGCTTCCCGATCAGCCGAACGTCGTGCGGATCGAGGCGTTTCGCATTAGCCTCGCGTTTGTCCCGGACAGGGGGCTTTGAACGCGCGCGTGGCGTATCGCGCACCGATCTACTTCTATCGCGCGGTCGATTTTGCTGCGGCGTCGGGCAGCGGGACCGGATGCAGGTCTCGCCGCGCGAGTGGCGTTCAGGCGAGGCCGGCTGACCGGGCGCGCAGGCGCACGAGGGCGAGCACGGTGTCGATGGTGGGGGTGGCGGCGCCGGTGAGGCGGCCGAGTTCCTGGACCGAGGCGACGAGCGCGTCGATCTCCATCGGGCGACCGGCGTCGAGGTCCTGGAGCATCGACGTTCGATGCGCGCCGACCGCCGCGCCGCCGTCGATCCGGCGGTCGACGTCGATCGGGAATTTCACGCCGAGCGACTCGGCGATGGTCTGCGCCTCCAGCATCATGTTGCGCGCGACCTGCCGTGTGCCCGGATCGGCGCACAGCACGTCGAGGGTGGCGTGGGTGAGGGCCGATATCGGGTTGAACGACAGGTTGCCCCAGAGCTTGACCCAGATTTCGTCGCGGATGCGGGGGCGCACCGGGGCCTTGAGGCCGGCGGCGTTCAGCGCCTCGGAAATGCGGGCGGCGCGGGCGGATTTTTCGCCCGACGGCTCGCCGAGCGTGAGGCGGTTGCCCTCGATGTGGCGGACGACGCCCGGTTCAGTCACCTCGGCGGCGGGGTAGACGACGCAGCCAAGCATCCGCTCGGGCCCGAGGCCGTTCCACTGGACGTCGCCGGGATCGACGGAGGCGAGGCGGGCGTCGGCGTGCGGGCCGGGCATGCCGTAGAAATACCACCAAGGAATGCCGTTGACGCCGTAGACGATTGTCGTGTCCGGTCCGAGCAGCGGTTGCATGGCCGGCACGATCCGCGGGATCGAATGGGCCTTCAGGGTCAGGATGACGTAGTCCTGCGGGCCGAGTGCTGCGGGATCGTCGGTAGCGGCGACGGGAACGGTGAAGGTTCCCGCTTCTTCGATGAGGGTGAGGCCGTTGGCCTTCATCGCGGCGAGATGCGGGCCGCGGGCGACGAGGCTGACGTCGGCGCCGGCCCTGGCGAGTTTCGCACCGATGTAGCCGCCGATCGCGCCGGCGCCGAAGATGCAGATCTTGGCAGGGTTCGCCGTCATGGGCTCAGGCGTCCGTGACGAGGCCGAGTTTCCCGGCGAGGCCGATGCGCTGGAGCTTGCCGGTGGCGCCCTTCGGGATCTCGTCGAGGATGATGACGCGACGCGGCACCTTGAAGTCGGCGAGGCGCTCGGCGGCGAAAGCGCGGATGTCCTTGTCGGTGGCGCCATGGCCTTCGCGGAGCACGACGGCGGCGGCGACTTCCTCGCCGAGCTTGGGGTGCGGAAGGGCGAAGGTGACGACCTGGGCGACGGCGGGATGGTCCATGAGGACGGCGTCGACCTCCAGCGGCGACACCTTTTCGCCGCCGCGGTTGATGATCTCCTTCAAGCGGCCGGTGAGGCTGAGGTAGCCCTCGGCGTCGAACGCGCCCTGATCGCCGGTGCGGAACCAACGCTTGCCGTCGGCCACGAAGAAGTTCCGGGCGTTCGCCTCCGGGTCGCCCTCGTAGCCGGGAGTGACGTTCGGGCCGGAGATGACGATCTCGCCGACAGCGTCCATCGGCAGGAGGTGTTGGTCAACCTCGTGGGCGACGCGGACCTCCGGGCCGGCTGCGAGCCCGACCGAGCCCGGTTTGCGTGCGCGGGGGGGCAGCGGATTCGAGGTCATCTGATGGGCGGCTTCGGTCATGCCATAGCTCTCGATGACAGGAGCGCCGAACGTGTCCGTCAGCGCCAGCATGACCTGTGGCGGCAGCGAGGCGGAGGACGACCGGATCAGGCGCAGTCGCGCGTTCGCGACGATCCCGGCGTTGCGCGGAGCGCGCGAAAGAATCGCCTGATGCATGGTCGGCACGGCGGTGTACCAACTCGGCCTGACCGCATCGAGCCAGCCGAAGAGCTTCAGCGCGTCGAACCCCGGCGCGCACCAGATCGACGCGCCGGCCGCAAGGCTGGAGGCGACGGCGGCGATCAGGCCGTGGATGTGGAACAACGGCATGACGTTGAGGCAACGATCTTCGGGCGTGAGCACGAGCGTCGCGCCGATGTGGCGGGCGGAGGCCGCGACGTTGCGCTGGAGCAGCGGCACGATCTTGGGGCGCGACGTGGTGCCCGAGGTATGGAGGATCAGCGCGACGTCGTCGGGGCCGGGCCTGGCGCCATCGGTGGCGCCCGGCGCGGCGGTCTCCGGCGTCAGCGTGAACGCGCCGGCCTCCGCGCCCGACGCGAGGCGCAGGACGACGAGGCCATGGCGGGCGGCGGCCTCGCGCGCGGCGCCGTCGTAGCCGGCGGGCAGGACGACGGCCTTGGCCTTGAGATCGGACAGATAGAAATCGAACTCGTCCGTCCGGTAGGCGGGGTTGAGCGGCGCGGTCGTCGCCGATTGCGCGATCGCGATGAACGCGGAGGCCATTTCGGGGCCATTCGGCAGCACGATGGCGACGCGGTCCCCGCGCCCGACGCCGGCCGCGCCGAGGGCGGCGCGGGTGCTGGCGGTCAGGGCGCGAAGCCCGCCGTAGGTGAGCCAGGGCTGTTCGGCGGCGCCGATGGCGGGCGCCGCATCGGGGTGGGCCGCGAGAAGGGCTTCGATCGTGTGCGGCATGCTCGGTCCGTTGCTGGGGTACGCGTCCTGACGGTGATAGCGCAGGTTCATGCGGCGAGCGAGACCCCGTGGCGGCGCGGTGCGGTTTGCGCTGGAACTGCGGCGGCCGCATGGCGGACGTCACGGGCGCGGGCCAGGTTCCGGTGTCCGCAGCAACTGGGGCACGACGCGCGACCGGACGGCGATGCCGGCCAAGCGTGATGGGACCGAGGCGCCGACCGGACGGCGGACGTCGCGACGCGGTAGACATAGCATTGATTTTATCAGGAAATTTCGGGGCGCGGTTCGATCAGTGCTACACCTGCGACCTACCACGGATCGGGTCAAGGCGGCGGAAACCCGCGCATGACGGGCACGCGGCTGGACGAGGCGCGACGCGGGGTGGCATCTGGACCCTGCCCGAAGCCACCGTGAGACCGATCCGTGAGCATGATGACCAGGCCGATCGCCACCGTTTGCGCGCTTCTCGCGCTCGCCAGTTGCAGCCAGGCGACCGAGGCCCAGGTGTCGCGCGCCAGCGCCAATCCCAGCGCCGAGGCGACGCGGATGGTGTCGGAGGTCGATCAGTCCTGCCTAGCGGAGGCGATCTATTTCGAGGCGGGCGGCACGGCGGAGGCGCGGGCGGCGGTGGCGCATGTGATCCTGAACCGGGCGCGCGATCCGCGATTCCCGAAATCGGTGTGCGGCGTTGTTCGCGACGGCTGCCAGTTTTCCTATCGCTGCGCGGGCAAATCGCTGGCGCTCAACGACCGCAAGAAGCGCGAAGGGGCGCATCGGACGGCGGCGGCGGTGCTGAACGGCACGCCGGACACCACCAACGGCGCGCTGTTCTTTCATTCGGCGCGGGCCAAGGCCGGCTGGTTCGCCTCGCGCAAGCGGGTCGGCGAGATCGGCGGAAACATCTTCTATCGGTAAGTTCGGGACGTCGCGAGCGGGCGCGGCTGGCGTCCCCGGCGGGACTTGAGCCTGCGACATGTCGCTCGGGAGGAGATACACCCGATCCTTCCGCCGAGGTCACTGCCCGCGTCCGCGCGCTTTGCGTGCGACGGGACGAGGGTATGGCGCTGACAGTGACGGCCGCCTGCGAGATGTTTCGCGGTTTCGAGCGGTTCGGCGGCGGGCGGTTCTACCGAGCCGTCGGGCCGGTGCCGCTGAAGATCGCTCCGTACCGGGGCGGCCACGGCTGCCTCGCCGTCCCGTTTTCGCGGGGCGTCTTCGGCGCAGCCGTGCGGGTGCGGCGCAAGCAGAGCTTTGCGGACGTCGACGCTTTCGCCGGGCATCTGCGTGCGCCGCCTGACGCGCGCCGAAATCGTCGTGCCCGTGTTCGATGCCGCGGCGCGCTGATCGGCGTGCTCTACGTGTGTAGCGATACGCCGGACGCCTTCGGCGCGGCCGAGGCCGTGGCGCTCGAGCCCGTTTTGCATGAAATTTTTGCAACGCCGGTCCGACAGGGCTTGAACACCCTATCCGCAGGGACACAGTAGACCCATGACCGCGATTCCCTCCCCCTGGCACGCCGTCGCTGCCGAGCTGATCGCCGTAGCGGCCCGCCGCGCGCCCGCCGACATGGTGATCCGCAATTGCGCCTGGGTGAACGTCCATAGCCGCGAGGTTCTTCACGGCTCGGATATCGCGATCAAGGCGGGCCGTTTCGCCTCCTGCGGTCAGGACGCCGGCCCGATGATCGGGCCCGACACGGTCGTCATCGACGCCGGTGGGCGTTATCTGATCCCCGGTCTGTGCGACGGCCACATGCATGTCGAAAGCGGGATGCTGACGGTCAGCGAGTTCGTCCGCGCCGTCGCGCCGCACGGCACGACGACGATGTTCGTCGATCCGCACGAGGTGGCCAACGTGCTCGGCCTGCCGGGCGTGCGGCTGATGCACGACGAGGCGGCGGTCCAGCCGATCAACGTCTATGTCCAGATGCCGTCCTGCGCACCGTCCGCGCCTGGCCTCGAGACGCCGGGCGCGACGCTCGGGCCGGGAGAAGTGACGGAGGCCATGGCCTGGCCGGGGATAATCGGCCTGGGTGAAATGATGAACTATCCGGGCGTCGTCGCGGGGGATTCGACGATGCTCGGCGAAATGGCGGCGACGCAGGCCGCCGGCAAGGTGATCGGCGGCCACTTCGCGTCGCCCGACCTCACCGATTTCCCGGCCTACGCCGCGGGCGGGCCAGCCGACGACCACGAGGGCACGCGCGAGGAGGACGCCGTCGCCCGCGTCCGGCAGGGGATGCGCGCGATGTTGCGTCTCGGTTCGGCTTGGTACGACGTCAAGGCGCAGATCACGGCGGTCACCGAGCGCGGTCTCGACCCGCGCAGCTTCATCCTTTGCACCGACGACTGCCATTCCGGCACGCTGGTGAATGCGGGCCACATGAACCGCGTCGTGCGCCATGCCATCGACTGCGGCCTCGACCCGCTGATCGCGCTGCAGATGGCGACGATCAACACTGCGACACATTTCGGGCTGGAACGCGAGCTCGGGTCGATCGCGCCGGGCCGCCGGGCCGACTGCATCCTGACCTCGGACCTCGCGACGCTACCGATCGAAACCGTCATCGCGCGCGGCGTCGTGATCGCCGAAAATGGCGCCTGTCTCGCCCCGATGCCGGACTTCCGCTGGCCCGATACTGCGCGGCGCACCATGAACATGGCCCGCGACCTCGCCGCCGCCGATTTCGACATCCCCGCGCCGGGCGCGGCGAAACGGGTCCGCGCCCGCGTCATCGGCGTGGTCGAGAATCAGGCGCCGACGAAGGCGCTGGAGGCCGACCTGCCGGTGCGCGACGGGCTGGTGGAGGCGACCGACGGGGTCGCCCAGATCGCGCTGGTCGAACGCCACCGCGCCACCGGAAACGTCGTGAACGCGTTTGTTTCCGGCTTTGGCTACGATGTCCCCTGCGCCGTCGCCTCGACCGTGGCCCATGACAGCCATCACATGATCGTCGTCGGCACGTCGAAACCGGACATGGCGTGCGCCGCGAACCGGCTGCGGGAACTCGGCGGCGGCGTCACCGTATGGCGGATGGGCGCCGAGATCGCCCATGTTGCGCTGCCTATCGCGGGCCTGATGTCGGACGCGCCCGCCGAGATCGTGGCCGAAGCGGCCGAAGGCATCGTGGCCGCGATGATCGCTTGCGGCTGCGGGCTCAACAACGCCTATATGCAGCACTCGCTGCTCGCGCTCGTCGTCATCCCGGAGTTGCGGATATCCGACCTCGGCCTGATCGACGTCACCCGGTTCGAAAAGACCGACCTGTTCACGCCCGCCTGAGGGACCCGACCCCGTGCATCACCGCAACCCCCTCGCCGAACTGCCGGTGATCGCGCCAAAGCCCGAACCGGACCGGCTGTTCACCGACGCCGCCGAGGCGGTCGCCGAAATCAAGGCGCGCTACGCGGACGCCACAGGTTTTCTGCGGGCGCATTTCGCGAAGGTGATGGCCGGCGGCGCGCCCGAAGGCCGCTACCGCGCATACTACCCGTCGATCAGCATCACCACCGGCAGCTTCGCGAAGGTCGACAGCCGGCTGTCGTTCGGCCATGTCACCGAGCCTGGCACATACGCCACCACCGTCACCCGGCCGGAGCTGTTCCAGGGCTACTTGACGCAGCAGATCAGCCTGCTGCTCCAAAACCACGGGATGCCGATCCGCATCGGTGCATCGGACACCGCGATGCCGCTGCATTTCGCGATGGAGGAAGGCGCCCACGTCGAGGGCTCGATCGAGGACACGCTGCACCGGCCGTTGCGCGACATCTTCGATGTGCCCGATCTCGGCACCACCGACGATCACATCGTCAACGGGCATCCTCGCCTCGGCGAGGGCGGCGTACGGCCGCTTGCCCCGTTCACCGCGCAACGTATCGATTATTCGCTCGCGCGGCTGGCGCATTACACCGCGACCTCGCCGTCGCATTTCCAGAACCACGTGCTGTTCACCAACTACCAGTTCTACATGGACGAGTTCGTCGAATACGCTCACGCCGCGCTCGCCGATCCGTCGTCGGGCTATACGATGCTGATCGAGCCGGGAAACATCGTCACGACCGCCGACGGACCCGGCGCGCCGCCGATGGCCAAGCAGCCGCAGATGCCGACCTATCACCTGATCCGCGACAACCATTCCGGGATCACGATGGTCAACATCGGCGTCGGCCCATCGAACGCCAAGACCATCACCGACCACATCGCGGTGCTGCGGCCGCATGTCTGGTTGATGCTCGGCCATTGCGCCGGTCTGCGCAATTCGCAATCGCTCGGCGACTACGTGCTCGCCCACGCCTACATGCGCGAGGACCACGTTCTGGACGCCGATCTGCCGATCTGGGTGCCGATCCCGCCGCTGGCCGAGGTGCAGGTCGCGCTGCAGACGGCGGTGGCGACCGTGACGGGCCTGACCGGCTTCGAGCTGAAGAAGATCATGCGCACCGGAACCGTCGCCACGATCGACAACCGCAACTGGGAGTTACGTGACCAGTCTGGCCCCGTAGCGCGCCTCAGCCAGGCCCGCGCCATCGCGCTCGACATGGAAAGCGCCACGATCGCGGCCAACGGCTTTCGTTTCCGTGTGCCCTACGGCACGCTGCTGTGCGTCAGCGACAAGCCGCTGCACGGCGAGCTGAAACTGCCCGGAATGGCCACCGCGTTCTACAAGCGCCAGGTCGCGCAGCACCTGCAGATCGGCATCCAGGCGATGGAGTCGCTGCGCGACATGCCGCTCGAAAAGCTCCACTCGCGCAAACTGCGGAGTTTCGACGAGACCGCGTTCCTTTGACGGATGATCGTGAGGCGCGAGTAAGATGCGCCGCTGTCATGCTACGGGTGTGGGCAACCCCGAAAAAACGAGGTTTTCGACGTTTTCGGTCATTGAGTTTGGCGCGCCGAATGTCTTAATTGCCCAACACGCCGATGTGATCATCTGGCGCAGCGATATCTTCAGGACGACGGGAAAAAACGCGAAATGAAACAGAAGCCCATGACGAAGACCCAGCTCGTGGCCGCGATCGCGGAGACCTCGGGGATGGACAAGGCGGCCGCCAATCGCGCGCTCGATGCGCTGACCGACATCGTGACGAAGGCAGTCGCCTCCGGCGGCGCCGTAAGTCTGCCGGGCCTGGGCAAGTTCGCCTGCCGCGATCGTCCCGAGCGCGAAGTGCGCAACCCGTCGACCGGCGAGAAGATGACGAAGCCGGCCGACCGCGTGGCCAAGGTCACGATCGCCAAGCAGCTCAAGGACGTGATCAACGCCTGATCGCGCCGCCGCGGCCGGTCCGGGGCGACGAGGTCGCGCGACTGCGCGGCCTTTCGGTTTCGAGGGGTGGGAATGGACTGGCGCGCCCTCGGCCTCGGCGTGGCTTTCGTCGCGATGTGGAGCTCGGCCTTCACGTCCGCGCGAATCATCGTCGCAGACGCGCCGCCGTTCCTCGCGCTTTCGGTGCGGTTCCTTCTGTCCGGCGGCATCGCGCTCGGCATCGGCTGGGCGCTCGGTCAGCGGCTGCCGCGCGACCGGGCGCAGTGGGTCGCGGTGGCGATCTTCGGGGTGTGCCAGAACGCGCTTTATCTCGGGCTGAACTTTTTCGCAATGCGGACGGTCGAGGCCAGCCTCGCCGCGATCATCGCCAGCATGTTGCCGCTGATCGTCGCCGCGCTTTCCTGGGCTTTTCTGCGCGAGCGCCTCGCGCCGCTGGCGGCGGCCGGCCTCGCCGCCGGCTTCGCGGGCGTCCTCGTCATCATGACGGCGCGCCTTGGGGGCGGGGCGGACATCGGGGCGGCGAGCCTGTGCCTCATCGGGGTGCTCGCGCTCAGCGTCGCGACGCTGATGGTGCGCAACGCGTCGGGGGCGAGTAAGTCGGGCGCGAGTAAGTCGGGCGCGGGCAACCTCTGGATCGTCGTCGGCCTGCAGATGCTGGTCGGGGCTGTCCTGCTGTTTCCCGTGTCGGCCGCCATCGAGACCTGGCAGGTGAACTGGACGCGGACGCTGTTGCTCGCATTCACGTATACGGTGTTTTTTCCCGGGATCGCCGCGACGATGATCTGGTTCGTCCTCGTGCGGCGGATCGGGGCGACGCGGGCCGCGACGTTCCATTTCCTCAATCCGTTCATCGGCGTCGCGACCGCAGCACTCATCCTCGGCGAAGCGGTCACGGCGCGCGATCTGATCGGCGTCGCGATAATCATGGCCGGCATCCTCGCGGTCCAGATCAGCCGCAGCACGCCGGCGCTCCCGCCGCTGCCAGAGTGACGGCAACAGTCGGGCGCGCTTGAGGGTCTTCGCCCGTATACCGGCCCGTCTGACTAACGAAAGACCCGGCTGTATTTTGCCCCGGCGAAACTCGCGTCGGCCAGCAGGCCGCGCTGGGCGTAGACGACCTCGACGACTGGGCGGTTGAAGCTGCCGCTGTTGATGCTGCCCGCCGCGCCGTCGGTGTCGACCACCACGGCCGCGTCGACGCCAAGCTGCCAGCCGTCGGCGAGGCGAAAATCCTGCAGCGCCTCGGGCGTCAGGAAGAACAGCGCCTGATTGTAAGCCTGCGCCCCGAAGGTGAAACCGATCGAGATCGCGCTAAGCGAGTAGTATCCGACCGTCGCCCCACCGATCCGCAGCGCTCCCTCGCCGTAGGCGCCGCCGGCGAAGAACCCCAGACGGGTGATATTGGGAATGATCAGGACCCCCTGCGCCTGGCCGGCGAGTTGCTCGGAGCCCGCGACTGACGCGTAGAGCTCCTGCGCCGCCGCATCGACCGCCGCGTCGATCCGCTGGCCTGCGCTGCCCTCCAGACTGGCGGGCGTGGTCGTGCACGCGACGAGGCCGCCGCCGGCAGCCGCGATAAAACCGCGTCGGGTCCATTCGGTCACGGACGTCTCCTTCTTGCTCGGGTTATGCCTGCCTCGCCTCGGTCACATCGTCGCAGACGAAAACGCCTGCCGCGCGGTCGCACCGCCGTCGTTGGGCCGATGCAGTAGCACGGGATAAGCCGGAAGGCCAAGGTATGCCGGCGCGCGACGCCTGCCGAACTCCGCGGATGCTCGCGGCGGCGCGCTCGCGTCAGCCATGTTCCCGCAGCGCGCGCGCGACCCGCGGCGCGAAGTAGGTCAGCACCCCGTCGCAACCCGCGCGCTTGAACGCGATCAGGCTCTCCCACATCGCGCGCTCGCCGTCGATCCAGCCGTTCGCGGCCGCCGCCTCGATCATCGCGTATTCGCCCGAGACCTGATAGGCGAATGTCGGCACGCCGAATTCGGCTTTCACGCGGGCGCAGATGTCGAGCTAGGGCATGCCCGGCTTGACCATCACCATGTCGGCGCCCTCCGCGAGGTCGATCGCCACTTCGCGCAGCGCCACGGAGCCGTTCGCGGGATCCA
>JBBRUZ010000003.1:0-43182 GCA_038247355.1 Rhodobacterales bacterium
AGCGCGCGGACGAACTCGCCCGCGAAGGGATGCGCCCGTTCAAGCCTGCGGTGCGTCACCAGTAACGGCGACGCTGGAGGCTGACCCTTGCGCAATGACGCGACGTGATCGAGACGCCGGTTGCGACGTCACACGCCCAGGCACCACCTCAGCACCGCTTTCTGGGCATGGAGCCGGTTCTCCGCCTCGTCGAACACCACCGATGCGGGACCGTCCATCACCGCGCTCGTCACCTCTTCGCCGCGATGCGCGGGCAGGCAATGCATGAACAGCGCGTCGGGCTTGGCCGCCGCCATCAGCGCCGCGTTGACCTGATACGCCCGCAGCTGGTTGTGCCGCCGCTCGCGCGTCGATTGCGGGTCATGCATCGAGATCCAGGTGTCGGCCACCACCAGATCCGCGCCCTCCACCGCCCGGAACGGATCGCGTTCGATGGCGACCGAGACGCCCTGGCCCCGCGCGAACGCGATCGCCCGCGGCTCGGGATCGAGCGTTTCCGGCCCGCTGAAAACGAAATCATAGCCGAACTGTCCGGCGCCGTGCAGGAACGACGTGCAGACGTTGTTGCCGTCTCCGGTCCAGACCACCTTGCGGCCCTTGATCGGTCCGCGCCGCTCCTCGTAGGTCATCACGTCCGCCATGATCTGGCATGGATGGCTCGCGTTGGTCAGTCCGTTGATCACCGGCACGGACGCGTGTTCGGCGAGTTCGAGCAGCGTCGTTTCCTCGAAGGTGCGGATCATGATCAGATCGACGAACCGCGACAGCACCCGCGCCGTGTCCGCGATCGTCTCGCCGTGACCGAGCTGCATCTCCGCACCCGACAGCACGATGGTCTCGCCGCCCATCTGGCGCACGCCCGCATCGAAACTTACCCGGGTCCGCGTCGAGGGCTTCTCGAAGATCAGCGCCACCAGCCGCCCGGCCAGCGGCTGCTCGGCGTCGCGCGCCCCCCGCGGCGATCCGGCCCGCGCCCGCTTCATCGCCGCCGCCTGGACCAGCATCGCTCGCAGCGCCTCGCGCGACGTCGTGCTCAGGTCGAGGAAGTGGTTCATGCGACGCTCGCGGCGATGCGGGGGACGAGCGCCTCGACTTCGGCCAGCGTGTCGGCGATGTCGAGCCGCGCGAGGACGCCGCCGCGCACCACCCGGCGCCCCCCGACGAAGACATCGACAACGTCGGACGCGGCGGCCGAATGGACGATATGGGTGAGCGGATCGAACAGCGGCGTCGCATGCGGCCGCTTCAGGTCGAGCAGGATCATGTCGGCGAACTTGCCGGTCTCCAGCGTCCCGAGCCGGTCGGCGGCGCCGAGCGCCGCCGCGGCGTCGCGGGTGACCATGTGCAGCGCCTGCAAGGTCGAGACGGCGTCAGCGCGCAGGGTCGCCCCCTTGTGCAGCGTCGCCGCGAGCCGCAGCGCGCGCCACAAGTCGATGTCGTTGCCCGAGATCGCCCCATCGGTGCCGAGGCCGACGCGCACGCCCGCGTCGAGCAGGTCGGGGATGCGGGCGATGCCGCTGGCCAGTTTCAGGTTCGAGACCGGATTGTGCGACACCGTCGCGCCGGTTGCGGCGAGGAGGTCGATCTCCTCATCGTCGAGCCAGACGCAATGCGCGAGCACGCTGCGTGCGTCAAGGAGGCCGTGATAGGCGAAGTGGCGGATCACCGAGCGGCCGTAGCGGTTCGTGACGTCGGCTTGCTCGGCGCGGGTTTCCGCCGCGTGGGTGGACCAAGGCGCCCCGGCTTCGGCGGCGAGTTCCCAGGACGCCCGCAGAAGCGCCGGCGACACCGAGTAGGCGCCATGCGGAAAGACGCCGGGCAGCACGTCCTCGGCGTCGCCGAAATCGTCGAGGAAGCGCCGCGCCTCGCGCAGCCGGGCGTCGGCGTCGAGGCCGTCCATGCCGGGTCCGTCGACGAAGATGCCGCCCGTCGCGACGCGCATCCCGAGGTCGCGCGCCGCGGCGACCGTCGCGCGCGGCCGCCAGTACATGTCCATCACCGTGGTGACGCCGCCGAGCAACTGTTCGGCGAGCCCGAGCCGGGCGCCGAGCCGGCAGGTCTCCGGGGTGAGGATGGCCGCTTCGGCGCGCCACACCTGCGCGAGCCACGGCTCCAGCGCCAGCCCCTCGACGAGGCCGCGGAACAGGCTGCAGCCGGCGTGACAATGGGTGTTGATCAGGCCGGGCATCAGCAACCTGCCCTGCGCCGCCAGGACCTCGCGCGCGTCGGTCCCGATCTCCGCCGCGGTCCCGATCCGGGCGATCCGCCCCCCGACTACAGCGATCGCTCCGTCCGCGACCACGCTGCCCGCGGCGTCGGCGGTGACGATCAGCGCGTTGGTGACGATCAGATCGGCGGTCATGGGACTTGGTCTTCTTGGTCGTCCAATGGCTTGCACTGCGCGGGCCGCGCTGTCAACTGAGCGGGATTTCGCAAGGAGACGCGCCCCATGCCCAACTGGCTGATGCCCGGCCCGCCGCCGCCGGCCTTCGAGACCGAGGAGCGGTGCACGATCACCGAGATCCTGAACGACCCCGCCTGTCCGGAGGCCTCGCTGGCGCTCGCCGAGGTTGCAAAGGGGGTGACGACGCGGC
Source organism: Rhodobacterales bacterium (assembly GCA_038247355.1). Lineage (GTDB taxonomy): Bacteria > Pseudomonadota > Alphaproteobacteria > Rhodobacterales > Rhodobacteraceae > Amaricoccus. Next base: position 2,595 of record JBBRUZ010000003.1, read on the forward strand.
TCCATGCGGTTCGGGGTACGGTCGAGGTCTACGTCATCCTGCGGGGGATCGGCGTGGCGGAGGTCGGCGGCGTGCGGGCGGCGGTGCGGCCCGGCGATCGCGTGGTGATCCTGGCGGACACGCCGCAGCGGATCACGAACGCCGGCGCGGGGGTGCTGGCGTTTCACCTCCTGTGCGCGCCGCGGTTCCGGCAGGCGAACTACGTCGATCTGGAGGATCAGTGACGCATCCAAGGGCCGGTCCGGCGTGCAGTGGCGCGTCGTGGCGAGCGCAATGACGCCTCACGGCGCGGTCCCTCCGATGGCGCGGGTGATGCGGTCGGCGGCGTCGCGGACCTCGGCGCCAAGGGCCGGCCCCCGGTCGCGCCCCACGCGGTCCGCCGGTCCGGAGATCGAGACGCCGGCGACGGCTTCGCGGTGCTCGTTGAAGATCGGCGCGGCGATGCAGCGCATTCCGGGCGTGCGCTCCTCGTCGTCCATCGCCCAGCCCTGCGCGCGGATCGCGGCGAGCTCGGGCAGCAGGCGCTCGCGGGTCGTGATCGTGTGCGGCGTGAAGGTTGCGAGGCCGTCGCGGAGCAGCCGGTCGATCCGGTCGGGCGGCAGATACGCGAGCAGCGCCTTGCCGATGCCGCTCGCATGGATCGGCCCGCGGGCGCCGATGCGGAAGAAGGCGCGGATCGGCTCATGGGTCTCGACCTGGCTGAGAAAGACCAACTCGGCGCCGTCGCAGATCGCGAGATTGGCGGTCTCGCCGGTTGCGGTCATCAGATCGCGCATGACGGCGCGCGACTGTTCGACCAGATTGGTGCGAGTGAGAAAGGCGCTGCCGATGCGGAACGTTTCGGGTCCGATGTTCCACAGCTGTCCGGCCGCCTGGAACTCCACCATGCCGTGGGCCGCGAACGTGGTGAGCACGCGGTAGACGGTCGCGGGCGCCTGATCGGCGGCCTCGGCCAGTTCGGTGAGCGACATCCCTTCGCGACCGGCGAGCGCCTTGAGGATGACGAGCGCCCGATCGAGCGACTGGATCGTCACGGCCTCCGCGTCGGGATTGAACGCCCGAGGGCGTCCGCGGGTGCGCTTCTGGGTGCCGTCCATGGCCGTCATATTGCGTCGATCGCGCGCTTATTCCAGAAACAAAAAAACTTCCTCGCTCGTTGAAAAACTGATTCTCGTGATAACGCAAGGGGTTATTCTGCCACACCAGCAGATGAAAAATTATTTCAGAAAAATTGCGGGCGCGTCGCAGTGGTGGTATGTCCAAGACAAAGATCACGGAGGAAGCCCCAATGTCCAGCCAGAACCCGGTTTTCATCCCCGGCCCGACGAACATTCCCGAACGGCTGCGCCATGCGGTCAACCAGCCGACCATCGACCATCGCTCGGCGAGCTTCGGGCGGATGTTCAAGCCGCTGTTCAGCGGCGTGAAGGACGTGCTGAAGACCCGGGCCGGCGAGGTGATCCTGTTTCCCGCCACCGGCACCGCCGGCTGGGAAGCGGCGATCACCAACACGCTGTCGCCCGGCGACAAGGTTCTGGCCTGCCGACACGGCATGTTCTCGGCCCGCTGGATCGACATGTGCCAGCGCCACGGGCTGAACGTCGAGGTGCTGACGGCGCCGTGGGGCGCGGGTGCACCGCCTGCCGTGTTCGAGGCGGCGCTACGGGCGGACACGAGCCATGCGATCAAGGCGGTGCTCGTCACGCACAACGAAACCGCGACAGGCGTGCGCTCCGACGTCGCGGCGATCCGGCGGGCGATGGATGCGGCGGACCATCCGGCGCTGCTGCTCGTCGACGGCGTCTCCTCGATCGCCTCGATGGATTTCCGCATGGACGAATGGAAGGTCGACATCGCCGTCACCGGCAGCCAGAAGGGCTTCATGCTGCCCGCCGGCCTCGCGATCTGCGGCGTGTCGCAAAAAGCGATCGCCGCGATGGAGACGGCGACGTTGCCGCGCTGCTTTCTCGACTTCCGCGACATGCTGACCGCCAACCCCAAGGGCGGCTATCCGTATACGCCCCCCGTGACGTTGCTCTACGGGCTCGGCGCCTCGCTCGAGATGCTGCAGGAGGAAGGGCTGGACGCCGTCTTCGCCCGCCACTTCCGTATCGCCGAAGGCATCCGGCGCGGCGTCGCCGGATGGGGGCTGAAACTCTGCGCGGAGTCGCCCGAGCTTTACTCCGACACGGTCAGCGCGGTCGTCGTGCCCGAGGGCTTCGACGGAACGCGCATCGTCACCCATGCGGCGGAAAAGTACGGCGTCGCATTCGGCGTGGGCCTCGGCGAGGTCGCGGGCAAGGTGTTCCGCATCGGACACCTGGGGAGCATGACGGATGTCATGGCCTTGGCGGGGCTCGCCTGCGCCGAGATGGCGATGGCGGATCTCGGCTTGCCCGTCGCACTTGGCTCTGGCGTCGCCGCCGCGCAGGACTACTATCGCAACACCGAGGGCGCGGCGCTCTCGAAAGTGGCGTAAAGGGGGAGCGATGAGCGATGTGGCCGTCGCCGACGATCTGGTCATCCCGACCTATCAGGACGTGGAGACCGCGCACGAACGGATCAAGCCGTACATTCACCGCACGCCGGTCCTGACCTCGAGTTTCCTCGACGAGCTGGTTGGGGCCGAGCTGTTCTTCAAATGCGAGAACTTCCAGAAGGCCGGAGCCTTCAAGGTGCGCGGGGCGTCCAACGCGGTGTTCGGGCTGTCGGACGCGGAGGCGAAAGCCGGCGTGGCGACACACTCCTCGGGCAACCATGCGCTGAGCCTCAGTTATGCGGCGGGGCGGCGGGGGATTGCCTGCACCGTCGTGATGCCGCGCACGGCGCCGCAGGCGAAAAAGGACGCGGTGCGCGGCTATGGCGGGGTGATCGTCGAATGCGAGCCCTCCACGTCCTCGCGCGAGGCGGTGTTCGCTGAGGTGGTTGCGGCGTCGGGCGCGGATTTCGTGCATCCGTACAATGATCCCCGGGTGATCGCGGGGCAAGCGACATGCTCGCGCGAGCTGCTTGAGCAGGTCGACGGACTGGACGCTGTGATCGCACCGATCGGCGGCGGCGGAATGATCTCGGGGACGTGCCTGACGTTGTCGACCCTCGCGCCGGGGGTCGAGATATTCGCCGCCGAGCCCGAGCAGGCCGACGACGCGTACCGGAGCCTCAAGGCGGGGCACATCATCGCCGACGACGCGCCGGACACCGTTGCCGACGGGCTGAAGGTGCCGCTGAAGGAGCTGACCTGGCATTTCGTCAGCCGCCATGTGACCGACATCCTGACGGCCAGCGAGGCGGAGATCGTCGATGCGATGCGGCTGACCTGGGCGCGGATGAAGATCGTCATCGAACCCTCCTGCGCCGTGCCGCTGGCGACGATCCTGAAGAACAAGGATCGCTTCCGGGGCAAGCGGGTGGGCGTCATCATCACCGGGGGCAACGTCGATCTCGACACGTTGCCGTGGCTCAAGCCTTGAGGGGAGATACCATGAACACGCAGACGCGGATCAGCGAATTCGAGGTCGGCTACGACATTCCAGCCGTCGTCGGGATGGACGAGGCGGATATCCAGACGCCCTGTCTGGTCATCGACCTCGACGCCTTCGAGCGCAACGTCGAGAAGATGCGGGCGCATTGCGAGAAGATGGGCGTGCGGCACCGGGTGCATGGCAAGATGCACAAGTCGGCGGACGTCGCGCACTACCAGATCGAGCACGGCGACGCGGTCGGCGTCTGCTGTCAGAAGGTGTCGGAGGCGGAGGCGTTCGCGCGGGCGGGCGTGAAGGACGTGCTGGTGTCAAACCAGGTGCGCGATCCCGCCAAGATCGACCGGCTGGCGCGGATGCCGCTGCTCGGCGCGCGGACGCTGTGCTGCATCGACGATATCGCCAATGTGGCGGACCTGTCGGCGGCGGCGGTCCGGCACGGCACGACCATCGAATGTCTGGTGGAGATCGACTGCGGCGCCGGGCGCTGCGGCGTTACGACGACGCCGGCGGTCGTGGAAATCGCCAAGGCGGTCGATGCGGCGCCGGGGCTGAAGTTCAGCGGCATCCAAGCCTATCAGGGCGCGATGCAGCACATGGACAAGTACGAGGACCGCAAGGCCAAGATCGACGTCGCGGTCGCCATGGTGCGCGACGCGGTGGATGCGCTGAAGGCCGAGGGGCTGGCGTGCGACATCGTCGGCGGCGGCGGCACCGGGAGCTATTACTTCGAGGGCAATTCGGGGGTCTACAACGAACTGCAATGCGGGTCCTACGCGTTCATGGACGCCGACTACGGGCGCATCCTGGACAAGGACGGCAAGCGCATCGACCAGACCGAGTTCGAAAACGCGCTGTTCATCCTCACCTCCATCATGAGCCATGCGAAAGCCGAGAAGGCCATCTGCGACGCGGGCCTGAAGTCGCAGTCGGTGGACTCCGGGCTGCCGGTGATCTTCGGGCGGACGGACGTGAAGTACGTCAAGTGTTCGGACGAGCACGGGGTGATCGAGGATCTCCAGGGCGTATTGAAGGTCAACGACAAGCTGCGGCTGGTGCCGGGGCATTGCGACCCGACGTGCAACGTCCATGACTGGTATGTGGGCGTGCGAAACGGCAAGGTCGAGGCCTTGTGGCCGGTGACCGCCCGGGGAATGGGCTACTGACCCCAGGGGCGGCCAAAGGTTTCAAACCACTGAACGGTGCAGCTTTGTCCGTTATGACTCAAGATATTGGGCCTTTGTCCACGTGCGGACAAAGGCCCTGATCGCATATCCCGTGAAGGATCGCCGCCATGTTCATAGTGCCCGAAGCCGTCTGTCCGCAACTGATCTCGATGGCGGACGCCTTTGACGCCGTCGAGGCGGTCTTCGCCGCCATGGCGCGCGGCGACGCAACCAACTTTCCCGTCATCCGCGAAGCGATCGGCCATGAAGACGCGCTTTACGGCTTCAAGGGCGGCTTTGACCGGGCGGGAATGACGCTGGGACTGAAAGCCGGCGGCTACTGGCCGCACAACCTTGAGAAGCGGACGGGCCTCATCAACCACCAGTCGACGGTGTTCCTGTTCGATCCCGACACCGGGCGGGTGACGGCGATGGTGGGCGGCAACTACCTGACCGCCGCGCGCACCGCCGCAGCCAGTTCGGTCTCCATCGCCCATCTCGCCCGCAAAGATGCGAAGGTGCTCGGCATGGTCGGCGCCGGCCACCAGGCCGGTTTCCAGCTGCGATCGGCGGCGAAGCAGCGCAATTTTGAGCGGGTGGTCGCGTGGAACCTGCACCCCGAAATGCTCCCCAAGCTGGCGCAGGCGGCCGCCGAGGTCGGGCTGCCGTTCGAGGCGGTCGGCCTCGATCAGCTCGGCGCGCAGGCGGACGTCATCATCACGATCACGTCGAGCTTCGCGCCGATCCTGCTGCTCGAGCACGTCAAGCCCGGCACGCATATCGCCTGCATGGGCACCGACACCAAGGGCAAGCAGGAAGTCGCGCCCGAACTCGTGGCCGGAGCCACACTGTTCGCCGACGAGGTCGCGCAGGCGGTCAGCATCGGCGAGTGTCAGCACGCGATCGCCGCAGGGCTGATCGAGGCGTCGGACATCACCCCGGTCGGCGCGGTGGTGAACGGCGCGCACAAAGGCCGGACCAGCGCGGAGGAGATCACGCTCTTTGACGGCACCGGCGTCGGCCTTCAGGACCTCGCCGTCTCGGCCCGCATCGTCGAGACCGCCCGAGCCCGCGGCCTCGCGATCGAGGTCGACGTCTGAAGTTCGATCCGCAGGGCTTCGTTCGTCGCCCTGTTGCTGCGCCACCACGATCCCGCGCAGAAGTCGATCCTCGGAGCGACCGATGCGGCGAAGCTGCGCTCGTGTATGACGCCGTTCGCCGCCGCGGTCCCCGGGGAACCGGTGTTCGCCCGCGGGCTGTCGGCGTTCTATCGCGGACCGGACGTCGCCACCCGGGCTTTGCTGGAATAACGCGCCGGCGCACGCGCGCAGGGGTTGCAATTGACTGCGAAACCAGCCCAGATCCTGCTGCGGCTCCACGGCTGGACGAAAAGCCGAAAGAAAAAGTCATAAATATCGCCAGTTCAAGCACTTCGAAGGAATGGAAACGCCAATGACCGATCCGATTTATGCCCCTGCGGCGGACATCGTCGCCAACGCCCATGCCGACGCGGACAAGTATGCGGCGATGTATGAGGCCTCGATCGCCGATCCGGACGCGTTCTGGGGCGAACACGGCAAGCGGATCGACTGGATCAAGCCCTATTCCCGCGTCAAGGACACGTCGTTCGACTACCATGACGTCTCGATCAAATGGTTCGATGACGGCAGGTTGAACGTCTCGGCAAACTGCATCGACCGTCACTTGCCCGAGCGCGCGCATCAGACGGCGATCATCTGGGAAAGCGACGATCCGGGCGTCTCCGAGCACATCACCTATCAGGAACTTTACGACCAGGTCTCCAAGTTCGGCAACGTCTTGCACGTGCTCGGGGTGAAAAAGGGCGACCGTGTCGTGCTTTACCTGCCGATGATCCCGCAGGCCGCCTATGCGATGCTCGCCTGCGCCCGGATCGGGGCCGTGCATTCGATCGTTTTCGCCGGCTTCTCGGCGGAAGCGCTGCGCTCGCGCATCATCGATTGCGGCGCCAAGCTCGTCATCACCGCCGACGAGGCGCCGCGCGGCGGCCGGCACACGCCGCTGAAGGCCAATTCCGACCGGGCGCTCGACGGCCTCGCGGAGGTGAAACAGCTGGTCGTCCGCCGCACCGGCGGCGACGTCGTCTGGAACGCCGAGCGCGATTTCTGGCTTCACGAAGAAATGGAGCGCGTCGAGAGCCATTGCGAACCGGTGACGATGGGCGCCGAGGACCCGCTCTTCATCCTCTACACCTCGGGCTCGACGGGACAGCCGAAGGGCGTCCAGCACACCACCGGCGGTTATCTCGTCTACGCGTCGATGACGCATGAATACGTCTTCGATTATCACGACGGCGACGTCTTCTGGTGCACTGCGGACGTCGGCTGGGTCACCGGCCACAGCTACATCGTCTACGGCCCGCTCGCGAACGGCGCCACGACGCTGATGTTCGAAGGCGTGCCGACCTATCCCGACGCCGGCCGCTTCTGGCAGGTCTGCGCCAAGCACGGCGTCAACATCTTTTATACCGCGCCGACCGCGATCCGGGCGCTGATGGGTCAGGGCCGCGCGTTCGTGGACAAACACGACCTGTCGTCGCTGCGCATCCTCGGCTCGGTTGGCGAGCCGATCAACCCCGAGGCGTGGAACTGGTACAACGACGTCGTGGGCAAGGGCCGCTGCCCGATCGTCGACACCTGGTGGCAGACCGAGACGGGCGGCATCCTGATCTCGCCGCTGCCGGGCGCGATCCCGACCAAGCCCGGCTCGGCGACCAAGCCGTTCTTCGGCGTGCGGCCGGTCGTGCTGGAGCCGACCACCGGAGTCGAGATCGACGAGATCGAATGCGAGGGCGTCCTCGCGCTCGCCGACAGCTGGCCGGGCCAGATGCGGACGATCTACGGCGATCATGGCCGCTTCGTCGATACCTACTTCAGCCAGTACAAGGGCTATTTCTTTTCCGGCGATGGTTGCCGCCGTGACGCCGACGGCTATTACTGGATAACCGGCCGGGTCGATGACGTAATCAACGTCTCGGGTCACCGCATGGGCACGGCGGAAGTCGAGAGCGCTCTCGTCGCTCACGCAGCGGTCTCCGAGGCGGCGGTGGTCGGCTTCCCGCACCCGATCAAGGGCCAGGGCATCTACGCTTACGTTACGCTGAACGCCGGCGAGGAATACACCGAGGAATTGCGCAAGGAACTGGTAGCCTGGGTCCGCAAGGAGATCGGCCCCATCGCCTCGCCCGATCTGATCCAGTGGGCGCCGGGCCTGCCCAAGACCCGCTCGGGCAAGATCATGCGGCGTATCCTGCGCAAGATCGCCGAGAACGACCACTCGACGTTGGGCGACACTTCGACTCTCGCCGATCCGTCGGTGGTCGAGGATCTGATCGAGAACCGGATGGATCTGCGGTGAGAGTGTCTGGCGGACGCGGGCCGTCAGTGGCGCGTTAGATGGCAGCGCAGCGGATCGGGTGGCTGGCCACGCCATAACTCCGAATGACTTCGGTCAGCCCCGGATCAGGTTTGTCTGGCGGTACAGCGCGTCCGCTCGCAGCAGGTGAGCGGCCGTCGCCGTCGCGGCGGCCTCGGCGTCTCCGCGCGAGATCGCATCGAGAATCCCTTGATGCTCCTGTACCGTCAGCGCCTCGAGCCCGGGTGCCGCTACCATGTCCGCGTGAAAATCCGAAAGCCAGCGAAAGAGAGCGTCGATCAGCGCAGAAAAGATCGGATTGCCGCTGATCGCAGCGACCTCACGGTGAAACAGGCCGTCGAGAATGCGAAACTGCCTGGGATCTTGTTGGGCCAATTTCATTGCGGCCATAATGTCCACCAGCCGTGCGATATCGGCCACAGTTCGTCGTCGCGCCGCGATACGCGCAAGTTCCCGCTCGAACAGCGCCCTCGCCTCCTTCAAATTTTCCAGCGACGCCGGCGAATTGCTCAGGATATGCTTCATCGTCTCGCCGACCTGGTCGACCATGCGCCCGACCGACGGCGCCGCCACCCGCGCCCGACCGCCTTGCCTGATCTCGATCAGTCCCGCTGTCGCCAGCGATTGCATCGCCTCACGGATCGCTGGTCGCCCGACCCCGAGCCGTTCCATCAACTCCCTTTCCGACGGCAGATTATCTCCGACATCCACCGCCCCGGTGCTGATCATCTCGAGCAGGACGTCGCGCACCTGCCCGGACAGTTTCTGCTTGGGGGGCGCGGTTTCATTTGTCATATCTGCATTTTCGCAGGTCAGCCACGCGCATTCAAGCGCGTCCCGCCACTCCGGTCGACTCCGCTCACGCGCTTCGGCATCCGGCGGCGGCGGCGCATCCGGACGCGAGCCGCGATCAGTCCGGCAGCGCCTCCAGCGCGGCGCAGGGATCGGTGCGCTGGGGCGGCGCGGCGAGCAGGACGGCGTCGAAAGCGTCACCGTCCTCCGACGCAGTCTCGAATTGACCCAGCGTAAGCACCACCGCGTCCGGATCGGCCTGCGCGAGCATCGCCGGCATGCCGCGCAGACTGTCCGCATGACCGCTGCCGGCGATCACCACCACCTGCCCGCCGTCGGTCATGATTCGCGCCCAGAGCGTCGCGTCCGCCAGCCCCGCATCGCGAAAGCGCTGCGCCTCGACCATCCCCGGCAGCACTTCCGGGCTCAGCATGTCGCAATGCGCCGCCGCCTGGATCGCCTCGCGCGCCGCACGCTCCGCCGGCTCGAGCGGCTGGTCGAGTCCGTAGATCGTCGAGTCCGGGCCGAATACACCGGCGGCGCCCTCCAGCATCGCGCGCCGCACGTCAGCGTTCGGCTGACCTGCCCCGAAAATCCGCGCCTCGGGGGCCGCGTCCATGATCGCCGCATAAAAGTCGAAGGCGGGCCAGCCGCTTTCGTCCCAGTCGAGGGTCTCGGCGAGCGCGCCGCTGGCGCCGCCGGAGTCGCGAACTTCGTTGACGATGGCCTCGCGTTCCTGCGGGATCATTTCGAACACGAGCGCCGCCGGCGACAACGCCGCGACGATCGCGGCTTGGACCCGATGATGTTCGGGGTTGTCGTGGATTTCTCCCAGAACGACAATGTCGGCGTCCCGAGCCGCCGTGATGAAGTCCTCGACCGGACCCGACGCAGCGGCTGCGGCGACTGTTCCCGCAACCGCGAGAACGAGGCCAGCCACCCCGAGACCGTGACAGACACGCATCAGTCGGCCGCCATGATCTGCCTTGGCTGCATGGTCGCGCGGCCTCCGGCGCCGGTCAGGACGATCAAGCCGTCACCAATGTCTCGGCCGCCGCTCCGGTCACGCTTTCGAGGCGCTTGCGCAGCTTCGTCAGGGCCTGCGCTTCGAGCTGGCGGATGCGCTCCTTGCTGAGCCCGAGTTCCTGTCCGAGGCTCTCCAGCGTCCGGGGATCGTCGCGCAACTTGCGCTCCACGATTATCATCCGCTCGCGAGAGTTGAGCGAGGCCATCGCGTCGGCGAGCCAGGCCCGCGCCCGCGTGATGTCGGCGTTGCGCGTCACGGTCTCGGACGCCTGGGGCGCGTCGTCGATCAGCGTCTCGACCCACTCGCGGCCCTCCTCACCGGCTTGCTGGGCGTTGAGCGAGAAATCCGACCCCGCCAGCCGCGCGTCCATCATCTCGACGTCGCGCAGCGGCACGCCGATCTCTTCGGCGATCATCTCGCGAAGCCGCTGGCCGTCGAGCACGTCGCCGTTCTGCCCGGCCTCGCGTTCCAGCTTCGCCCGCACCCGGCGCAGATTGAAAAACAGCGCCTTTTGCGACGACGTCGAGCCGGTCCGGACCATCGACCAATTGCGCATCACATAGTCCTGGATCGAGGCCTTGATCCACCACACAGCGTAGGTGGAGAACCGAACGCCCCGGTCGGGATCGAATTTTTCGGCCGCCTTCATCAACCCGACACCCGCCTCCTGAATGAGGTCGGGCATCGGCGCGCCGTAGCGTCGGTACTTGGAGGCCATCGAAATGGCGAGCCGCATATATGCGTTGACCAGTCGGTGCAGCGCCTTCTCGTCGCCGTGATTGCGCCAGGCGCGCGCCAGGTCAAGTTCCGTCTCCGCGTCAAGCATCTCGGCGCCCATCGCGCGCTTCGTGACCGTTCGGGTGCCGGTGTCGTCGAAAGCCATCTTTGCGTCCTCCAATTTGAACGGGCCCGGCCGGTTGTTCCGACCTGTGACACCCTTCTGAATGGCCTACGCGCGCCCCGTCGCGTTGGATCACCGGATAACTCTGAGGAAATGATTTGTTTCCAAGGGATAATCGGGTCGTAACCCGGACGTCGCTGGGCGGACAGGCCCGCCACAGCGGCCAAGCCGCGCAGAACCCTAGTCTTTCATCGGCGAGATCCGACTGGCGAACGCCCGGTCGTGCCGTCAAGGCGACACGAAATCGTTACCGTATCGCCAGCGAGTCGCCGCGCGCCGCCAAGGTTAACCGGTCCGAAAGCATTCCGGGCAATGCCTCGCCGAACGGTTGAGCGGGGGATGCATGGTTGCGCGAGCCTACACGGTGGCGTTCCAGGGCGTCGAGGCGCGCCTTGTCGAAGTCCAGTGCGCGATCGCCGCCGGACTACCGGCGTTCCATCTCGTCGGACTGCCGGACAAGGCGGTCTCCGAAGCCAAGGAGCGCGTGCGCGCCGCGATGACGTCGATGGGCCTCGCCCTTCCGGCAAAGCGGATCACCGTCAATCTCTCCCCGGCCGATCTGCCCAAGGAGGGGTCGCATTTCGATCTACCCATAGCCCTCGCCGTCCTCGCCGCAATGGAGGTCGTCCCGCACGATGCGGTCTCGAGCAATGTCGCCTTGGGCGAGTTGTCGCTCGACGGCGCGCTCATCGCAGTCATCGGGGCCTTACCCGCGGCGGTGGCGGCGGCTGAAGCCGATTGCGGGCTGATCTGCCCGGCGGCCTGCGGCGCCGAGGCCGCCTGGGTCGGCGCCGTCCAAGTCATCGCCCCGACGACGCTGCTGGCGCTTGTCAACCACTTCACCGGTCGCGCCGTCCTCGCCCCCGCGCAACCCGGCACGGTGGCCGCAGTCTCCGGCGCCCGCGACCTGCGCGACGTGAAAGGTCAGGAGAAGGCCAAGCGCGCGCTCGAGATCGCCGCCGCCGGCCGCCACCACATGCTGATGGTCGGCCCGCCCGGCTCCGGCAAGTCGATGCTCGCCGCGCGGATGCCCGGCATCCTGCCGCCGCTCGAGCCAGCAGAGGCGCTGGAGACCTCGATGATCCACTCGCTGGCGGGCCTGCTCGACGAAGGCGGCATTTCCCGCACCCGGCCGTTCCGAACGCCGCACCACACCGCGTCGATGGCGGCCATCGTCGGCGGCGGGCGCGGCGCGAAGCCGGGCGAGATCAGCCTCGCGCATCACGGCGTGCTGTTTCTCGACGAACTTCCCGAATTCCCCCGCGCGGTGCTCGAAACGCTGCGCCAACCCATCGAGACCGGCGATATCGTCGTGGCCCGCGCCAACGCCCATGTACGGTACCCGTGCCGGTTCATGCTGGTCGCCGCCGCGAACCCCTGTCGCTGCGGTTATCTCGCCGATCCGAGCCGCGCCTGCGCCCGCTCGCCCGACTGCGGCGCCGATTACATGAGCCGGATCTCCGGCCCGCTGATGGACCGTTTCGACCTGCGCGTCGAGGTGCCGTCGGTGTCGGTCGAAGACCTGTCGCTGCCGCCCGCCGTGGAGGGCAGCGCCGAGATCGCCGCCCGCGTCGCCCGCGCCCGCGCGACGCAGCGCGCCCGCTACGCCGATAGCGCCGGGGTCGCCCTCAACGCCGACGCCGAGGGCGATCTGCTCGCGTCCGTCGCCGAACTCGCCGGCCCCGCGCTGACCCTTCTGGAGGACGTCGCGCGCAAGTTCCACCTCAGCGCCCGCGGGTATCACCGCGTGATCCGCGTCGCGCGCACGATCGCCGATCTGGAACCGTCGGATACGATCGAGCGTCGCCATGTGGCCGAAGCCGTGGGCTACCGGCTCGGACTCTGAGGGAGCCCCCGCAGCGCCGCCGCACCGCCTTTCGCACCGCCTTTCGCAGCGCCTTTCGCAGCGAAAATTGCGAAATCACTTGCGGATGCACGCGACGTTGCGGTTAGGTCTTGGGCGCACAACAACAAACATGGTCGGGGATTCGTCTGTCTTTCAGCACCCGGCCCAAGGGGGGTTACAATGAAATCACTCGTCTCGCGGGCTACCGCGTCGTTTCTGGTCGCAGCGTCGCTGTCGGGCGCCGCAAGCGCGCAGGATCTGACGATCGCCTCGTCGATGCCCGCGCTGGAATTCCCGTTCTTCGTCCACATGCAGCGCGCCATCGCGGCGGAGGCCGAGAAGATCGGCGGCATCGAGCTGGTCGAGACCGACGGCCAGAACCAGACGACGAAGCAGACCGCCGACGTCGAGGCCGCGATCATCCAGGGCGTCAGCGGCATTATCATCAGCCCGACCGACGCGGTCGCGATGGCCCCCGCGCTGCAACAGGCGGTCGAGGCCGGCGTTCCGGTCGTCACCATCGATCGCCGCGTCGATGGCGTCGAGGGCATCCTCGCCCATGTCGGCGCCGACAACGTCATCGGCGGCCAAGCCCAGGCTAACCTGATTGTCGAACTGTTTCCCGAAGGGGCGCGCATCGTGAACCTGCAGGGCCAGCCCGGCGCCAGCCCCGCCATCGACCGTAACAAGGGCGTGCACGACATCCTCGATCCGCTGTCGGACAAGTACGAATTCGTCGCCGAGCAGACCGCCAACTTTTCCCGCGATCAGGCGGTGACAGTGACGGAAGCGATCCTCGCCGGGCTCGACAGCCCGCCCGACGTGATCGTCGCGGCGAACGACGACATGGCGCTGGGTGCGATCCAGGTCGTCCAGGAACAGGGGCTCGACATCGCCATCCTCGGGTTCGACGCGCTGCCCGAAGCGCTGGCCTCGGTGCGCGACGGCGGACTTACGGCGACGGTCGAGCAATTCCCCGGCGGCCAGAGCGCGCAGGCGCTCCAGGCGCTCGTCGGCCACCTGCGCGACGGCACGACTCCGGCGAAGTTGACGCTGCTCGAGCCGATCGCGATCACGAAGGACAATCTCGACCGGGCCGAGCGCCTGGGCGAACTGCAGTAGTCCACACGGCGCCGATCTCGCGCGGGCCGGGACGATCCCCCGGCCCGTTTTCGTCTCCGACGCGCGGAAAACCCAGCCGAATGCCCGAGCCTGCCCCCATCCCATCCGCGCAGGACACCCGCGTCGACGTTGTCCAGATCCTCGCGCATTACGCGGCGCCGTTGTTCCTCTTCGCCCTCGTCGCGGTCTTCGCCCTGCTGGAGCCGCGCTTTCTTCACCCGCTCAACCTCCTGAACGTGCTGCGCCAGGTCTCGATCTCGGGTCTCGTCGCGATCGGCATGACCTTCGTGATCCTGACCGCGGGGATCGACCTTTCGGTCGGCTCGCTGCTGGCGCTTGCGGGGCTCGTCTGCGCCTATGTCGCGAAGGGCGGAATGGCGGACCGGTTTGCGCTTGAAGCCGCCACCTCTGCCGCCAATCCGGTCTGGCTCGCCGCCGCCGCCGCGATCGCCGTGGGCATGGCGGGCGGTCTCGTCCAGGGCCTCGCCGTCACGCGCCTGAAGGTCCCGCCCTTCGTCGTCACCCTGGGCGGCCTCACCGCGTTTCGCGGCCTCGCGCTGCTGTTTTCCGGCGGCGGCCCGATTTCGGGGTTCGAGACCGACTTCACCTGGTGGGGCCAGGGCCGGATCGGAATAGTGCCCGTCCCGGTGATCATCTTCTTTGCCGCCGCGATAACCGCCCATCTGATCCTGCGCCACACCCGTTTTGGCAAGCATGTATACGCCGTCGGCGGAAACGCCCGCGCCGCGGCGCTCAACGGCGTGCCGACGCTGCGCATCACCACCGGCGTCTACGTGATCAGCGGCTTTTTCTGCGGCCTTGCCGCGTTCCTGCTCGCCGCCCGGCTCAATTCGGCCGAGGCGGTCGCAGGTTCGGGGTTGGAGCTCACCGTCATCGCCGCCGTGGTCATCGGCGGCACCAGCCTGTTCGGCGGTATCGGCACGATCTTCGGCACGGTCGTGGGCGCGCTGCTGATCGGCGTGCTGACCAACGGCCTCGTGCTCCTGAACGTTTCGTCCTTCATCCAGCAGGTGGTGATCGGCGTCATCCTCGTCGCCGCCGTGGCCCTCGACCAGTTCGCCGCCGGGCGCAGGGCCGCGCAATGACCGCGCCCATCCTCGAGTTTCGCAACGTCTCCAAACGTTTCGGGGCCATTCACGCGCTCGACAATGTCGATCTGGCGCTGATTCCCGGCGAAACCGTCGGCCTGATGGGCGACAACGGCGCCGGCAAGTCGACGATGGTCCGGCTGATCGCCGGGAATTTCCAGCCTTCCGATGGCCAGATCGTCCTGAACGGCGACCCTATCCGCTTCCACGACAGCCTCGACGCGCGGACCCGCGGCATCGAGGTCGTCTACCAGGACCTCGCGCTCTGCGACAACCTCACAGCCGCCGACAACGTCTTTCTCGGGCGCGAGATCATGCGCCGCATCGGCCCCATCCGTATCCTCGACTATCGGGCGATGGCCGACCGCGCCGCGCGATTGTTCGCCGAGCTGAAGTCCGAGACCCGGCCCAGCAACGTGGTCCGGATGATGTCGGGCGGCCAGCGCCAGGCGGTCGCCATCGCCCGCACCCGCCTCGCGGACGCGCGGATCGTGCTGATGGACGAACCCACCGCCGCGATCTCGGTGCGCCAGGTCGCGGAGGTGCTCGACCTCATCCGCCGCCTCAAGGATCAGGGCGTTACGGTGATCCTAATCAGCCACCGCATGCCGGACGTGTTCACCGTCGCCGACCGTCTCGTCGTGCTGCGCCGGGGCCGAAAGGTCGCCGACAAGCCCATCGCCGACAGTTCGCCCGAGGAGGCAACCGGTCTCATCACCGGCGCGATCCTCGGCGCCTGACGTCGGTGCCGGCCGCACCGGCATCGCTTCGGGTCGGACCGGCGCCGGCGGGCCTCAGCGTGGCTCGATCCGGGTGATCTTCGAGCCTTCGATGGTCGCTCCGGCCATGAGTCCCTGCTGATCGGTGACGAAGGCGACGACCGGGTCGAAAACCGTCGTCGACGTGACGTCCACGCCGAAGCCCCGATCTATCACCGCAACATTGGCGTCCGCGCCGAGTTGAAATCCTTGCGCGCGATCGAGGAGTGCAACCGCGTCCTCGGTCATGAAGAACAGAACCTGTGCGTACGCCTGCGCGCCAATCTGAAAGCCGAAGGACGCCGAAGCGATGTTGTAGTACGCGACCGTGACGCCGTCGCGCCGCAACGCGCCCTCGCCGAATTGTCCGCCGACGCCGAAACCAGCCTTTACGATCTGCGGAAAGACCAGGACGGCGACCGCGCGCTCCGCGACAGCCTGGGCGGCCACCGAGGTCGCCAGCAGGCCGTCGAGCGCCAGATCGGCGCGCGCGTCGATCTCCACGGCGGAGGCCGCGTTCGCCACCCCAGGAGTCGTCGCCGCAAGCCCAGTCAGGACCACGACCGCCGCTCCAGCGCGCAATCTTCCCATCATCGTCCTGCTCCTTCGTTTGCTTCGCTGCAGCTGAATATGGGCAATTTCCATCCCGAGGACCAGACGCGCAGCGCCGCGAAAACAGCAGCGGGTCCAGCGGCTCATGGCGTGAGCGACCAAAATTGCGTTGGCCTGACAGCAAAACCCGCCAAGAACGCTCAACCGCGCACCTTGGTCTCTTCGCCCGATCAGTCGGCGGCGGCCGGCGCCGTCCGGACGAAATCGGCGGCGCGGTCCAGCGCGGCGTCGGCCTCGGGTACACGCCCCTGGTAGATTTGCCAGACGTGCGGCACGGCGTCCCGTTCATCATGGGCCACGGCGACGCCGTCCGCGCGCAGCCGCGCAGCCATCATCCGCGCGTCGTCGCGCAACACTTCCGCTCGGCTCGACTGGATCAGCGTCGGCGGCCCGCCGACGAACCGCCCGAAAACCGGCGAGGCGCGCGGATCGCGCGGATCCGCTCCGCCGAGGTAGAGTTCGCTGATCTCAGCGAACCGCTTGACCGGCACCAGCGCGTCCCGCCAGGCCAGCGACCGCAGACTCGCGCCCGAGCCCGTCAGATCGACCCAGGGACTGAAGACGATGACTGCGCGCGGCGCCTCTTCGCCCGCCGCCAGCACCAGCGCCAGCAGCGCGAGGGCAAGCCCCCCACCGGCGCTGTCGCCGCCGAGCACGATCCGCGACGCCGGCATGCCCTCGGCCGCCAGCGCGCGCCAGGCGGCCAGCGCATCGTCGAGCCCCGCCGGAAACGGATGCTCGGGGGCGAGGCGATAGTCCGGCAGGACCGCCGACGCCCCGATCCGGCGCGCCAACGCCGCCACCATCGCCCCATGCGTGCGCGGCGAGCCGATGCAATAGGCGCCGCCGTGCAGCCAGAACAGCACCGGCCCGCCCGCAGGCCCGTCCATGCGCGACGTCGCAACGTCACCGAGCGCCGCATCGCGCAGGACCGCGCCCGGAGGCATCGGAAAAATCGCCGACACGCGCTCCATCCGCGCCCGCGCCGCGACGAAATCCGTCGCCTTCGCCAGATAAGGTTTCTCACGGAACCGCAAGACAAGGTTCAGCATCGTCAGCTGCCAGCTCATGGCGCGCGCCGCCGCTCGATCGCCTCCCAAATCTTCGCGGTCACGTTGATCCCGTCAAAGCGCTCCATCTCGCGCAACCCCGTCGGCGAGGTGACGTTGATCTCGGTGAGCGATCCGCCGATCACGTCGATCCCGACGAAGATCTGTCCCTTCTCGCGAAGCAGCGGCCCGATGGCGGCGCAGATCTCGTGGTCCCGATCGGTCAGGCTCGACGCCATCGGGGTGCCGCCCGCATGCATGTTCGAGCGGGTCTCGCCCTCCCGCGGCATCCGGTTGATCGCGCCCACCGCCTCGCCGTCCACGAGGATGATCCGCTTGTCGCCCTTCGCCACGTCGGGGAGGAACTTCTGCGCAATCAGCGGCTCGCGGTTGATCCCGGTGAACACCTCCCACAGCGCGACAAAGTTGCGGTCGTTGGCGTCGAGCCGGAACACCCCCGCGCCGCCGTTGCCGTAGAGCGGCTTCAGGATGATGTCCCCGTGCCGCTCCTTGAACGCCCGAAGCGTCGCGAGATCCCGCGCCACCGTCGTCGGCGGCGTCAGGCCCGGGAAGCGAAGAACCAGCAACTTCTCGGGATAATTCCGCACCCAGAACGGATCGTTGACCACCAGCGTACCGGGGCCGATCATGTCGAGGATGTGCGTGGTGGTGATGTACCCCATGTCGAAGGGCGGATCCTGGCGCAACCAGACCACATCGAAATCGGCCAGATCGACTTCCGTCTCCGCGCCCAAGGCAAAGTGGTCGCCCGACACGCGCCGCACCTCGACAGGCCAGCCGCGCGCCGTCACCCGTCCCTCGACGAACGCGAGCCGGTCGGGCGTGTAGTAAAACAGCCCATGTCCGCGCGCCTGCGCCTCCTCCATGAGACGAAAGCTGCTGTCCCCGTCGATGTTGATCAAGCCGATGGGGTCCATCTGAACGGCGACTTTCAGGGCCAAGGCGTTCTCCGTGGGGCTGATCGCGCAGTCATGGCCGAGCCGCGCCGGACACGCAAGCGCCAGGCGATCCGGAACGGCGGATCAGATCGCCGGTTCCGATCGGCGCGTCACCTTTGTCCCAGTCCACCTTACCCTGCGCCGCGATCCGGGACGAACCCCCGCCTCCGACGCCCATCCGCTCACGCGACCTCGTAGTCGAACGCGTTCTCGATGCGCTCGGCGCAGCCAAGGCCGTCCACCAGAACGACATCGAACCGGACGTTCACCGCCGCATCTTCGGCCTTCGACAGGTAACACGCCGCAGCGGCGCCGATTCGCGCCCGCTGGCGTCGCGTGAGGGACCAGGCGGCAAGGTCGCGGTTCCGGCGCGCCTTCACCTCGACGAAAACCACCTGCCCGGGCGAAACGAGGATCAGGTCGATTTCGCCCTCCGGACAGCGCCACCGCGCCTCCACGAGCCGGGCGTCCCGATAGAGCCGCAGCGCGATTTCCTCCGCCGCAAGCCCGGAAAGCTGGGCTGACCGTCCGGCAAAGCTCCGTTCGGATCGTTGCCGGCTCGCCATGTCCATGCCCGCCATCACTCCGTCCTCATGCCGCCCCGGGATGTTTCCGCTTCAATCCCTTTACGTTCTCATTTTTCCCTCGCCATTGCAAGCGCCCGTGCGTAAGTCACCTTTCTCGACAGGCCGAGCGCTTCGGCGACCGCAACCGCGGCATCCTTCACCGAGCGCCCGTCGAGCGCCGTCAGCAGCGCCGCATCCAGCGCGTCCGGGGCCACCTCTTGCGCGAGGGGCGCGCCCACCACGATCACCACCTCGCCCTTCGGGGCCTCCGTCCGCGCGTATAGCGCCGCCAGGTCCGCCAGAGTGCCGCGGCGCACTTCCTCGAAGCGCTTGGTTAGTTCCCTGCAGACCGCCGCCGGCCGACCGTCCCCCAGCACGGCCGCCATCGCGGCAAGGCAGGGCTCGAGCCGCCGCGGCGATTCGTAAAAGACCAGCGTCGCGGGGACCGCCACAAGTTCGGCGAGCACGCGCCGCCTGCCCGTGTCCTTTGGCGGCAGGAATCCCGCGAACAGGAACCGGTCCGTCGGCAGCCCCGCCACCGTCAGCGCGGCGAGCACGGCGGAGGCGCCCGGCGCCGCGACCACCGCGAACCCCGCGGCGACCGCCTCGAGCACGATCCGGTACCCCGGGTCGGCGATCAGCGGCGTGCCGGCGTCCGACACCAGCGCCACCGACTTCCCCTCCGCCAGCGCCGCCAAAAGCCGCGGGCGCTGCGCCGCGCCGTTGTGATCGTGATAGGGCAGGATCGACCGCGGATCCCGCCGCACCCCATGGATCTCGAGCAGCTTGCGCGTCTGGCGGGTGTCCTCCGCCGCCAGCAGGTCGGCGGCGCCGAGGATGTCGAGCGCGCGCAGCGTGATGTCGCGCGCGGCGCCGATCGGCGTCGCCACGAGATAAAGGCCCGGCGCCAGCGGCGCTGCCCCCGGCCGCTGCGTATCGGTTCCGTCGTTGTCCATTGCAAGTTTACTTTGCCGGCCCCAGACCGTAGTTTCCGGGATCAATGGGATAGGAACGAGAAGGTCTGTGCGCGCGATGATGCTGTCAACACGTTTCTCAATCGCCGCCGCAGCGCGCCGCCTCGCTCTGATAGCCGCAGTGGCCCTTTCTTCGGCCTGCTCCCAGCTATCGGCTCCCGGAGTATCGACAGGCGACGGCGCGCTCGTCGACGTCAACGCTCCGGTGCGCGTGGCGCTGCTCGTGCCGCTCGGGGCCAGCGACCCAAGCCTGCAACGCATCGGCCGTGACCTTGTGAACGCTGCGCGGCTCGCCCAGGCCGACGTGCGCAACGCCGAGATCGACCTGCAGATATACGAGACGCGCGGCAGTTTCGAGGGCGGTCAGGCCGCCGCACGACTCGCGGTCGACGCCGGCGCTGCGATCATCGTCGGACCGCTGCTGAGCACCGAGACCGCCGGGACCGAACCGATCGCCCAATCGGTCGGGACCAAGGTGCTCACGTTCAGCAACAACCCGGTCGTAGCCAGCCCGACGGTCTTCCTGCTCGGCGTCACGCCTGGCTCCTCGGCCAGCGCGCTGGTCGGCCACGCCCGGAGCCGCGGCCTCAACAACTTCGGCGTTCTCTACGTCCAGGGCGAGGCCGACGAGGTCATCCGCGACTCGGTGGTCGAGGCGGTGAACGCCGCCGGCGGGCGCATCGTCTCGACCCAGGCCTATCCCTATTCGCAGCAGGGCGTCACCGACACGGTCGCCGTGATGTCGGTTTCGCTCCAGAACGCCGGCGCCGACGCGGTGTTTCTGACCGAACGCTCCACCGCCGGTCTCGTCGCCGACGGTCTGCGCGCCAACGGACTGACCGTGGACCGCGCACTCCTGCTCGGGTTGCAACCCTGGGGACAGGACGCCGCCACCCTCGGTCGCGCAAGCCTGCAGGGCGCGGTGTTTGCGGCGCCGGACCCGTCGCTGCTCGCTGCGTTCATCGGCCGCTACACGAACGCCTACGGCGAACAGCCGCACGAGCTCGCCGTGCTCGCCTATGACGGAATCGGCGCGGTCGGCGCGATGATCGCCGAGGCCCGCAGCGCCGGCGGCCCGCCGTTCTCTTCCGCGCGGATCACGCAAGGCCAGGGGTTCGCCGGGGCGAACGGCGCCTTCCGCTTTGCGCCGAACGGCATCAGCCAGCGCAACCTCGCGATCATCGAGGTGCGCACCGGGGCCGCGGTGGTCATTTCGCGCGCGGCGAGCAGCTTTGCCACCTTTGGCAACTGACCGCGACGGCGCCCCGGACGAACCCGCCTCCACGCTCGCCGCCGGACCGGCAGCCTGGCGTGGACTGAACGCCTCGCCGGACGACGTGCTCGATGTCGCGGCCACCTGCGCCGCGATCGACGCCGCGGCGTCGGGCGCGCCGGACCGCATGGCCCTGCGCCAAAGCGCCGTCGAGGTCTTGCGCCAGGCCAACGCGTCGGGACGCGCGCAGATCGCCGCAACCGTCGCCGCATCGCCTAATCTCGCCCACCGCGCTATCCACGACTACGCCTGGCTCACCGACCAGATCGTCACGCTTACGCTCGATCTCGCGTTCACCCGCCTCCACCCGCTCGCCAATCCCACCTCCACCGAGCGGGTCTCGGCGCTCGCGGTCGGCGGCTACGGCCGGTCCGAGATGGCGCCGTTTTCGGACGTCGATCTGCTGTTTCTCACGCCGTACAAACAGACCGCCTGGGGCGAGAGCCTGATCGAGAGCGTGCTCTACTGCCTGTGGGACCTTCGCCTGAAGGTCGGCCACGCCGTGCGCACGGTCGACGACTGCCTGCGCCTCGCGCGCGGCGACGTCACCATCCGCACGTCGCTGCTGGAGAACCGCTATCTTTGGGGCGACCGGGGGCTGGCCTATTCGCTCGACGCGCGGCTCTGGACCGAACTCTTCGTCAGTTCCGGCCCGGAGTATGTCGAGATGAAGCTCCGCGAGCGCGCCGAACGTCATTCGCGTCAGGGCGCCTCGCGCTACCTGCTGGAGCCCAATGTCAAGGAAGGCAAAGGCGGCCTGCGCGATCTGCAGACGCTGTTCTGGATCGCGAAATACCTCAACCACGCCCGCAACCCCGCCGACCTCGTCGCGCTCGGCGTGTTCACCCCGGACGAGTACGCGATCTTCGCCGAGGCCGAGGCGTTCCTGTGGATGACTCGCGTCCACCTGCACCTGCTGACCGCGCGCGCCACCGAACAGCTGACCTTCGACACCCAGGTCGAGATCGCGGCGACGCTCGGCTTTCGCGCGACCGAGGGCCAGCGCTCGGTCGAGCGGTTCATGCAACGCTATTTCACCCACGCCAAGAACGTCGGCGATCTGACCCGGATCTTTCTCGCCGGGCTGGAGGCCCGCCACGTCAAGCCGCGCCCGAGCTTCGGCCAGGCCATCCGCAACGTCTTCGCCAGCCACAAGGATGCGGCGGCCGCCGGCTACCAGATCAAGCACGGCCGCCTCGACATCGCCGATCCCGCGAGTTTTCTCGCCGATCCGGTCAATATCCTGCGGCTTTTCGAGGAAGGGTTGTCGACCGACACGAAGATCCACCCCGACGCGCTGCGCCTCGTCGCCGCGAACCTCTACCGCATCGACGACGACCTGCGCGCCAACCCCGAGGCGAACCACATCTTCCTCGAAACGCTGCTCAGCCACAACAATCCCGAACGCGCGCTGCGCCTGATGGACGAGGTCGGCGTGCTCGGCGCGTTCCTGCCCGACTTCGGGCGGATCGTCGCGATGATGCAGTTCAACATGTACCATCACTACACGGTCGACGAGCACACGATCCAGACGATCTAGACCCTCAGCCAGATCGAGCGCGGCGAACTGCGCGACCAGTTGCCCGTCGCCTCCCACATCGTCGAGAAGGGCGTGAACCGGCGCGTCCTCTATGTCGCGCTGCTGATCCATGATCTCGGCAAGGGCTCGGGTCGCGACCACTCCCAGATCGGCGCCGCGATCGCCAGCAGGCTCTGCCCCCGCCTCGGCCTCGCGCCCGACGAAGTCGAACTGGTGGAATGGCTCGTGCAGAACCACCTGCTGATGTCCGACGTCGCGCAGAAACGCGACCTCGCGGACCCGCGCACCGTGCGCGACTTCGCGGCCGCGGTCAAAAGTCCGACCCGCCTGAAGCTGCTGACCGTGCTCACCGTCTGCGACATCCGCGGCGTCGGCCCGAACGTCTGGAACAACTGGAAAGCAATGCTTTTGCGCGCGCTCTACACCGAGACGCTCGAGTTCCTGACCGGAGGCAGCCAGGCGCAAAGCCGTCCCGAACGCGAGGCGACCGCCAAGGACGACCTCGCCGGCGCGTTGGCGGACTGGACGCCGGAGGCGGTCGCCAGGGAGACCGCCCGCCATTATCCGCCCTACTGGCTCGGCTTTGACACCCGGACCCATGCGATCTTCGCCGACCTCGTCCGGCAGCTCGAGGCCGGCGAGGAGCCGGCGATCCACGTCGAGCTCGAACCGGCCCGCGACGCGACGCAGGTGTGCTTCGCGCTGTCCGACCCTCCCGACATCTTCGCCCGTCTCGCCGGCGCGATCGCGCTCGCCGGGGCCAACGTCGTCGATGCGCGCACCTACACCTCGTCGGACGGCATCGCCACCGCGGCGTTCTGGCTTCAGGACCGGGACGGCAGGCCCTACGAGCGCTCGCGCCTTTCGCGGCTGCGCACCTCGGTCGGGCGCACGCTCCGCGGCGAAATCGCCGCCGGCCAGGCGCTGCGCGACAAGGATCGCATCAAGCGGCGCGAGCGCGACTTTCTAGTGCCCACCCGCATCACGTTCGACAACACCGGCTCGGAGATCTACACGATCATCGAGGTCGAGACCCGCGACCGTCCGGGCCTGCTCTACGATGTCGCCCGAACCCTCACCGCGAACAACGTCTCGATCGCCTCGGCAATCATCGCCACCTACGGCAAGCAGGCGGTCGACGTGTTTTACGTCAAGGATCTCTTCGGGCTAAAGCTTCACGCCGAACCCAAGCGCCGCGCGCTCGACGCCCGGCTGCGCTCAGCCATCGTCCCCCTGCCCGAGCCCGCGGACCCGGCGCCTTGAATCGACCGATCCGGCTGCTGCCCGCGCTGCTCACGGTGGGCTCGTGGACGATGCTCAGCCGCGTGCTGGGCCTCGCGCGCGATGTGCTGATGGCGGCGTTCCTCGGCGCCGGCCCGGTCGCCCAGGCGTTTCTGATCGCCTTCAGCCTGCCCAACATGTTCCGGCGTTTCTTCGCCGAGGGCGCCTTCAACCTCGCCTTCGTGCCGATGTTCGCCAAAAAGCTCGCGGCAGGCGACGACCACGAAGCTTTCGCCCGCGACGCCTTCGCCGGTCTCGCCACGGTGCTGATCGCCTTCACGCTGCTCGGCCAGCTCGCGATGCCGTGGCTCGTCTTCGCGATGGCCAGCGGCTTCGCCGGCGACGCGCGGTTCGACCTCGCCGTTCTCTACGGCCGCATCGCCTTTCCCTACATCCTGTTCATCTCGCTGACCGCGCTGCTGTCCGGCGTGCTCAACGCCACCGGGCGTTTCGCGCTCGCGGCCTCCGCACCGATCCTGATGAACCTCGTGATGATCGGCTTTCTGATCACGGGCTGGCTCGTCAACGGCGACATCGGCCTCTGGCAGATCTGGTCGGTCCCTTTTGCGGGTCTCGCCCAACTGGCGCTCGTCTGGTGGGGCGCCGCCCGGGTCGGTCTCGCGATCAGGCCGCGCCGCCCCCGCCTTACCCCCGAGCTGCGCCGCCTCGCCGCGATCGCCGCGCCCGCGGTCCTCGCCGGCGGCGTCGTCCAGGTGAACCTGATCGTCGGCCGCCAGGTCGGCTCGTTCTTCGACGGCGCCGTCGCCTGGCTCTCCTACGCCGACCGGCTCTACCAGCTCCCGCTCGGCGTCGTCGGCGCGGCGATCGGCGTCGTCCTCCTGCCGGATCTTTCGCGCCGACTGTCGGCCGGCGACGCCCCCGGCGGCCGCGACGCCCTCAACCGCGCAGCCGAATTCACCCTCGCCCTGACGCTGCCCGCTTCGGTCGCGCTGATGCTGATCCCCGGCCCCATCGTCTCGGTCCTCTTTCAGCGCGGCGCCTTCACCGCCGCCGACACTGCCGCCACCGCGCTCGCTGTCGCGATCTACGGCGCGGGTTTGCCCGCGTTCGTCCTGCAAAAGGTCATCTCGCCAGCCTACTACGCGCGCGAAGACACCCGAACCCCGTTTCGCTACGCCCTCCACGCCCTCATCGTGAACGCCGCCATCGCGCTCGGTCTCGCCCCGGTGATCGGCTGGCCCGCCGCGGCGCTTGGCACCACGCTCGCCGGCTGGGTCATGTTCGCCCAGCTCTGGCGCGGCGCTCGCGCCTTCGGCGCTGCGGCGAAACCCGACGCCCGCCTGCGCCGCGCGGTCCCGCGCATCCTCGCCGCCTGCGCCGCGATGGGGGCGACGCTGGCCGCAGCCCGCTGGGCGCTCGACCCCTGGCTCGTCGCCTCGACGATCCGCTACGCGGCGCTGGCGCTGCTCGTCTCGACAGGCGTGATTAGCTACGACGTCGCCGTCATCGCCCTCGGTGCGCTGCGCCCCGCCGACATCCGCGCCGCCCTGCGCCGCGGCGGCTAGGTCGGGATCACCGACTTCAACGCATCAAGGAGCGGTGAGGTCACCAACGGCCCGACAGATAGCATCAGCGCCGCGAGACTCCGCGCGGGGTCGAAGGCCAGCTCCTGCTGGGTCAACCATTCCTTGCGCGTCTGCGGCGGCGTGAGCTCCGGGCGTGCCTCCGCCGCCCGCCTGATCTCATCGCCGAGCGCCGCTGCAGACAACCCTGCCGCCACCAGCAGGACCACGGTGAACACGAAGCCCCAGTAACTTGCCGCCATCGAGGCGATCGCCTGCAACTGCTCCGCCGCCGGCGGCTGCACGAGCGTCGCCGACCAGCCATAAAACGCATGGGTGGTCGCCACGGCAAAGCTCATCAGAACCGCCGCCAAACCGAGGATCAGAAAAAAACCCTGGCGCCGCCGGCGCAACTCCAGCGGCGCCTCGACGCCGTTGCCGATCGGAAACGCCAGCGCCGCGAAACAGGCGACGAGGACGCCCGAGGCGATCATCCCCACGACCGCGCTCCAGCTCACCAGGAACTGTGCGTTCTCCAGCGTCGTCTGGCTGAAAACATTGCCCGTCGCCGCCGACGCGGCCGCGCGGTTCAATGGACAGGTCATCGCGCTGGCCGGGTCGAAATCGGGGCAATCCGCCACCACCTGCCGCAGCGGATTGCTCCATTGCTGGGTGTACCCCACGTACGCCCCGAGCAGCGCCAGCGCCACCGCCAACCCCAGCCAGAAGACCCGCCCCGGCATCACCAACAGCACCCCGACCCCGGCGGCCAGCAGCGCCGCGATCGCCGCCAGCGTCAACCCCGCACTCGCGAGCCCGAAGCGATAGGCCGCACCAAGCTGCACGCTCAACAGCGCATCCCGACCCTTCGGCGCCTCCGCGGCGGGGGGCGCCTCCGCCGCGCCGATCTTGATCGTCAGCGGATCGGTCGCCGCCGCATCCTCGGAGACCAGCATCAGCCGCAACGTCGCCCCCGCTTCCGCCGGCGCGGAGGCGGCTTCGGGCGCTTGCCACAGAAACCGCGGCGGCGCGAGCGCAAGATCGGCCCCCGCCGGCGTCAGGTCGTCGATGAATACCGAGAACACGCTTTGGAAGATTAACAGTGGTGAAACCACGATTGCCAGCGCGCACCAGAACGACAGACGCGCCATCCTGCTTCGCACCCACTCACCTGCAGGCATCGCTTCGTCCGCCATTGAACGCCTCCTGTAGCCAGTCACCCCGACCAACAGACCGAATAAATGTCACAAAGATAAATTCGGCGCGCTTTATATTGTGCCAGTCAAGTCTGACAGACCCCGGCGCAATTTTCAACATGTCCGTGAGACGCAGCGCACGGGACAAGCTCGGGTCGCGCCGCCGGGGCTTTCGTCGGGATTCCTGCCGGCATATCCACTCTCCCGGCGAACTGACGAGGCGTCCAGCCCCCTCGACCTCACTTCAGGCCAGTTCTCACCGCTGCTCTCTCTGTTGAGCCCGACGCCCCACGATGAAGGGGCGCCGAACCTCAGCAACGAAAGAGCGGCCCACCACTCCAGTCGTTGCGTCAAGCAGAACGCGAGGAAAACCTCACATCGTTCCCAAGCAAAGCTGACCCGCGTGGACCGGGCGGCCCGGCTACGCGCCGGCGACCGACCTCACCCCCGCCCGAGCTTCGCCAGCCGGGCGGCGCGCAGCCGCGCGAAATCGGCCCCCG
This sequence comes from Rhodobacterales bacterium, assembly GCA_038247355.1. Classification (GTDB taxonomy): domain Bacteria; phylum Pseudomonadota; class Alphaproteobacteria; order Rhodobacterales; family Rhodobacteraceae; genus Amaricoccus. The sequence goes on from JBBRUZ010000003.1 coordinate 29,682, forward strand.
CGTGATAGCTCGACCGGGTCAGCGGCGTCGCCGAGACCATGGCGAACCCCTTGCCGAACGCCGCCTTCTCGTACGCCGAGAATTCCTCCGGCGTCACGAACCGCGCCACCGCGTGATGCTTCGGGCTCGGCTGCAGATACTGCCCGATGGTCAGGAAGTCGACGTCCGCCGCCCGCATGTCGTCCATGACCTGCAGGACCGCCTGCCGGTCCTCGCCGAGACCCACCATGATCCCCGACTTGGTGAACATCGCGGCGTCGAGCTCCTTCACCCGTTGCAGCAGCCGCAGCGACTGGAAATATCTCGCCCCCGGGCGCACCTCCGGATAGAGCCCCGGCACGGTCTCGAGGTTGTGGTTGAACACGTCGGGTCGCGCCGCCACCACCGCTTCCAGCGCCGAGGCCGGACATTTCAGGAAATCGGGCGTCAGCACCTCGATCGTCGTCTCGGGATTGCGTCGCCGCACCGCCCGGATCGTCTGGGCGATATGCTCGGCCCCGCCGTCGCCCAGATCGTCGCGATCGACCGACGTGATGACCACATGGTTGAGCCCCAGCTTCTCCACCGCCACCGCCACCCGCCCCGGCTCGAACGCGTCGAGCGCCTGCGGACGCCCGGTCGCCACGTTGCAGAACGTGCAGCCCCGCGTGCAGATCTCGCCCATGATCATCATCGTCGCGTGGCCCTGCGACCAGCACTCGCCGACGTTCGGACAGCCCGCCTCCTCGCAGACCGTCACCAGCCGGTTCTCGCGCAGGATGTCGCGCGTCCGCCTGTAGCCCTCCGATGTCGGCGCCTTCACCCGGATCCACGCGGGCTTGCGCAAGCTCGGCGTGTCGGGCTTGTGCGCCTTCTCGGGATGCCGGTCGGCTCGATCGGTGATGTCACGCGTGCTCATGGCGATCCTCGTCCTGCTCGATGACCGAAATAGCGCGCCCGGCGCGAAATGTCAGCGCCATTCGCCCCCTTGCCCTGCGCCGGCGGGATGCAGATATGCCTGCGACGCACTGCCCCGGAGACCCGCATGTCGCTCACCGCCATCGCCGCCGTCCTCGGCGGCCTCAGTGTCCTGATCTGGAGCGCGGACCGCTTCGTGCTCGGCGCCGCCTCCCTCGCCCGGCGCTTCGGCATGTCCCCCCTTCTGATCGGCATGCTGATCGTCGGCTTCGGCACTTCCGCGCCGGAGATGATCGTCTCCGCGATCGCCTCCTGGCAGGGCAACCCCGGCATCGCGCTCGGGAACGCCTACGGCTCGAACATCGTCAACATCGGGCTGATCCTCGGCGTCACCGCCCTGATCAGCCCGATCACCGTGCATTCCGCCGTGGTCCGCCGCGAACTGCCCGTGCTGATCGCCGTCACCCTGCTCACCATCGCATTGCTGTGGGACCTCCATCTCACCCGCCTCGACGCGGGCGTCCTGCTCGCGGTCTTCGCCGGCCTCGTCGTCTGGTCGATCCGCCAGTCGCGAACCGAAGCCGCCGACGCGCTCGCGACCGAGGTCGCGGCTGGGACTTCGGCGGAGCCGATGCCCGCCCGCACCGCGGCGCTCTGGACAGCGCTCGGCCTCGTCCTGCTCATCGCGAGCTCCCGCGCGCTGGTCTGGGGGGCGGTCGAAATCGCCGAAGGCCTCGGCGTCAGCGATCTCATCATCGGCCTGACCATCGTCGCAGTCGGCACCTCGCTGCCCGAACTCGCCTCCTCCATCGCCGCGATCCGTCGCAACGAACACGACATCGCGCTCGGCAACATCGTGGGCTCCAACCTCTTCAACACGCTGGCCGTCGTCGGCATCGCCGGAATGATCGGCCCCATCGCCGTGCCGCCCGAAGTGCTCAGCCGAGATCTCGCGGTGATGACGGCCCTGACAATCGCGCTGGTCGTGGTCTGCTTCGGCTTCCGGGGCGGCGTCGGCCGGATCGACCGCATCAAAGGCGCGGCCCTGCTCGTGTCCTTCGTCGCCTACACCACCTGGCTCGTCACCAGCGCCGCCGGCTGATCTCCCCGCGGAATCGCGGCCACCGCATGCACAATTTCCGCGCACCCCGCCTGCGCCAGCAACTCCGCCAGCTCGGTGAACCAGCCGTCGTCCACCGACAGCCGCCGCCGCACCAGAGCGATCGTCCGCAACGGCTCCGGCTCGGCGAAGCGCATCACCGAAAGCCGCGGCGCCGCCGCCGTCTCGACACGCAGCGCCAGCTCCGGCACGAAGGTCAGCCCGAACCCCTCCTCGACCAGCCGGCACAGCGTCGACAGCGACGAGGCGCCCATGTTCACCCGCGTCGCCGCCCGCGACAGCGCGCAGGCCGCCAGCGTCTGATCGGCGAGGCAATGCCCGTCGTCGAGCAACAACAGACGCTCGGACTCCATCTCCTCGGGCCGCAGCCGCGCCGCCCGCAGCCCGTCAACCTGCCGCGACGAGCCCGCCAGCAGGAACCGATCCTCGAACAGCGGCTGGACCACCAGATCGTCGGAGACCACCGGCAGTGCAATGACCGCCGCATCGAGATCGCCCCGCGACAGCTCCTCGACCAGCGCCGCCGTCTGCGCCTCGCGCACGCCGAGATCGAGCGCGAGGTTGCGGCCCCGCAACAGCGGCAGCGCCACGGGGAGCAGATAGGGCGCCACGGTCGGGATCACCCCGAGCCGGAGCCGTCCGCCCAGGCCGCGGACCCAGCGCGCGGTCTGCTGCAATTCGCGCAGCTCGCCGATGATCCGCCGGGCCCTGGCGAGCACGTCGCGACCCGCGGCGGTGACCACGACCTGCCGTGACCGCCGCTCGACCAGCTGAACGCCGAGACTGGTCTCCAGCTCCCTGATCTGAACCGACAGGGCCGGCTGGCTTACGCTCACCGCCGCCGCCGCGCGTCCGAAATGGCCTTCTTCCGCCAAGGCGATCAGGTATCTGAGCTGCCGAAAGGTTACTTCCATAACTTTATCTTATCACACGGCAAAGGAAAAGCAATTTCCCCTTATCGCACGGCTCTGATATGTAAGTGTGACACCAAGCCGCAAACCCAAGGGGAAGTAAGCCATGGCGACACGTCTGACGACGACAGCCGGCGCGCCGATCGCCGACAACCAGAATTCGCTGAGCGCAGGTCCACGCGGCCCCGTATTGCTCCAGGACTATCAACTCCTCGAAAAACTCGCGCACCAGAACCGCGAGCGCATCCCCGAGCGCGTCGTCCACGCCAAGGGCTGGGGCGCATTCGGCACGTTCACCGTCACCCACGACATCTCGAAATACACCCGCGCCAGGATTTTCTCGCAGGTCGGCAAAGCGACCGAGATGGTCGCCCGCTTCTCGACCGTCGCCGGCGAACAGGGCGCGGCCGACGCCGAACGCGACGTGCGCGGCTTCTCGCTGAAGTTCTACACCGAAGAAGGCAACTGGGACCTAGTCGGCAACAACACGCCGGTGTTCTTCGTCCGCGACCCGATGAAGTTTCCCGACTTCATCCGCACCCAGAAACGCCACCCGGCGACCAACATGCGCTCGCCGACCGCGATGTGGGACTTCTGGTCGTTGTCCCCCGAGAGCCTGCACCAGGTCACGATCCTGATGTCCGACCGCGGCATCCCGAAGTCACCGATGCACATGAACGGCTACGGCTCGCACACCTACGCGTTCTGGAACGACGCCGGCGAGCGCTACTGGGTCAAGTTTCACTTCAAGACCGTGCAGGGCCACGTCCACTACACCAACGCCGAGGCCGAAACCCTGATCGGCAAGACCCGCGAGAGCTATCAGGAGGAGCTTTATGGCGCGATCGACCGCGGCGAGTTCCCGAAATGGCGGATGCAGGTCCAGATCATGCCCGAAATGGACGCCGACAAGACCACGTCCAACCCGTTTGATCTGACCAAGGTGTGGCCGCACGCCGAATACCCGGTCTATGACGTCGGCATCCTCGAACTGAACCGCAACGCCGCGAACTACTTCACCGACATCGAGAACGCCGCCTACAGCCCGTCCAACATTGTGCCGGGCATCGGTTTCTCGCCCGACAAGATGTTGCAGGCGCGGATCTTCTCCTACGCCGACGCGCACCGCCATCGCCTGGGCACCCACTACGAGGCGCTGCCGGTCAACGCCCCGAAGGTGGAGGTGCACCACTACAACAAGGACGGCGCGATGCGGTTCTTCCGCAACGACAGCGGCAACCCCGACGCCTATTACGAGCCGAACAGCTTCGACGGACCCAAGGAAGACCCCAGCGTAATGGAGCCGCCGCTGCGCATCTCCGGCAACGCGGAGCGTTACAACCACCGCATCGGCAACGACGACTACAGCCAGCCCCGCGCGCTGTTCAACCTCTTCGACGACGCGCAGAAGGCCCGGCTGTTCTCGAACTACGCCGCGGCCATGGGCGGCGTGCCGGACTTCATCCTGGAGCGCCAGTTCGCGCTGCTCGACCTCGTCCATCCCGACTATGGCCGGGGCGTGCGCGACGCGGTCGCGCGGTCGCGCGACGACGCAGCCAACGCGCTGCCGGTCACCGAGAACACGCCCCAGCACGCCGCCGAGTGATCCACCACCCCAAACGACCCGGAACGTCGCCGAAAGGCGGCGTTTTCCGTATCGCAGTCCGCGCGTCAGCCCTCACGCCCGTGTGACGGAACGCGCCCCTCGCGGCCCCGTTGATCCGCGAACGCCGCAAGGGAGACATCTGACCGGCCCCGTCCTGATCGCCGCTCTCGGCGGCGCCGCAGCCCTGATCCCGGGCTGCGCCGGCGTCACTCAAACCGCGCCGGTGAAACAGCCCGGTCCGAACGTGCCCGAGTTCGCACCCGCCTTCCCCGAGCAGACCCGCGCGCCCGCGTCAGACTCCGGCGTGTCGCTCGCCGTCGAGGCACTGGCGAACGGGCTGGAGCACCCCCGGGCCGTCGCCGTCACCCCCGACGGCGATCAGCTGATCACCGAGCGGCCGGGCCGGCTGCGCGGCGTATCGAACGTGGCGCTGGTGCCCGAACCGGTGGCGGGCCTGCCGGAAGTTCTGGCCGAGAGGCAGGGCGGCCTTCTCGACGTGGCGGTCGGCCCGAACTTCGACGAGGACCAGGTGATCTTCTGGACCTACTCCAAACCTGTCCGCGGGGGCTCGGCCACCGCCGCCGCTTGCGGCGTGCTTTCCGACGACCTGACCCAAGTCTCGCAGGTGACAGACATCTTCGTCCAGGAACCGCCCGCCTCGGCGCCGATGCATTACGGCGCGCGCCTCGCGTTCGACGGCGTGGGCCATGTCTACGTCACGACCGGTGAGCGCTTCACCGAAGCGAACCACGTCCTGGCGCAGGACCTCGGCGCAACCTACGGCAAGGTCGTGCGCGTCACGCTCGACGGCGCGACGCCGCGCGACAATCCGTTCCTCGGCATCACCACGGCCGAGCCCACGGTCTGGTCCTATGGTCTCCGCAACATCCAGAGCGCCGACATCAACCCCCGGAGCGGTGAGCTGTGGATCGCCGAGCACGGCCCGAAAGGCGGCGACGAGTTTGACCTGATCGCGCCCGGCAGAAACTACGGCTGGCCGGTGGTCAGCTACGGCAAGAACTACGACGGCTCGCCGGTGGGCCGCGCCGAAACGGCGGCCGACGGAACCAAGCAACCGCGCTACTACAGGGATCCGGTCATCGCGCCCGGCGGGATGGCGTTCTACCAGGGCGAACTGTTCGCCGACTGGCAGGGCGACCTGATCATCGCCTCGCTGAACCCTGGCGCGCTCGTCCGGCTCGAACTCGCCGGCGACACCGTGACCGGCGAGGAACGGCTGCTGACCGATCTGGGCCGCATCCGCGACGTCGCCATCGCCGAGGACGGGGCCATCCTCGCGATCACCGACGCCGCCGACGGCGCGCTGCTGCGTCTCACCCCCGAGGACTGATCGGGAGTGTGACGCAGCGGACGTCCACGCGTGGACAGAGCCTAAGCCATTGATTTTGGCTCACTCAAGGTCGCCGAGATTGTCAGCGACCGGCGAAGTGACGCCCCGCCCGCCCTCCATCGTCCCGAAACCCGCTGATGCCGCGACACTGGCGGGCGGCGCTTGCCCGGGCTATGTCGGAACCGTTCTCAAGAACGGAGACCGATCGTGTCCCAGACCTCTAGGGCGGCAAAGACGGCGTCACCACGACCGTCCCGGTCGTCGCCGGATGCACGGCGCGTCAGGCGACGCGAGCATCGGCGGGCTCGCCGTTCTGCTTTTCGGCCTCGCCAGTCTGTTCGCCGACGGCACGACGATGGGTCTGGGCGAGTTTCTGTCCAGCCGATGGTCTGAGCGCGACGTCTCCCCGATTTCCAACGCGCCGACGCGCTTCGAACTGCTGTCCGCGAACGGCGTCGCCCCCGCCGACGTATCACGCCCAAGTGACCCTCGCCGCCGCGCCGCTCCGGTTATCCTGCGACGGCAGGAGGACGCCATGATCGACAGACGCCTTTTCATCGCCGGCGCCGCACTGGGCGCGCTGCCAACGGCCGCAGCCGCGCATCACGGCTGGCGCTGGACCAGCAACGACGACTTCACGCTCGCCGGGACGATCCGCGGCGTCCGCCTCGGCAACCCCCACGGCCTGATCGAGGTCGAGGACGCCGAGGCTGCGCTCTGGACCGCCGAACTCGGGCAACCGTGGCGGCACGAAGCCGCCGGCCTGCCCGATGACCGGCTAGCACCCGGCGTCGAGATCACGCTCGAAGGCCACCGCTCGTCGGACCCGGCCGAATTGCGGATGAAAGCCGAGCAGGTCGTCCTCGGCGGCGTGCGCTACAACCTCTATCCCGACCGCGGTTGATCCGCGCTTGCAGGACCTCCTCGCCGGGATCGAGGCGAGCGCGATCGCTACGCACCTGCGCGCCTCCCGCTGGACTTACCCCCTCGTCAACGCCGCACATATCCTCGGCGTAGCGCTGCTGATCGGCGCGGTCGCCCCGCTCGACCTGCGGCTCATGGGCCTGTGGCGCGACCGCCCGCTGGAGATTTTCCTCGCCGTGCTGCGCCCGGTCGCCGCGGTCGGGGCAGCGCTCGCAATGCTCGCCGGCGCGCTGCTCTTTGCCGTCAAGGCCCGCGACTACGCGGCGATGCCGCTCTTCCAGGCAAAGATGGCGCTGATAGCCCTCGGGCTCGCCAATGCGGCGCTTCTCGGCGGTTCCCGGCTCGCCGCCATCGCGCCGGCACGGCGACGCCTCGCCGGCGCGCTCTCCCTCACCATCTGGATCACGGTCCTCGTCTGCGGCCGCCTGGTCGGCTATCTGTGACGCCCGCCCCGGATGCCGGCCCAGGCCCTGGGCAAGCCTTCGATTTCATATAGGTTTGCTAACCTGGAGAGCAGTCAGCGGGCGCGAACGCGCGCACGCCAGAAAAAAGACCCGCGCGCACTGCGCGCTCCTTTTGGCCGCAACTGCGGCCGCGCGGAACCAGCCGCCGCTCAGTAATGGATCGCCCGGCCGTAAGCGTCCAGCACGGCCTCGTGCATCATCTCCGACAGCGTCGGATGCGGGAACACCGTCTCCATCAACTCGGCTTCGGTGCTTTCCAGCGTCCGGGCCACCACGTAGCCCTGGATCAGCTCGGTCACCTCGGCGCCCACCATATGCGCGCCGAGCAACTCGCCGGTCTTGGCGTCGAAAACCGTCTTGATCATGCCTTCCGGCTCGCCGAGCGCGATGGCCTTGCCATTGCCGATGAACGGGAAATGCCCGACCTTGATCTCGTAACCCTTCTCCCTCGCCTTCGCCTCGGTATAGCCGACGCTCGCCACCTGCGGCTGGCAATAGGTGCAGCCCGCGATGGCCTCCGCCTTGACCGGATGCACGCTGTTCTTGCCGGCGATCAGCTCGGCGACCATCACGCCCTCATGGCTCGCCTTGTGCGCGAGCCACGGCGCGCCCGCCACGTCGCCGATCGCGTAGACGCCCTCGACGCCGGTGCGGCAATATTCGTCGGTCACCACATGGGTGCGCTCGACCGTGACGCCCGCCTCCTCCAGTCCCAGATCCTCGACATTGCCGACGATTCCCACGGCGGAAATCACCGCATCGAAGTCCATCTTCTCGATCTTGCCGTCTTTCTCGATATGCGCGGTCACGTTGTCCTCGGCGCGGTCGAGCTGTTTGACCGTCGCCTTCTCGAGGATCTTCATCCCCTGCTTTTCGAACGCCTTCCTGGCGAAGCCCGAGATCTCGGCGTCCTCGACCGGCAGGATGCGGTCCAGCACCTCGACCACCGTCGTATCCGCGCCGAGCGCGTTGTAAAAGCTCGCGAACTCGATGCCGATCGCGCCCGAGCCGATCACCAGCAGCCGCTTTGGCATGTGCGGCGGCGTCAACGCGGTCTTGTAGGTCCAAACCCGCTTGCCGTCGCCCTCCAGCCCCGGCAACTCGCGCGCCCGCGCCCCGCTCGCCAGGATGACGTTCGCGGCCGACACCTCCTCGACGCCCTTGTCGGTCGTGACCGCGATCTTTCCCTTGCCGGCCAGTCGGGCCGCGCCCATGATCACCGCCACCTTGTTCTTTTTCAGCAGATGCCCGACGCCGGAACTCAGCTGCTTCGCGATCCCGCGCGAGCGCTTGACCACCGCGTCGAGATCGAAGCCGATTCCGTCCGCCTTCAGCCCGAATTCCTTGGCGCGGTGCATCAGGTGATAGACCTCGGAGGTGCGCAGCATCGCCTTGGTCGGGATGCAGCCCCAGTTCAGGCAGATGCCGCCCAGATGCTCACGCTCGATCACGATTGCGCTGAGGCCCAGCTGCGCCGCACGTATCGCCGCCACGTATCCGCCGGGGCCGGCCCCGATGATCGCGACGTCATAGGTCTTGGCGGCCATATCTTCTCTCCTCTCGATCCACTCGAATGTTCCTAACGCGATTGCGCATCGTGCGCAAAGCGGCGCGTCGCCTCAAGCCACCTCCGCCAGCGCGACCTCGTAGCCGCCCGACGCGAGCCAATCCGCCTCCGCCGGCGTGCTTTCGCGTCCAAGGACACCGTTGCGAGACGGAAACCGGCCGAACCGGCGGATCACAGCACGATGGGCCCGCGCATGCAGGAACTGGGCGCTCGTCCCGAGATGGAGCGCATACAGCCGGACCGCCCGCTCCTGATCCGTGACGATCTCGGAATGCATCAGCGGCATGTAGAAGAACAGCCGCGCGTCCAGCCCCACCCGGCCGTCGAAGCCGCGCCCGATCGCGGCCTTGGCGACGGCCAGCGCCTCGCGGTCGGTCGAAAAGGACCGCGGATCGCCGCGGAACATGTTGCGCGGAAACTGATCGAGCAGGATCACCAGCGCGAGGCTGCCGCGCGGCTGGCACGACCAGCCGTCGAGTCCGCGGGCGCGCGCCCGCTCCCACAGGCCGAGGAAACGCTCGCGGATCTGGTCGTCCAGCACCGCGTCCGCCAGGTACCAGCCGTCCGGGCCGACCTTGTCGATCCAGAACGACAGGATCTCTTCCGCTTCGCCCGTCATCACGTGTTTCCCCGACAGTTTTTCTCTTGATACTCGCGCCCGCCGGCAAAAGGAACCGCCGTTCTCAGGGCGCCGCGCCGGCCCCGGCCCGCCCGATCGCGACCTCGCGCGCCGCGTCGAGCGCCACGGCCGAGGACTGCGGCAACACCGCGCGGTAGGGGGCGGGGTCGGTCGGCGACGCGCGGCGCGTCATCCGGAAGCCGGCGTAGACGGCGATCAACGCCAGCAACCCGCCGACGAACACGAAGAACGCGTCCGCGCCGAACGTCGTCATCAGCCAGCCGATCAGCAGCGGCCCGGAGATCGCGCCCAGTCCGTTGATGAACAGCAAACCGCCCGACGCGGCCGCCATGTCGGACGGCTCGAGGAAATCGTTGGTGTAGGCGATCAGCAGCGAATAGAGCGGATTGGCCACCGCGCCGAGCACGAAACCAATGGCGATCACCACCGCGTAGCTGCCGGTGAACGCGACGCCGCCGATGGCGAAGGCCGCCCCGAACGTCGTCAGCGCCATGATCAGCACGCGCCGGTCCATCCGGTCCGACAGCCATCCGACGGGAAACAGCAGCACCAGCCCGCCGAAGTAGATCGAGGCGACGAACAGCGCGATCTGGTTCACCGTCAGCGCCTTTTCGGTGCCGTAGACCGCGGCCATCGAGAATATGCCGGCGAACACCCCGCCGAGCAGGAACGTCCCGACACAGCCGAGCGGCGAGATCGCGAACAGCTGGCGCAGCGTCAGGCGCTTGGTGGCCTGGAACGCCGGCGCGGCGCTGACCGTCAGGAGGATCGGCAGGAAAGACACCGACACCAGCACCGACATGACGACGAACAGCACGTAGCCCGACGCGTCGGCGAACGTCAGCAGGCCTTGCGCGGCGATGATGCCCACCATCTGCACGATCATGTAGAGCGACATCGCCTTGCCGCGCGTCTCGTTGGTCGAGGCCTCGTTGAGCCAGCTTTCGGCGACCACGTAGACGCCCGCAAAGCAGAACCCGACGCAGAGCCGGATCGCCGCCCAGACGAAGGGGTCGGGCGCCGCCGCATAGAGGATGAACGCCGCCGAGATCGTCGAGGCCAGCGCCGCGAAGACCCGCACGTGCCCGACCCGCCGGATCATCGCAGGCGCGCGCCACGACCCGAGCAGGAACCCGGTGAAATAGGCGCTCATCACCAGCGACATCGACGTGGCGCCGTAGCCCTCGATCGCGCCGCGTACCCCGAGCAGCGTCCCCTGCATGCCGTTGCCGAGCAGCAACAGCATCATTCCGAGCAGCAGCGCCCAGGAGTTCTTCAGAACGAACAGCATCGCTTCCTCGCAAAACTACCGGCGGCCCGGCGCGCACGTCTCGTCTCTGGCCAGACGTATCTAGCGCGTTTCGCGGCGCGCGGGCAGCAGCAGCGAGCCGTCGCCGTACGAAAAAAACCGGTAGCGCGCCGCGATGGCGTGGGCGTAGACGCTGCGCATCCGCTCGACGCCCATCAGGGCCGAGACCAGCATCATCAGCGTCGATTTCGGCAGGTGGAAATTCGTCATCAGCCCGTCGGCGACGCGGAACGCATGGCCCGGCCGGATGAAGATGTCGGTCTCGCCGCGCCATGGCGCGATTTCGCCCGGGCCCGTCGCCGCCGTCTCCAGCACCCGAAGCGCCGTCGTGCCCACCGGGATGACCCGTCCGCCGGCGCGCATCGTCGCTTGCACCGCCGCCGCCGCCGCTTCGCCGATCTCGCCCCATTCCGCGTGCATCCGGTGCCGCGCCGGATCGGCGACCTTGACCGGCAGGAACGTGCCCGCGCCGACGTGAAGCGTGACGTCGGCCCGCCCGACGCCGCGCGCCGCGAGTTCGGCGAGCAGCGGCGCATCGAAATGCAGCGCCGCCGTCGGGGCCGCCACCGCGCCGGGCCGCGCCGCGAACACCGTCTGATAATCGGCGACATCCGCCGCATCGGCCGCGCGCCGCGACGCGATGTAGGGGGGCAGCGGCACGACCCCCGCCCCCGCCAGCGCCCGCTCGAACGCGTCCCCCGCAAGGTCGAAGCGCAGGCGGACCTCGCCGCCGTCGCGCTCGAGAACCTCCGCCGTCATCCCGCCGAAGTCGATCCGGTCGCCAGGCGCCAGCCGCTTGCCCGGCCGCGCCAGCGCCCGCCAGACCGGCCCGCCGTCGCCCGCGATCAGCGTCGCCTCGATCCGCGCGCCCGGCGATCCGGGCCGCTCGCGCCGCCCGACGAGCCGCGCCGGGATCACGCGGGTGTCGTTGAACACCAGCAGATCGCCAGGTCCGAGCCAGTCCCCCAGCCGCGCCGCAACCGTGTCGTGAAGCGCGTGCGGCGTCGCCACCAGCAGCCGCGCCGCCGATCGCGGTCGCGCCGGCCGCAGCGCGATCAGTTCCTCCGGCAGATCGAAATCGAAATCCTCCAGACGCATGGCGCTCTCCCCGACCCGCAGTATAATGAGGGACGCGGCCCTCGAAAATCGACCCGGATTCACGTCGGTCCGCCCTTGAACCGCGCGAGCGCGACATGTCTGCGCGTCGACCCCCCGCCCACAGGAGCCTCCATGCCCGAGATCGAACCCGGCCAGCCCGCCCCCGACGTGACCCTGCCCCGCGACGGCGGCGGCGACGTCAGCCTCACCGACTTCAGGGGCAGGAAGGTGGTCCTGTACTTCTACCCCAAGGACGACACGTCGGGCTGCACCACCGAGTCGGTCGGATTCACCGCGCTGTTGCCCGCGTTCGACGCCGCAGACGCCATCGTAATCGGCGTCTCCAAGGACAGCGTCAGGTCTCACGACAAGTTCCGCGAAAAGCATGGCCTGGGCGTCATCCTGCTGTCGGACGAAGGCGCGGACGTCACCGAGCGCTTCGGCGCCTGGGGTGAAAAGTCCATGTATGGCAAGAAGTACATGGGCATCGACCGCTCGACGTTCCTCATCGACGCGGAGGGGCGCATCGCCCGCATCTGGCGCAAGGTCAAGGTGCCCGGCCATGTCGAGGAGGTTCTCGCGGCCACGCAGGCGCTATGACCGCACCGGCCGCGTCTGAGCAGGTATCCGCCGACTTCGCCGCCGCCGCCCGGGCTTCGGTTGCCATCCCCGGCCCGCGTTTCTAAAACGCCTGCGTGGGGCGTTGGACGCGCCGCACGCGTGAAACAACGGTGCAGGCGGATGAATGGCGGGACTTCGACGCGGATTGAAGGGTGCTTTTGCGGTCGCACTCCCGGAAAAGCGGATCTTCATCCAGACGGCGGACCGAACCCGCACGCTGCGAATGACCTCCGGCGCGCAGGCCCTGATCGCAGCGACGCTGATCGTCGCGGGCGGGTGGCTGGCGCTCGCCACGACGCGGGCGGCGGTCGATCTCGTCGCGGCCGAAGGCGGCGTCGCCGCGACGGTCGTGATCCACGACGCTTTTGCCGCCCGGCTGGACGCGCTGACCGCCGAGCGTGATGCGCGCGCCGGCGAGGTCCGCTCCGCCCAGACCCGGTTTCAATCCGCGATGGCCGCGATCGGGCGCCAGCAGACGCGTCTGCTCGACGCCGTCGCCGGACAGCGCGAACTCGAGGCGGCGCTCGCGGCGACGCGTTCGCGCCTCCATGACGCCGTGACGGCGCGCGACGCGGTCGCGGACGCCAACGGCCGCCTGATCGCGCAAATGACCGAAGCGGCTGCGGCGCCCGGCGCGTCGCCTGCTGACCTCGCCGTCACGCTGGAGGCCGTCACCGCGGCGCTTTCCGACGCGGTGATCGCCCGCGACGACGCCGCCGGGAGCCGCGAAACCCTCGCCGCCGAACTCGCAGCCGTGAAACTGCGCTACAAGATCGCCACCCGGCGCCATGAGGAGATGCTCGACGAGGTCCAGACTGCGGTTTCGGACGCGTTCGGCCCGCTCGAATCCCTGCTCGAGCGCGCCGATCTCGACGTCGACAGCATGCTCGCCTCGGTGCGCGCCGACTACTCGGGCCAGGGCGGGCCGCTCGTCTCGCTCGGCATGAGCACGCGATCGTTCGACGGCGAGGTCAGCACGACGAGCCGGTTTGA
>JBBRUZ010000004.1:0-42723 GCA_038247355.1 Rhodobacterales bacterium
CTGCGGCTCGCGCCCGATCTCGGGCGACTCACGGCGCTGATGGTGCACGAGATGGCGGCGCGCGGGCCGGATTCGGCGGGTTTCGCGATCTATGGCGCGGTCGAGGCGGCGGACAAGATCTCCGTGCTGTCACGGACCGGGGCGACCGACTGGGCGGCGCTCGAGCGGGGGCTTGGCGCGGCGGTCGGAACGGCGGTCGGCGTCGAGGTGCTGTGCGACCACGCCGTGCTGCGTGTCGCGGGCGAAGGCGCGGGCGCAACGGCGCGGACCTGGCTGATCGCGCATGCGCCGGACGTGTCGGTGCTGGGGGTGGGCCGGTCGATGGAGCTGTGCAAGGGCGTCGGCGATCCGGACGCGGTGGCGCTGCGGCTGCGCCTCGCCGGGCGGGAGGGGAGCCACGCGGTCGCCCATACGCGGATGGCGACCGAGAGCGCGGTGACCACGGAGGGCTCGCATCCGTTCTCGACCGGGGCCGACACCTGTCTGGTGCACAACGGCTCGCTGTCGAACCACAACCGGCTGCGCGAGCGGCTGCGGCGGCGGGGCGAGACGTTCCAGACCGACAACGACAGCGAGGTGGCGGCGGCGTACTTCGCCTGGCGGATGCGGGAGGGGGACGGGATCGATGCGGCGGCCACGGGCGCGCTGCGCGATTTCGACGGGTTCTACACCCTCGCCATCGGCACGCGCGACGGGTTCGCCGTGGTGCGCGATCCGATCGCGTGCAAGCCGGCGGTGATCGCGGAGACCGACGACTGGGTGGCCATGGCGTCCGAGTTCCGCGCCATCGCAAGGCTGCCCGGCGTCGGGCACGCGGAGATCTGGGAGCCCGAACCCGCTCGCGTCCATTCTTGGCGCAGGGCGGCGTGAGCGCGGGCTCGAATGCGGCGCTCGATCTCGCGCGGCTCGCCCGGCGGGCGGTCAATGCGGCGTTGCAGGCGGCGGAGACGGGCGCGTTCACCGTGCTCCATCCGGACGGCGGCCATGCGCTCGCCTGCGGCCTGACTGCGTCGATTGCGGTACGGATCGACGGGCACGTCGGCTATTACTGCGCGGGAATGAACCAGCGGGCGGCGGTGACGATCGGCGGGAACGCCGGGACGGGGGTGGCCGAGAACATCATGTCAGGCGTCGTGCGGGTGACGGGGGACGCCAGCCAGTCGGCGGGGGCGAGCGGGCATGGCGGGCTGCTGGTGATCGAGGGCGACGCGGCGGCGCGCTGCGGGATCTCGATGAAGGGCGTCGATATCGTCGTCGGTGGTTCGGTCGGACACATGTCGGCCTTTATGGCGCAGGCCGGACGGCTGGTGATTTGCGGCGACGCGGGCGCGGATCTGGGGGATTCGATCTACGAGGCGCGGATCTACGTGCGGGGTCGGGCGGCGTCGCTGGGGGCGGACTGCGTCGAAAAGCCGATGCGGGGCGAGCATCTGGCGGAGCTGGGCGATCTGCTCGCGCGGGCGGACATGACGGCCGATCCGGCGGAGTTCCGCCGATACGGATCGGCACGGAAGCTCTATCATTTTCATGTCGATACGGGCGAGTCGAGCTGATGTCCGAGGCGCCCCGCACGGTTCCGCGCCGGTCCGCGACCTTCGACGACTACACGCTGTCGGAGATCAGGCGCGCGGCGGCGACCGGCGTCTACGACATCCGCGGCGGCGGGGCGAAACGCCGCGTGCCGTGCTTCGACGATCTGGTGTTTCTCGGCGCGTCGATCAGCCGCTATCCGCTGGAGGGATATCGTGAAGCCTGCGGCACCGACGTGACGCTGGGCGACCGCTTCGCGTCAAGGCCGCTGCGGCTGAAGATCCCGATCACCATCGCGGGGATGTCCTTTGGCGCGCTGTCGGCGCAGGCGAAGGAGGCGCTGGGGCGCGGCGCAAGCGCGATGGGAACCTCGACGACGACCGGCGACGGCGGCATGACCGATGAGGAACGGCGCCATTCGACGACCCTCGTCTATCAGGTGCTGCCGTCGCGCTACGGGATGAACCCCGACGATCTGCGGCGGGCCGACGCGATCGAGGTGGTGGTGGGACAGGGCGCGAAGCCGGGCGGCGGGGGCATGCTGCTCGGCCAGAAGCTCGGGGCGCGGGTGGCGGCGATGCGAACGCTGCCCGAGGGCATCGACCAACGGTCGGCCTGCCGGCACCCGGACTGGACCGGACCGGACGATCTGGAGATCAAGCTGCAGGAACTGCGCGAGATAACCGCTTGGGAAAAGCCGATCTTCGTCAAGATCGGCGCGGCGCGGCCGTATTTCGACACAGGCCTCGCGGTAAAGGCGGGGGCCGACGTGGTCGTGGTCGACGGGATGCAGGGCGGCACGGCTGCGACGCAGGAGGTGTTCATCGAGCATGTCGGCATCCCGACGCTTGCGGCGGTGCGCGAGGCGGTGCGGGCGCTGACCGAGCTCGACATGCATCGCCGGGTCCAGCTGGTCGTCTCGGGGGGCATCCGTTCGGGGGCGGACGTGGCCAAGGCGCTGGCGATGGGTGCGGACGCGGTGTCGATCGGGACGGCGGCGCTTGTCGCGATCGGCGACAACGACCCGGAGCGGGAGGACGAGTACCGCGCGCTGGGGACGACGGCGGGGGCCTACGACGACTGGCAGGACGGACGCGATCCGGCGGGGATCACGACGCAGGACCCGAGGCTGGCCGCGCGGCTCGATCCGGTGCGGGCGGGCCGGCGGCTCGCGAACTACCTGTCGGTGCTGACGATGGAGGCGCAGACGCTGGCGCGGGCGAACGGCAAGAGCCACGTGCGCAACCTCGAACCCGAGGATCTCGCGGCGCTGACGGTCGAGGCGGCGGCGATGGCGGGCGTGCCGCTGGCGGGGACGTCGTGGATCCCGGGGCGGTGACGCAGGTCGCCCGTGACGCGAAATCGACCAGCCGTCCGGGGCGCGGGTCGTGCGAGCGGCGATGCCCGGACGATGCGGGATGGCGGCGGTCGCACGGCGGGACGATCTTGCGGTTGGGCGGGCGGCGTGGCTTAGTCCGGCCCGGCGACGGCGAGAGGCGGGGCGTGGCGCGGAAACCGGAATGGGCGATCGCGAAGGAGCGGGCCAGGCGGGACGGGGCCGGTGACCGGGTCTGGCTGTTCGGGATCCACGCGGTTCGCGACGCGCTGATCAACCCGGCGCGGGTACGGGGCCGTCTGATCGTCACGCGCAACGCGGCGGACCGGCTGGCGGAGGAAATCGCCGGGTCGGGGATGGCGGCGGAGGTGGTCGATCCGCGGAATTTCGACGCGCCGCTCGATCCGCAATCGGTGCATCAGGGCGCGGCGCTGGAGGTCGAGCCGCTCGACTGGGGGTCGGTGTCGGAGGTGTGCGCGCCGCGCGGCGATCCGCCGCTGGTGCTGCTGCTCGATCGGGTCACGGACCCGCACAACGTCGGCGCGGTATTACGCTCGGCGGAGGTGTTCGGGGCGCGGGCGGTGATCGCGCCGCACCGGCATTCGGCCCCGGAGACGGGGGCGCTGGCCAAGGCCGCTTCGGGCGCGCTGGAACGGCAGCCGTACCTGCGTGTGCCCAATCTCGCCAACGCGATCGGGACGCTCAAGGCGATGGGATATGCGGTAGTGGGCCTCGACGGCGCGGGCGACATCGAGGTCGCGGCGGCGGTGGACGACTTCGGATCCGTGCCGCTGGCGCTGGCGTTGGGGGCCGAGGGTCCGGGACTGCGGGTCCTGACGCGACAACTTTGCGACCGGGTGGCGCGCATACCGGCTGTGGGGGCGTTCGGTTCGCTGAACGTGTCGAACGCGGCGGCGATCGGGCTTTATGCGGCTGCGCGGGCGAGGGATGGAGAGGGTTGATGCGGATCACGATTCCTTGCGGCGGGGTTCCGCAACGGAGATGTCGCCCCATGTCTGTAAACGAAGCGGTTGGCTTGGAACTGCCCTGCTTCATCTCACTGTCCCTCGTTCCGACTAGCGCCCGGAGTGCCGGGCGCTTTTTTTTTACCGGGGGGCTGCATGATCCGCAGACATGACGACGCGCAACTGCGCGCGATCTTCGCGGCCGTGAAGACCGTCGCGGTGGTGGGGGTGTCGAGGAACGAGATCCGGCCGTCGTTCTACGTGGCGCGGTATCTGAACCTGAAGGGCTTTCGGGTGATCCCGGTCAACCCGGCCTATCCGGGCGCGACGCTGTTCGGCGAGCCGATCTGGCCGGATCTGGCCAGCATCCCGGCGGAGGTCGGGCCGGTGCAGATGGTCGATGTCTTTCGCCGCTCGGATCAGGCCGGGGTGGTGGTGGACGAGGCGCTGAGCGCGCTGCTCGGGCGCGGGCTCGCGGTGATCTGGATGCAGATCGGGGTGGTCGACGAAGGCGCAGCGGCGCGGGCCGAGGCGGCGGGCGTCACCGTGGTGATGGATCGCTGTCCCAAGATCGAGTACCAGCGGCTGAACGGCGAGTTGCGGATGGGCGGCTTTGCGACCGGGATGATCTCGTCGAAGCTGTAAGCGGTCCGGCGTGACGGCTGATCTTTACGTTTTTTTCAGAGGTTTGAACGCTCATATTGACCTGATCTCGCGGCGATCTAGAGGCGCTGGCCGGCGTCCAGACGGGCGAAGAGCGCCGCCGCGGCCTCGATGCTCTCGCGCCGTTTCGCCTCCGACAGCCGGTCCCAGCCGCGATACATCTGCGCCATGCGCGGATTTCCGGCAAGTGCGCCGCGGTTGCGGATCAGGAAGTCCCAGTAGAGCGGATTGAACGGGCACGCGTCTTCGCCGCCGCGCGCCTTCACGTCGTAGCGGCAGGCGCCGCAGTGGTCCGACATCCGGTCGATGTACGCGCCCGAGGCGGCGTAGGGTTTGGAGCCGACGACGCCGCCGTCGGCGAACTGGCTCATGCCGACGACGTTCGGGGCTTCGACCCATTCGTAGGCGTCGGCATAGACGGCGAGATACCATTCGTGGACCTCGTGGGGATCGACGCCGGCCAGCAGGGCGAAGTTGCCGGTGACCATCAGGCGCTGGATGTGATGGGCGTAGGCGTCCTCGATGGTCTGGGTGATCGCCGCCGCCATGCAGGCCATGTCGGTGTCGGCCGTCCAGTAGAACGCCGGAAGCGCGCGGTTCGCCGCGAGGTGATTCCGCGTCACGTAGTCGGGGCCCTCGAGGTCGTAGACGCCGCGGACGAATTCGCGCCAGCCAAGGATCTGGCGGATGAAGCCTTCGGTGGCGTTCAGGGGCGCGCGGCCCGCGCGGAACTCGGCCTCTGCGCGGCGGCAGAGGTCGAGCGGGTCGAGCAGACCTGCGTTGAGGTAGAGCGACAGGACCGAATGATAGAGGACGCGCTCGCCCGTCAGCATCGCGTCCTGGTAGTCGCCGAAGCCCGGCAGCGCTTCACGCAGGAAATGCGCGGTGGCGGCTTCGGCGCCCTCGGCGTCGGTGGCGAAGACGAAGGGGCGAAGCTGGCCGAAATGGTCGGGAAAGCGCGCTTCGACGAGGTCGAGGACCTGCGCGGTGATGTCGTCCGGGTCGAAGCGGAGGGGTTTGGGCAGGAAGAAATCGGGCCGCGCGGGTTTGCGGTTGTCATGGTCGAAGTTCCACTTTCCGCCCGCCGGTTGGTCGCCGTCCATCAGCAGTCCGGTCTCGCGGCGCATCTCGCGGTAGAAGTACTCCATGCGAAGCTGCTTGCGGCCCTCGGCCCAGGCGGCGAACGCGCCCGGCGCGGCGATGAAGCGGTCGTCGGGCAGAACCGCAACGTCGAGCGGGCAGCCGTCGAGCGCGCCGCGGAGGCGCCATTCGCCGCAGCGCGTCGCGAGGACTTGCGCAGCGCCGGTCGCCGCGGCGCGGCGCAGCAGTTCGGCCGGGATCGACGCGGCGGTGGCGGCGTCATCGAGGCGGCCGTAGAGCACCCGCCAGCCGTCGGCCTGCAGGCGAGCGGCGAATTTTCGCATCGCGGCAAAGAGAAAGGTGATTTTCTTGACATGATGCCTGACGTAGGTCGCCTCCGCCGCGACCTCGGCCATCACGACGATGTCGCGAGATCTGTCGGCGGCGCGCAGCGCCGACAGCGTCGGCGTCAACTGATCACCGAGGATCAGCACGAGGCGCGGCTTCACCACGGGACCCGCTGGCCGTCCCAGGCGAAGAAGCCGCCGGAGTCGGCGGGGGTCAGACCGTCGAGGACGGCGAGGAGGTGCGCGGCGGCCTCGTCGGGGGTGACGGTGGGGTGCTTGCCGGCGTACTTCGCGGTGAGCGGCGTGCGGACTGTGCCGGGGTGCAGCGCGACGACGATCGACGCGGGTCGCTTTCGGCCGATCTCGATGGCGGCGGTGCGCACGATCTGGTTCAGCGCGGCCTTGGCGGCGCGGTAGCCGATCCAGCCTCCGAGGCGGTTGTCGCCGATCGAGCCGACGCGGGCGGACAGCGTCGCGAAGACCGCGCGACCGTCGGGGACGAGGTGGGTGTGAAGGTGCTTGAGCAGCAGCGCGGGGCCGATGGCGTTCACGGCGAACTGCGCGGCAAGCGCGGCGGGGTCGAGGGCGGCGATCGATTTCTCGGGCCCGCGCCCATCGATTTCGAGCGCGCCGGTGGCGTCGAGGATCAGATCGAACGGGCCGGCGAGCGTGGCGGCGGCGCGAACGATCGTGGCCTCGTCGGTCACGTCGAGGCCGGAGCGGCGCCGCGACAGGCAGGTGACGTCCGCACCTCGGGCGGCGAGCGCCTCCGCCAGCGCGGCGCCGATGCCCCCGGACGCGCCGATGACAAGCGCTTTCATGGATCTCCTCCGGCATCGGGACATGGCGCGGGCTCACGGCGCGTCCAGCGAATTTCCGGCTTTGACTTTCGTGCGGACCGCGTATAGTTGCGCGTGTGATGAAACAGAAGCGGATCAGGGCGTTCGAGGTTTTGGTCGGGCACGTCCCGGCCCGCCACCTGCTGCTAGGCCGCCTCTGAGCGCGCTACGGGTCGGCGCGCGCGTTCAGGGGATCGCCGGGACCGCGCCGCAGACACCCAGAGTTTCACGCAAGATGTTTCAGGATACGCAGCTATGACCGCCATTCCCGCCGAGCAGGACCGGGTTCTCATTTTCGACACGACGTTGCGCGACGGCGAGCAATCGCCGGGCGCCACGATGACGCTGGAGGAAAAGCTCCAGATCGCGGCGCTGCTCGACGAGATGGGCGTCGACATCATCGAGGCCGGGTTTCCCATCGCTTCGGATGGCGATTTCGACGCGGTCGGCGCGATCGCGAAGCTGGCGAAATCGGCGGTGGTCTGCGGACTGGCGCGGGCGAGTTTCGGCGATATCGACCGGTGCTGGGAGGCGGTGCGGCACGCCGCCCGGCCGCGCATCCACACGTTCATCGGGACCTCGCCGCTGCACCGCGAGTTCCAGGTGCGGCTGGACAAGGAGGCGATGGCGGAAAAGATCCACGCGACCGTCAGCCATGCGCGAAACCTGTGCGACAACGTGCAGTGGTCGCCGATGGACGCGACCCGGACCGAGCCGGATTACCTCGCGCGGGTCTGCGAGATCGCGATCAAGGCCGGCGCCACGACGATCAACATTCCCGACACCGTCGGATACACGGCGCCGCGCGAGAGTGCGGCGATCATCCGCGACCTGCTGGAGCGGGTGCCCGGCATGGACGAGATCGTCATCGCCACGCACTGCCACAACGATCTCGGCATGGCGACGGCGAACGCGCTGGCCGCCGTCGAGGCCGGGGCGCGGCAGATCGAGTGCACAATCAACGGTCTGGGCGAGCGGGCGGGGAACACCTCGCTCGAGGAGGTGGTGATGGCGATGCGGGTCCGCAACGACATCCTGCCGTACCGGACCGGCATCGACACGACGCGGATCATGCAGGCGAGCCGGCTGGTCGCGACGGTCAGCGGCTTTTCGGTGCAGTTCAACAAGGCGATCGTCGGCAAGAACGCGTTCGCGCATGAGAGCGGCATCCATCAGGACGGGATGCTGAAGCACGCGGGCACGTTCGAGATCATGCGGCCCGAGGATATCGGGCTGAACGCCACGTCGCTGGTGATGGGCAAGCATTCGGGGCGGGCGGCGCTGCGCGCCAAGCTCGAGGAGCTCGGCCACAAGCTCGGGGACAACCAGCTTGGCGACGTGTTCGTGCGGTTCAAGGCGCTCGCGGACCGCAAGAAGGAGGTCTACGACGACGACCTGATCGCGCTCGTGCAGGATCAGGGGACGAACGCCGCGAACGACCGGATACAGGTGAAATTCCTGCGGGTGGTCTGCGGAACCGATGGGCCGCAGACGGCGGAGCTGGTGCTGACCATCGACGGCGTCGATCACAAGGTGGACGCGGTCGGCGACGGGCCGGTGGATGCGGCGTTCCGGGCGGTGCGCGCGCTTGCGCCGCACGACGCGCGGTTGCAGCTCTATCAGGTCCACGCGGTCACCGAAGGCACCGACGCGCAGGCGACGGTCAGCGTCCGGCTGGAGGAAGGCGGCAAGATCGTCACCGGCCAGTCGGCGGACACCGACACCGTGGTGGCTTCGGTCAAGGCTTACGTGAACGCGATCAACAAGCTGCTGGTGCGGCGGCTGAAGACGGCGCCGAGCGCCGCGAGCGCCTGAGGGGGGGGGCGACGCGGCCGGCAGGTCTCCCGCTCGTCCGATCCCGCGACGGAGCGCCGCCGGATGCGCCAAAGCGGTGTCCGCCGACCCTCCGGTCGCCGCCGAAGCCGCGGCGCGCGACATCCTGTCCGGGAACGGCTACTTGTATCGATGCGTTCACGTGCAGAGATCTGCCGGGGAGCGGCAATGGTCAGGAGCTCCGGCGATGCTGGGTTACGACGCACTCGAACTCGCGCGATTTCAGTTCGCCTTCACGGTGGCGTTTCATATCGTCTTTCCGGCATTTTCGATCGGTCTCGCGAGCTATCTCGCGGTTCTGAACGGCCTGCATCTGTGGACGAAACAGCCGGTCTATCTGACGCTGTTCAACTACTGGAAGATCATCTTTGCGGTGGCGTTCGGCATGGGCGTCGTGTCGGGCATCACGATGTCCTACCAGTTCGGCACCAACTGGTCGGTGTTCTCGGACAAGGCCGGACCGGTGATCGGCCCGCTTATGGGTTATGAGGTGCTGTCGGCGTTCTTTCTCGAGGCCGGGTTTCTCGGCGTGATGCTGTTCGGTCGCGAGAAGGTCGGCGAGAAGCTGCACTTTTTTGCGACGCTGATGGTTGCGCTCGGCACGCTCGGCTCGGCGTTCTGGATCCTCAGCGTCAACTCGTGGATGCAGACCCCGCAGGGCCACGCGATAAACGACGTCGGGCAGTTCGTGCCGGTCGACTGGTGGGCGATCGTCTTCAACCCGTCGTTCCCCTACCGTCTCGTCCACATGGTCCTGGCGGCGTACCTGACGACCGCGCTCGTGATCGGGGCGACCGCCGCCTGGCACCTGATGCGGGACGGCGCACACCCCGCGGCGCGCAAGATGTTCGCGATGGCCATGGGCTTGCTGGTGGTCGTCGCACCGCTTCAAATCATCGCCGGGGATTTCCACGGGGTCAACACGCTCGAACACCAGCCCGCCAAGATCGCGGCGATGGAAGGGCATTACGAGACCACGGCCCCTGCCCCGCTGATCCTGTTCGGCATTCCCGACGACGAAGCCGAGATCACGCGCTACAAGGTCGAGATCCCCTATCTCGGCTCGCTGATCCTCACCCATTCGCTCGACGGCGAGGTGAAGGGCCTGAAGGACTTTCCGGCCGACGCAAGGCCAAAGGCCGCGCTGATCTTCTGGACCTTTCGCATCATGGTCGCCTTGGGTTTCCTGATGCTGGGATTGGGTCTGTGGGCCGCCTGGGCGCGGTGGAAGGGACAGCTTTACGAGCGCGTCTGGCTGCTTCGGTTCGCGCTGGCGATGGGGCCCGCGGGGTTCGTCGCCGTAGTCTGCGGCTGGATCACCACCGAGGTCGGTCGCCAGCCGTTTACCGTCTACGGCGAACTCACCACCGCCGACAGCGTGTCGCCGATCGAGGTCGGCGCCGTCGCGACATCGCTCATCGCTTTCATCGTGATCTACTTCGTCGTGTTCGGCGTCGGCACGTTCTACATCCTGCGCCTGATGCACAAGGCGCCCGAGGCGGGCGCGCCGGACGACGGGCGGCTCGACGGTCCGATCCGCGCCGCGGGCACCACGCCCGCGGCCCAGACCGACCCCGACTTCATCCCGGCCGAGTGAGGACGCGCGCATGCCCTTCGATCTCGCGTTCATCTGGGCCGGCCTGATCGCCTTCGCGGTCCTCGCCTACGTCATCCTCGACGGCTTCGATCTCGGCGTCGGCATCCTGTTTCCGCTGATCCGGGGCGAGAAGAACAAGGATCTCGCGATGAACACGATCGCGCCGGTCTGGGACGGCAACGAAACCTGGCTGGTGCTCGGCGGCGGCGGGTTGTTCGCGGTGTTTCCGCTCGCCTACGCCGTGGTCATGCCGGCGCTGTACGCGCCGATCATCGCCATGTTGCTAGCGCTGGTGTTTCGCGGCGTCGCCTTCGAGTTTCGCTGGCGCACCAAGCGCGGCAAGTTCCTTTGGGACGTCTCGTTCTTCGGCGGCAGCGTCATAGCCGCGTTCGCGCAAGGAGTGGCGCTCGGCGCGCTTGTCCAGGGCATCGAGGTCGAGAACCGCGGTTACGCCGGCGGCAACTGGGACTGGCTGACGCCGTTCTCGTTGCTGACGGGCCTCGCGCTGGTGACGGGTTACAGCCTGCTCGGCGCGACCTGGCTTTTGATGAAGACCGACGGCGAGGTGCGGACCCGCGCGATTCAACTGACCCGGCTGCTCGGACCGGCGACGCTCGGTCTGATCGGCCTCGTCAGCCTGATCACCCCGTTTCTCGATCCGAGCTATCTCGACCGCTGGTTCGGCTTTCCCAACGTCTTCTTCACGATATGGGTGCCGGGGCTGCTCGTGCTGACCGCGATCCTGTTCCTGCGCGGCCTGCGCGACGGCCGCGACAGCTGGCCGTTCCTCGCCAGCCTCTCGGCATTCGTGCTGTCGTTCATCGGACTCGGGATCAGTTTCTATCCGCATATGGTGCCGCCGAGCCTGACGATCTGGGACGTCGCGGCCCCGGACGAGAGCCTGCGGTTCCTGCTCGTCGGCGCGGTGGTCCTCGTGCCGATGATCCTCGCCTACACCGCCTACGCCTACTGGGTGTTCCGCGGCAAGATCGACCCGAATCACGGCTATCATTGATGCCCGGAACGCTCCGCAAACTGCTGTGGTTCGTGGCGTTCTGGGTCACGGGGGTGGCCGCGCTCGCGGTCGTCGCGTATGGAATCCGCGCGATGATCGCCTGACGGCGACAATGACGCCCCGCGTGGGTAGAAATTTTCCTCAAGTAAAACAGTCCGCTAAGTCGAGCGTTCGCGCTCAGGCGTAAGGGCGCTGAAAATCGTCGGCTGGTAAAGCCCGCGGAGTTCGCTATTCAGGCGCTCGGTGGGACTGCGTTGCGTCCCGCGCGGGCGTGGTGAAACTGGTAGACGCGCCGGATTCAAAATCCGGTTCCGAAAGGAGTGTCGGTTCGATTCCGACCGCCCGCACCACCAACGGCGTTTGCGGACAGCCCCTCGATGGGCCGACGCGCGTCGGGCTTGCGGCGCGGTGGCGGATATGCGAGCCGCAGGGTCGCCCACAACACGGGACGCCGCCGCGATGCACGAAGATGTTCCGGTCTTCGATGGTCACAACGATCTGTTGCTGCGACTGTGGCGCGCGGGGCCGCAAGCGGCGGACAAGTTGTGGCTCGACGGCGACGGCGCCGGGCATCTCGATCTGCCACGGATGAACAAGGGCGGTTTCGCCGGCGGGCTTTTCGCAATCTACGTGCCCTCCGAAGGCGATTTCGGCGACATCGACGCGGCGATGGACGCGCCCCCCTTCGACGTGGCGTTGTCCGAGCCCGTCCTGCTCGGCAAGGCCCAGCCGGTCGCGCTGGCGATGGCGGGTGCATTGATGCGGATGGAGCGCGTGTCGGGCGGAGCGTTCCGGGTCTGCCGGACCACCGCCGAGATCAACGCCGCGCGCACCGCCGGCGCCATTGCGGGCGTCATGCACATGGAGGGGGCGGAGGCGATCGGGCCCGACCTCGACGCGCTCCACGTCTGGCAAGCCGCGGGGCTGCGCTCGCTCGGGCCGGTGTGGAGCCGGCCAACGGTTTTCGGGCACGGCGTGCCGTTCCGCTATCCCGGCGATCCCGACACCGGACCGGGCCTGACCGAGGCCGGGCGCGACCTGGTGCGGGTCTGCAACGAGTTGCGCATCCTGATCGATCTGTCGCATCTGAACGCGGCGGGGTTTGACGATATCGCGGGCTTGAGCGACGCGCCGCTGGTCGCGAGCCATTCCTGCGCCCATGCGATCTGTCCGTCGACGCGCAACCTGACCGACCGCCAGCTCGGGGCCATTCGGGCGACGGGCGGGCTGGTGGGGTTGAACTTCGCCACCTGTTTCCTGCGGCCCGACGGACGGCGCGGGGCCGATGTGGGCTTCGACGTCATCCTGCGGCATCTCGATCATCTGATCGAGGCGCTGGGCGAGGATCATGTCGGGTTCGGATCGGATTTCGACGGGGCGACGGTGCCGGCGCCGCTCGGCGACGTGGCGGGGTTGCCGGCGCTCCAGGCGGCGCTGCGGGCGCGAGGGTACGACGCGACGCTGGTCGGCAAGCTGTGTTACGGCAACTGGCTCGCGGTGCTCGAGGCGACATGGGGGCGCTGACGCCCGGTGGCGTCGCCGGCGTGACGCAACGGGGTTCGTTCGGCGGGATGGTACGGATCGGGGACGGGTCGCGGGATCAGCAGGGCGGCGGGCCGAGCCGGTCCTCGGCGCGGATCAGCGCGTCGAGGACCGGTTCGCGCACCGAGCGACGCGCGACGGTGCGGCCGACGACGAGGCCCGGCGTGCCGCGAAACCCGAGGGTTTCCGCGAGGGCGACGTTGCGCGCGAGATGCGCCTCCATCGCCGGATCGCCGATGTCCGCGGCCACCCGCGCGGGGTCGATCCGTAGGTCGGTCGCGAGATCGCGGACATAGGCGGGGGTCGGGACGAAGGCCGCGCCCATCAGCCGCTCGTACGCCGGCAGGAACGCGCCCTGGCGCGCCGCGGCGAGCGCCGTTCGGGCCGCCGCCTGCGAGGCGGGACCAAGGATCGGCCATTCGCGCACGATCAGCGTGATCTCGCCCCGCTCGGCGCGTTCGATGAGCAGGGCGCCGAGGACGCGGCAATACGGGCAGCGATAGTCGGTGAAGTAGACCGCGATCGTGTCGCCGGTCCCGATGCGCGGCGCATCGGGGTCCCCGAACAGCGCCGTGCAGAGGTCCTCGGTCGCCGGAACGACGGTTTCGGGTCCCGGGCCGACGGTTGCAGGGACGGCGCCGGCGGTCGCCGGGCCGATCACGAGGTCGCGAAAACCGGGCGCGTCGGCGCGGGCGACAAGCGCGAGCTTCGGTTCGGGCCGCCAGACGGCGCGCGTCGCGTAGGCGAGGCCCACCGCGGCGACCAGCGCTGCGGCGAAAAGGACGAGCAGGGGGCTGCGCTTCATCGGGTCTCCGGGCGAGCGGCGGCGGAAGGTGACATCAAGCCCGCAGATCCGGGCCGACGCAATCCCGCCCGGTCCGCCGGTCGCCCAGAGTAAAGCACATTCGAGTGACGTCGCGCCGTTTGACCGTTTGCAGGTCAGGATTGGCGGGGTGCTAGACCGGCGCCGCGACGCCGGCCCGGCGCGCCCGACCCGCGATGCCGCGACAGACCAGCACGACCGGGGCCACGCCCACAGCGACGATCACGAGGCTCGGCACTGCCGCCTGGTCCAGCCGCTCGTCCGCCGCGAGCCGGAACGCCTGCACCGCAAGCGTGTCGAAGTTGAACGGCCGCATGATCATCGTCGCGGGCAGCTCCTTCATCACATCGACGAACACGATCAGCGCAGCCGTCAACAGGCTGCCCCGCACGATCGGCAGGTGGACGCCCCGAAGTACCTGCGGCGGCGACCGCCCGAGGGTCCGCGCCACCGCGTCCATGCTTGGGCTGACCGCCGAGAGCCCCGCGTCGAAGCTGTTGAGCGCGACGGCCATGAACCGCGCCATGTAGGCCACGACCAGCAATCCGATCGTCCCGGTGAACACGAGCCCGGTCGATACTCCGAACCGCGCGCGCGCGAACGCGTCGAGCATGTTGTCGAGCCCGGCGAACGGCACCAGCAACCCGACCGCGATCACCCCGCCCGGCACGGCGTAGCCGAGGCCCGCCCCCCTCGCCATCAATTGCGAGACGCGCCCCGGCGCCATCCGCGCCCGGTGCCCGATGGCGATCGCGCCGGCCACCGTCACTACCGAGGCGATCGCCGCCAGCGTCAGCGAGTTCGTCACGAACCCGAGGTATCGCGGATCGAACGGGTCCTGCTCGGAGCGGATCGCCATCCGTCCGAGAATGACGACGGGCGCAACGAACCCGACGATGACCGGCACGAGACAGAACGCCGTGGCGAGCCAGCCCGCAGCACTCGTCAGAACCTGCCGCTCCATCGCGCCGAGCTTCGCGCCACGCATGTGCGCCTGCGCCTGCCCGCGCTCGATCCGCTCCAGCGTCGCCACCAACAGCGCGAAGGCGAGCAGACAAAGTGCCAGCTGCGCCGCCGCGCCCCGGTCCTGCATCGAGAACCACGCCTGGTAAATCCCCGTCGAGAACGTCTTCACCGCGAAATGCGCAACGGTGCCGTAGTCGGCGATCGTCTCCATGATCGCGAGCAACACGCCCGCCGCGATCGCCGGTCGCGCCATCGGCAGGCTCACCCGCACGAACGCCGCCCGGGGCCCCTGCCCCAGCGAGCGCGCCGCCAGATACGCGGTGGCCGATTGCTGCGCAAACGCCGCCCGTGCGAGCAGATAGACATATGGGTACAGCACGCAGACGAACATCAGCGCGGCGCCGGGCAACGAGCGGATGTTCGGAAACCAGTAGTCGCGAGGCCCCCATCCGGTGACGGCGCGCAACGCCGTCTGCACCGCGCCGGGATGCGACAGCAGGTCGGTGTACGCATAGGCGAGCACATAGGCCGGAAACGCCAGCGGCAGCACCAGCATCACCTCGAGCAGCCGCGACCCCGGAAACCGGTGCATCGTCACCAGCCACGCGGCGCCGGTCCCCACCGCCGCGGTCCCGACGCTGACCAGCCCGACCAGCATGCCCGTGTTCGCCGCGTATTGCGGCAGAACGGTCGTTGCGAGCGAGCGCCACGTTGCGAGATCGCCGGCCAGCGCCGCGACCGCCGCCGCCACGATCGGCGCGATGCAGGCGAAAGCGACGATCGAAGCGAACACCGTGAGGGTGCGTGCGCCCATCCGCTGGGGCCCCCTATTCCGACGAGATCAGTCAGGAATAACCGAAGCCGTCGCGCCCGGCAACCGCCTCAGGCCAGCGCCAGCCGCCAGACCGCGCCGGCCGCCGCCGAGCCGGCCAGCACCGCCAGTATTCCGACCCGGAACCGGAACACCGCGACGACGGCCGCGAGACCGAGCGCCGCCGCCGCCGGATCGAAGCTCGACAGGACCGGGACGTCGAGCGTCATCCCCCATTCCGACCACGGCTCGAGCCGCGCGAAGATCGTGTGCAACCCGAACCACAGCGCGAGGTTCAGGATCACACCCACGACCGACGCGGTGATCGCCGCCAGCGCGCCCGCCAGCGCCCGGTCGCCGCGCAGCCGCTCGCTGAACGGCGCCCCGAGGAGAATCCACAGGAACGACGGCAGAAACGTGACCCAGGTCACCAGAACCGCCGCCAGCGTCGCCGCCTGGTAGGGTCCGAGCGCCCCCGGATCGCGGAACGCCGCCAGAAACCCAACGAACTGCACGACCTGGATCAGCGGCCCCGGCGTCGTCTCGGCCATCCCCAACCCGTCGAGCATCTCCCCGGGCTGCAACCACCCGTAGGTCTCCACCGCCGCCTGCGCGACATAGGCGAGCACCGCATAGGCGCCGCCGAACGTCACCACCGCCATCTGGCTGAAGAACACCCCTAGCCGCGCGAATACCTGATCCGGCCCCAGCGCCAGCACCAGCGCCGCCACCGGCCCGAGCCACAACAGCCCGAGCGCGCCGCCGATCTTCAGCGACCAGGCGAGGTTCGGCCGCGCATGCTCCGGCGTCGCGGCGCCCAGGGCGGAATCCGCATCCTCGTACCCCGCCTGCTCGGCGTGACCGCCCCCGGCCGCGAACGCCGGATTGCCGGCGCGACCCCCGAAATACCCTACGACCCCCGCCGTCAGGATGATCAGCGGAAACGGCACGCCGAAGACGAAGATCGCGACAAAGGCCGCCGCCGCGATGCCGATCATCGCCCGGTTGCGCAGCGTCCGCCCGCCGACCCGCACCACCGCCTGCAACACGATGGCGAGCACCGCGGCGCGCAACCCGAAGAACACCCCCTCGACCAGCGGCGCACCGCCCAGCGCGACATAGAGATAACTCAGACCCAGGATCGCTACGAACCCCGGCAGGACGAACAGCGTCCCGGCCACGATCCCGCCCCAGGTCCGATGCATCAGCCAACCGAGATAAATCGCGAGTTGATGCGCCTCCGGCCCCGGCAGAAGCATGCAGAAGTTCAGCGCATGGAGAAACCGCCGCTCGCCGATCCAGCGTTTTTCCTCGACGACGATCCGGTGCATCACCGCGATCTGCCCGACCGGCCCCCCGAAACTCAGCGCCGCCACCCGCGCCCAGACCTTGACCGCCTCGGCGAAGGGAACGCGGTGCGGCGGGATCTCCACGCGATCCGCGGCGCCGAGGTCAGACATCGGTCGCGCGCCGCGAACAGGGCCAGCGGTGCAAAGCGCCGGCGGAGCATCTGCGCCGCCGGGCCGCGGCGCATTCCTCCGCCCATCGCGCCTCGATCGACACGTCTGCAGAAGGGCGACATGGCGGCGGCATCAGCTTGTCGGGGGAGACGGCGATCGGATTGAGCATTGCGGCGGCCTCGCTGAAGCGAAATCTCGGCTGGGCGCGATGCTTGGGCTGCCGCCTCGAGGGGAGACCGCTCGTCCCCTTGTCCGATATCTTGCCGGGCGCCGGGACGATGTCAACCGCGTCGACGCCGCCGCGTCGATATCGCGCCGCCAACACCCGACATGTCTGTGCAGACCAGATGGATGTCCCCGTCAGCTAAGGGATGTCGCCTGCAGCGCCCGCAGGCGCGCCGCCGGCACGGCCTTGATCTCGAGCCCGGTGAAGACGTGCAGCGTCCCGAGATCGCGGTCGACCACCGCATGATCCGACACCCAGCCGCCCATCGCCAGATACGTCCGCAGCAAGGGCGGCATCGCTCGCATCGCCGCCTTCAGGTCCGGGGTCCGCATCCGCAGCGCCCCGGCGAAGCGAAACACCGACGGGGCCTTGACCCTTGGCAGCCATCGCCGGGGGGCCAGATGCCGCCTGCCGAGCAGCGCGAAGGCGTCGGCGTATGCGTCGGCTTGCGTCCCCGCGAAACTGGAGCAGCCGAACACCAACTCGATCCCGTTCACCGTTACGAAATCGCCCAGCGCGCCCCAGGCGACCCGCAGGATCGCCGGGTCCGCAGTTTCGCTCTCGACGCAGAACCGCCCCATTTCGAGCATCGGTCCCGGAAACCGCGCGAGCCCGCCCAAGCCGTAGAATTGCGCCGAATAGGACGCGGCGATCTCCGAACCGTTCGCGAACCCGATCAACCGAAAGCAGCAGACGAGCCGGCCGCCATCGTCCTCGACCAGCACATGGACCGCCCGCGCGTCGAACGCGTCCCCATCGAAGCCGTCGGCCCTTGGGTCCCGGAAGCGCCGGAACCGCAGCGCCTGCGCCCGCCGGACGTCTTCGGCGGTCGTTGCGTAACGCGCGCGGTATTTACCCCGACCTGCACCTGACAATCGCGTCGCTCCGGTCTAGATCTGTGGTGTGACTTTGCCAGAGAGATGTGACCGTCGGTTGACGGGAGCAAGACAGCCGTGCATCCGCGACACTTCCGAGAGGACCCTGACCATGACCACCGACGCCGAGACCCGCACCAAGATTGTCAAGACCGACGCCGAATGGCGCGCCCAGCTTTCCGAACTCGCCTACAAGGTCACCCGCCAGCACGGCACCGAGCGCGCGGGAACCCATGACGACTTCCCGAAGACGGCGGGAACCTTCGCCTGCGTCTGCTGCGGCGCAGATTTGTTCGACGCCGCCGCAAAATACGACAGCGGCACCGGCTGGCCGAGCTTTACCGCACCGATCGGATCGGACGTGGTGGAGGAGCGCGACGACAAGAGCCTGTTCTCGCGCCGGACCGAGATCGTCTGCGCCCGCTGCGACGCCCATCTCGGCCACGTCTTTCCCGACGGCCCGCGACCGACCGGCCTGCGCTACTGCATGAACGGCGCAGCACTGACCTTCGGCCCCAAGGCCGGCTGACGGCTCACTGCTGCCGCAACTGCTCGGCGTCGACGTTCAGGATGTTTCCGAACAACTGTTCAAGCACGCCGAGCTGCCTGCCGCCGGTCTCAGTGGTGCGGGTCGTCAGGTTGACGATCCTCCCGTCCTCGATGCCGTACGTGTCGATGTCGGTCATGACGCCGTTCGGATCGAAATTGACCACGAGCACGGTGCGATCGACCACGCGCGCCGGGTTGTACGTGTAGTTCTCGAAGACGCTCTGGACATAGAACCACGCGGTGTCGCGCAGCAGCCCCGTGCTTGTCGGAAGCCCGAGCGCCTCCTCGACGGTCGCGACGGTGTCGACGCCGGGCGTCAGCCGCGCGACGTCGGCGGCGGGCGGAACGTAGCCGTGGATCTGGCGCGTCGGCGAACAGCTCGACACGAGCAGACCGGCCGCGAGCAGCGTCGTTGCAGCGTGGCGCAAGGCCCTGAAGCGCATACCCGTCCCTCGGAGGCGATCGAAACACCCTTGCTCCACTATCGTGCGCATGGTCTATGTTCAAGGAACTTGGGCCGGTGCGCGACCTTGCCGGCCGGAGAGGACGGACCATGCCCCAGATCGTCACGCGCTCCGCCACGAATCCGGAATTTCCGCGGGTCGTCGACATGGCGAAACTGCGCGGACTCGCCGAATTCGCGTTCGACGTCGCGCCCACCACCGAGGAGACGACCGCGATCGCCCGGCTGATGGGCGCGCAGGCGGTGCGCAAGATGCGGTTCCAGGGCCGCATGCGCCCGGCCCCGAGAGGCGCCTGGGCGCTCGACGCCACGCTGGGCGCGACCGCGGTGCTGACCTGCGTCGTGTCGCTCGATCCGGTCACCACGCGGATCGACACGCCGGTGCGGCGGCTGTTCACCCCGGACCTCGACGCAGGCTCGGTCGATATCGAAGTCGGAGACATGGAGGACGACGAGACCGAGCCCCTCGGGGACCGCATCGACCTCGGCCTCGTGGCGATCGAGGCGCTGGCGCTGGCGCTTCCGGCCTATCCGCGCCGCGCGGGCGCCGAACTCGCCGCCGTCGCCAGCGCGCCGCCGGGCGTCGCGCCGTTTCCCGACGCCGAAGTCAAACCGTTCTCGGCGCTGGCGACGCTGCGCACGAAGTTGAGCGAAGGATCGTGATCGAAGCGATTCGGGGCTTGCGCCACGGCTCGGGATGGGTATGTCTCGCGGCTCGGTTTCCGACTGCGGATCGGGCCGATGGACGTGACAAGACCCACGGAATCTGTTACTCCGCCGCGACGGAAGCGAACAGGAATTATCCGGGCGGCCGCCCGGGCGAGATCGAGGTCGACAGATGGCTGTTCCCAAGAGCAAGGTCACGCGCGCCAAGCGCGGCATGCGACGGTCGCATGACGCACTGGTTGCGGCGAACCCCAATGAATGCTCGAACTGCGGCGAGCTTCGGCGTCCGCATCACGTGTGCCCGGCCTGCGGCCATTACGATGGCCGCGAAGTCGTCTCGATGATTGACGATGTCGATCTCGACGACGAGGCCGCCTGACGCAGCTTCTGCGGAGTCCGCGCCGGAATGACCGCCGAAGCGTCCCGAGCGGGCTCCATCCACACTGGCGCCGCGCCTCCCGGCTCTGACGACATCGTGCTGTCGATCGACGCGATGAGCGGTGATCGGGGCGTGTCCGAAGTGGTTCGAGGCATGGGCAAGTCCCTCGCGAAGAACGGCCGCCTTCGCTATATCGTTCACGGCGACGGCGACATGCTGTCGAACGCAATCCGCAAGCGCAGCCCGCTGGCGCTGCGCACCGAAGTCCGCCACGCCGCGAGCGTGATCGCGATGGACGAGAAGCCGTCGCGCGCGCTGCGCAGCGGCCAGGGATCGAGCATGTGGAACGCCATCGATGCGGTGAAATCCGGCGAATCGCGCGTCGTCATTTCCTGCGGCAACACCGGCGCGTTGATGGCGCTCGCGATTCTGGTGCTGCGCAAGGCGCCGGGCGTGAACCGGCCGGCGATCGCCGTGCTCTGGCCATCGACCAATTCGACCGGATACAATGTCCTGCTCGACGCCGGCGCCGACGTGCGCGCGGACGCCGGGGACCTGCAGAAGTTCGGGGTGATGGGCGCCGCCTACGCGCGCAACGCGCTCGATCTCGCCCGCCCGAGAGTCGGGCTGCTCAACGTCGGAACCGAGGAGCACAAGGGCCGGCCCGAACTGCACGAGGCCGCGGCGCTGATGTCGGCGTCGGCATCGACCGGCGACTTCGACTACGTCGGCTATGTCGAGGGCGGCGAGATGGCCTCGAACCGGGTCGACGTGATCGTCACCGACGGTTTCACCGGCAACATCGCGCTCAAGACCGGCGAGGGCACCGCCAGCCTGATCCGCGGGCTGTTGAAGGAGGCGTTCTCGTTCAGCCCGCTCAGCCGGATCGGGGCGCTTTTCGCCTATACGTCGCTGAACCGGCTCAGCAAGCGCATCGATCCGCGCCGCGTCAACGGTGGGGTGTTTCTCGGGCTCAACGGCACGGTGATCAAGAGCCACGGCTCGGCCGACGCGACCGGGGTCTCGGCGGCGATCAAGCTGGCGTTCACCCTCGCCGAGAACGGCTTCGCGGAAAAGCTCGCCGCGCGCGTCGCCGTCCGCACGCCGTCAGCGGCCGCGGACACACAACGGGGCGCAATGCCTTCATGACGTCGCCGCGCGCCGTCGCCCGGGGCTGCGGGCACTACCTGCCGGAACGCGTTGTGGAGAACGCCGAATTCGCGGCGACCCTCGAGACGTCGGACGAATGGATCCGCAGCCGCACCGGCATCGAGCGGCGGCATTTCGCCGCCGTCGGCGAGCTGACCTCCGATCTCGCCATCGTGGCCGCCCGGATCGCGCTCCGGAACGCCGGATTGAGCGGCGCCGACATCGACGCCATCGTGCTCGCGACGGCGACGCCCGATCAGACGTTCCCATCGACCGCGACCAGGGTTCAGGCGGCGATCGGCATGGAACGCGGTTTCGCCTTCGACATCCACGCGGTCTGCGCCGGGTTCATCTTCGCGCTGGCCCAGGCCGATGCGATGATCCGCACAGGACAGGCCCGGCGCGTGCTGGTGATCGGCGCCGAGACGTTCTCGCGCATTCTCGACTGGAGCGACCGTTCGACCTGCGTGCTGTTCGGTGACGGCGCCGGCGCGCTGATCCTCGAAGCGGGCACGGGCGACGGCGGGCCGGACGATCGCGGCGTGCTCGCCACCGATCTCAATTCCGACGGGCGCTACAACGCGCTGCTTTACGTCGATGGCGGTCCTTCGACCACCGGCTCGGCCGGGGTGGTGCGAATGGCCGGACAGGAGATCTTCAAGCACGCGGTGCTGAAACTCGCGGCGACCGGCGCCGCAGCACTCGCCCGGGCCGGCCTCACGACCGCGGACGTCGACTGGCTCGTGCCGCATCAGGCCAATTTGCGGATCATGTCGATGACCGCGCAAAAGCTCGGCGTGCCGATGGAGCGGGTTGTCGTGACGGTGCAGGACCACGGCAACACCTCGGCCGCGTCGATCCCGCTGGCGCTGTCGGTCGCGGTGGCGCAGGGCCGGATCGCGCCGGGCGACGTCATCCTGATGGAAGCGATCGGGGGAGGCCTCGCCTGGGGCGCGGCCGTCCTTCGCTGGTGACGCGGGGCGGATTTGACGCCGCTCGTCCGGGATATGGCGCAAATAATTGCAATCATGGACTTAACGCCGCCGCCAAAGCTTCGCTGAAGATCCTCGCCGCATGCGGCCCGTTTCGGCGGCGTCGGTGGGCGCGGCGCTGAGTTTCGGCCCGCATTCTCCGTCGCGCGACCGGCGGCGTTATTGACTCGCTTTCCGACTTGCCCATAAGGTTAACAAAAGGCTTGGCAATTCGGGGGGACGGCGGTGAGCGAAAAGACCCTTACGCGCATGGAGCTGAGCGAGGCGGTGTTTCGCTCGGTGGGTTTGTCGCGCAACGAGAGCGCCGACCTGGTGGAATCGGTGCTCGAGCACATTTCCGATGCGTTGGCCGGCGGGGAAACCGTAAAGGTCTCATCGTTCGGAACATTCTCCGTGCGATCAAAAACCGCGCGGGTCGGCCGGAACCCGAAGACCGGCGAGGAGGTTCCCATCGAACCGCGCCGCGTGCTGACCTTTCGCGCGTCGCATATCATGAAAGAGCGCGTGGATGCCGGCAACAAGCGATGAGGGCCGGTCCAGGCCCGAAATGGACAAATCTCCCGAAGCGTTCCGGACGATCAGCGAGGTCGCCGAGGCGCTCAATGTCCCGCCCCACGTGCTGCGGTTCTGGGAGTCGCGCTTCACCCAGGTAAAGCCGGTCAAGCGGGGGGGCGGGCGGCGCTACTATCGGCCCGAGGACGTGCAGCTGCTGCGGGGCATTCGCGGGCTGCTTTATGACGACGGCATGACGATCAAGGGCGTGCAGAAGATCCTGCGCGAGCGGGGCGTTCGGCATGTGGTCGCGCTAGGGACCACAGCGGACGGCGACGACGCGGCGGTGACGGCCCCTGTGGCGCGCAAACCGGCTGCGCATAGATCGGCGGCGCCAAAACCTTCTGTCCCACAGCCGCTGGAGCGCAAGCGGGTGACGACCGAGGCCGAGGCCGGGCCCGCGCCGACGCCGCACGCCGATCTGTTCGCCCTCGCCGAGGCGGCGGCGCCGTTCGAGCATGTGGCGTCGCAGAACCGACCGACGGACCGCGCGGCGCTGCGCGACCTGGTGCGCGAACTGCAGGCGCTTCGGGTTGCGATGGCGGGCGAACCGGGCCCCTGAGCGCGGCGTTTTCCGCTTGCTCCGGCGCAGGGGCCGGATATACAGCGCCGGTGTCGGGCTATAGCGCAGTCTGGTAGCGCGTTCGACTGGGGGTCGAAAGGTCGTGAGTTCGAATCTCGCTAGCCCGACCAAATCCCCGCATGTGTCAACCGCCTCGCTCGGGATCATCCCGTCGCAGGGGATCGCGCGACTGATCGCCGAAGGTGCGATCGTGCTCGCTGCGCCGGCGGCGCTCGATCAGATCCAGCCGGCGAGCCTCGATCTGCGGCTCGGGGCGGAAGCGTTCCGGGTGCGGGCGTCGTTCCTTCCCGGGGCGGCGCCGCTGGCCGAGCGGCTGGCGGAGTTCGAGATGCACCGGATCGATCTGGGGCCGGGCGCGGTGCTGGAGAAAGGCTGCGTCTATGTCGCGCCGCTGATGGAAAGCCTGCGGCTGCCGGCGGACGTCGCGGCGGTGGCCAACGCGAAAAGCTCGACCGGGCGGCTCGATCTGTTCACGCGCCTGATCACCGATCGGGGGACGGAGTTCGACCGGATCGCAGCGGGCTATTCGGGGCCGCTTTATGCCGAGATCTCGCCGCGGTCGTTCTCGGTGCTGGTGCGGCCGGGGATGCGGCTCAACCAGATCCGATTTCGGCGGGGCGAGGCGACGCTGGACGACGCGGCGCTGACAGCGCTCAACCGGGCCGAGCGGCTGGTGGACGGGGCGGCGGATATCGCGGGGGGCCTCGGGTTCTCGGTCGATCTGCGGCCCGCGCTGGGCGGCATCGCCGGCTGGCGGGCGAAACCTCATGCCGGGCTGATCGATCTCGGCCGGATCGGGGCGTACGATCCGGGCGCGTTCTGGGAGGAAGTCCGGGCGAGCGACGGGCGGATCATTCTCGATCCGGGCGCGTTCTATATTCTTGTCAGCCGGGAGGCCGTGCATGTGCCGCCGGACTATGCGGCGGAGATGGCGCCGTATCTGGCGATGGTCGGCGAGTTCCGCGTGCATTACGCCGGCTTTTTCGACCCGGGGTTCGGTCATGCGGCGGCGGGCGGGCGCGGCGCGCGGGGGGTTCTGGAGGTGCGTTGCCATGAGGCGCCGTTTGCGCTCGATCATGGCCAGATCGTCGGGCGGCTGGTCTTCGAGAAGATGGCCGAGCGGCCCGACGTGCTCTATGGGCAGGGGCTGGGGTCGAGCTATCAGGGGCAGGGATTGAAGCTCTCGAAGCACTTTCGGGTGGCCTGACGTCGGCCGGACCCTGTCATAACAGGCCGTTATCCCGGTAAACCATTGAAATATCGTCGCAATTTCGCCGAGAATTTGACGGGCCGTGCGACCGTCTGCGCCGCGGGGCGAGGCCCGGCGGCGCAGCGCGTTCGGCGGTGTCAGGCGGCGCGGCTGTCGGGGAGGGCCGGGTAGTCGGTGTAGCCCTCGACGCCGCCGCCGTAGAGCGTGGCGGTGTCGAGCGTGTTGAGGGGCGCGTCGCGCTCGAGCCGCGCGACGAGGTCGGGGTTGGCGATGAACGGGCGCCCGAACGCGATCATGTCGGCGCGGCCGCTCTCGACGGCGTCGATCGCCATCGCGCGGTCATAGCCGTTGTTCGCGATATAGACGCCGTCGAACCTGGCGCGGAGCGCGCCGATGTCGGCGCCGTCGGGCAGGTCGCGCGAGCCGCCGGTCTGCCCCTCGACCATGTGCAGATAGGCGAGGCCGTGGCGGTTCAGCCGGTCGATGGCGTGACCGAAAGTTGTCATCGGGTCGCTGTCCGCGGCGTCGTTCGCGCCCGAGAACGGGCTGAGGCGGATACCGACGCGACCGGCGCCGAGGACGCCGACGACGGCGCCGGTGACTTCGTCGAGCAGGCGCGCCCGGTTCTCGACCGATCCGCCGTAGGCGTCGGTGCGGTGGTTCGTGCCGTCGCGCAGAAACTGGTCGAGCAGATAGCCGTTTGCGCCGTGGATCTCGACGCCGTCAAAGCCCGCCGCAGCGGCGTTTTCGGCGGCGCGGCGAAAGTCGGCGATCACCCGCGGGATCTCGGCGAGTTTGAGGGCGCGCGGCGCCGAGGTTTCGGCGAAGCCGCCTTCGATGAAGGTCTTCGTCGCGGCGGGAATCGCCGACGGCGCGACCGGCGGCTGGCCGTCCGCCTGAAGCGAGGTGTGCGAGATGCGCCCGACATGCCAGAGTTGCAGCACGATACGACCGCCCTTCGCGTGAACCGCGTCGGTGACCACGCGCCAGCCGGCGATCTGTGCGGGGGTGTAGACGCCGGGGGTCCAGATGTAGCCCTGCCCCTCGCGGCTGATCTGCGTCGCCTCGGTGATGATCAGGCCCGCGGACGCGCGCTGGGCGTAGTATTCGGCGTGGATCGCGTACGGCGCGTCGTCGCCGTGGCGCGCGCGGTTGCGCGTCAGCGGGGCCATCGCGACGCGGTTGGCGAGGGGCATGTCGCCGACGCGGATCGGCGTGAAGAGTTTGGCGGTCGTCATGGTTGGGGCTCCTTTGGGAACTTTCGGGTGGGATATTTCGGGACCGGTCGGTCCAGAATTGGATATGGTTTGACGGATTGCGGGGGTCAGCCGAGCGCCATCAGCGCGCGCGCGGCTTCGAGCGATGCGGCGATGCGGTCGGCCGGCACGCCGGATTTGCGCATCGTCATCGCGCCAAGCGCGAGCGCGGTCAGCGCGCGGGCGAGGTCGGCGGCGGTTTCGGGATGGTCGGGCGCCAGCGCGCGGGCGAACAGCGCCTCGACGTGATCGAGATGCGCGCGACCGATCGCGGCGATCTCGGGGTCCTCCGGGGCGAGTTCGGTGATGCAGTTGACGAGGAGGCAGCCGCGCGGGCCGCCCTGCGGGTTCGCGAGCGCTGACAGAAGCTCCGGGGCGCCGGAGCCGATCGCGTCGAGCCGGTCGCGGCCCGCCGCGGCGTAGCGCTCGACGGCGGCGAGCAGCACCGCGCGTTTCGATCCGAACGCGGCGTAGAAGCTGGAGCGGCTGATGCCCATCGCCTCGGTCAGCATGTCGAGCGAGGTGGCCTCGTAGCCGCGGCGCCAGAACTGATCGAGCGCCGCGTCGAGCACGGCGGTCTCGTCATAGGCGCGGGGTCGGCCCGGTCCGGGATTTGCGGCTGCGTTGCGCTGGGTCATGCGCTATATCTGGACCGATCGGTCCAGATTACAAGGACGGACCGGTCACGCGAACGGATCGGCCGCCTCTGCGCCGTCGCCGGCCGGACCGACGCCGGTCGGCGGGGTCACGGCCCCCGGCGCCGGGCGGTTGTCGAGCAGACCCGCGGCGCGCAGTTCGGCGAGGCCGGGAAGGTCGCCGGCGGCCTCCAGCCCGAAATGGTCGAGAAAGCCTTGCGTGACGATGAAGGTCATCGGTCGGCCCGGCGTCGGCCGCCGTCGGCCGAACTTGACCCAGCCGAGGTCAATCAGCAGGTCGAGCGTGCCGCCGGAGACCGAGACGCCGCGGATTTCCTCGATCTCGGCGCGGGTCACCGGCTGATGATAGGCGACGATGGCGAGCGTTTCGAGCGCGGCGCGGGACAGCTTGCGGGGTTCCACCACGTCGCGGGTCATCAGAAAGCCGAGATCGGCGGCGGTGCGGAAGGACCAGGCCTCGCCGCTGCGGGCGAGCTGGACGCCGCGGCCCGCGTAGCGACGGCGCAGGTTCGCAAGCGCCTCCGGCACGTCGCAGCCTTGCGGCAGGCGCTCGGCGATCTCGCGCCCGCTGAGCGGCGTGGCGGCGGCGAACAGCACCGCTTCGACCATGCGTTCCTGCTCGGGCATCGGCGGAACCGCGAAGCGCTGGTCGATCGTGAAGCGGGCGGTGGTCTCGTTCATCGGGTTTCTTCCTTCGCACGCAGATAGATCGGCCGGAACGGCGCCTCCTGGCGGATGTCGAGCCGTCCGGCCTTCACCAGTTCGAGCGCCGCCGCGAAGCTCGCCGCGGTTGCGGACCGGCGGCGCAGCGGTTCCGCGAGCCAGTCGGCGGGGAGCCAGGCGGCGAGGACTGTCCAGTCGAGCGCGCCGGCGAGCAGGCCGCGCATCCGCTCCAGCGCCGCCTCCATCGTGAAAACCGGATCGCGCGCGAGGTGGAGCGGCTGAAATTCGGCGCGCGTCCTGATCCGGGCGTAGGCGCGCATCAGATCGACGAGGGTCGCCGCGTGGTCGATGCGGGCGGTGCGGGTGACGGTTTCGGGCGCGCCGCGGGCAAAGACGTCGCGTCCGAGCAGGTCGCGCGCCATCAGCCCGGCGGCGGCCGTGCGCATCGCCTGCAGCCGTTCGAGCTGGAACGCCAGGTGGTCGGCGAGGTCGTCGGCGCACGGCCCGTCCCCGGTCGGGTCGGGCGGCAGCAGCAGGCGGGACTTCAGATAAGCGAGCCAGGCGGCCATCACCAGGTAGTCGGCGGCGAGCTCGATGCGCAGGCGGGTCGCGCTTTCGACGAAGGCGAGGTATTGTTCGGCGAGGCGCAGGATCGAGATGCGGCGCAGATCGACGCGCTGCGTGCGCGACAGGGCGAGCAGCAGGTCGAGCGGACCCTCGAAGCCGTCGACGTCGATGACCAGCGCCTCGGTCTCGAGGCGCCCGGCGGTCGCCGCGTCGAAGACGTCGTCAGGCATGGGCCGACCGGCGCAGTTCGGCGAACTCCGCCGCGACCGCCTCGGCGTCGGTCGCGGCAGGCGTGCGGAGCGCGAGCGCCGCAGCGGCCCGGGCGGCGGCGCGGCCGGCGAGCGCCGGCGCGGCTTCGACGACGCGGGCGGCCTCGCCCGGCTTGCCGTTGCAGTGGAGGACGATGTCGCAGCCGGCGGCGAAGGCCCGGTCGGCGCGCGTCGCGATGTCGCCGGTGAGCGCGCGCATCGACAGGTCATCGGTGATCAGCAGGCCGTCGAAACCGATCGCGTCGCGCATCAGCCGAACCATGGCGGGCGACTGGGTGGCGGGGGCGCCGGCGTCGACGGCCGCGTAGACGACATGGGCGGTCATTGCAATCGGCAGGTCGGCAAGCGCGCGGAACGGGGCGAAATCCGCGGCGAGATCGGCGCGGGAAGCGTTGACGGTCGGCAGGTCGAGGTGGCTGTCGAGGCCGGCGCGGCCCTGCCCCGGCATGTGCTTGACCACCGGCAGCACGCCGCCCGCCAGCAGCCCGTCGGCCACGGCGCGGCCGATCAGGGCGACTTCGGCGGGGTCGGCGCCATAGGCGCGATTGCGGATGACGCCGTGGGTTTCGGCGTGGACGAGGTCGAGGACGGGGGCGCAGTTGACGTCGATGCCGACGGCCGCGAGTTCATGGGCGATCAGGCGGTAGCGCAGATGCATGGCGCGGGCGCGCATTTCCGGGCCGGCCAGGCGTTCGCATTCCTCCAGCGCCGGCGCCCATTCGCGCCAGGACGGCGCGCGAAGGCGGGCGACGCGGCCGCCCTCCTGATCGACGAGCACCGGGGCGTCGCGGCCGACCGCCGCGCGCAGATCGGCGGTCAGGCGGCGAAGCTGGTCGGGGCTGTCGATGTTGCGGCCGAAGAGGATGAAGCCCCAGGGCGCGGCGGCGGCAAAGAACCGCCGCTCGGGCGCGGTCAGGGCTGGCCCGGCGCAGCCGAGGATGACGGCGCGCGCGGCCATCTATTGCAGCGTGACCGGGATGCAGTCGACGGCGCGGGCGCGCAGGGCCTCGCACAGCGCGCCGGTCTGGCCGGAGCTGTCAAAGCCCGCGACCCGCAGCCGGTAGAAGACGCGGGCGTTGGCGGTCGTGCGCTCGACGTAGAGGCTTTTCGCGCCGAGCAGGTCGCCATGGCGCGCGAGGAGCCGGCCCCAGGCCTGGCGGGTCAGCGCCTCGCTGTCGTAGGCGCCGAGCTGGACAAGGCGGGCGCCGGCGCCGGGGTTGGCGACCTCGCGGGCCGCGGCGGGGGACGCGGCGGCGGCGGGTGCGGCGCGCGCGAGGACGAGGTTCGCCGGGCGGCGGCGCGGTCCGTCCGTCGACGTGGCGTCCGCGGCGGAGACGGGGTTCGCGGCGGGGGCGGGGGTCGCGGCGGGGGCGGGGGTCGCGGCGGGGGTCGCGGGCGCGGCCTCGGCTGCGATGGCGGCGGCGATCGCATCCTCGAGCGTGGGCTCGGCCTTGAGGGCGAGGGCGGTTGTCGCG
The DNA here is from genome assembly GCA_038247355.1 of Rhodobacterales bacterium. Classification (GTDB taxonomy): domain Bacteria; phylum Pseudomonadota; class Alphaproteobacteria; order Rhodobacterales; family Rhodobacteraceae; genus Amaricoccus. The sequence continues at coordinate 29,338 of JBBRUZ010000004.1, forward strand.
CCGGGATCGGCTGTCGGCGGGGTTTCGAGCGCGAGGGCGTCGGGCGAAACCGGGTCGGGCGCCACCGGGTCGGGTCCGTCGTCCTGGAGCGGCATCGGCAGCTCGTCGTCGGCGAGCAGGTCGGTCTGGCCGAAGTTCTCGGGCGTCGCGATCACGAGTTCGCCCTGGGGTCCGTCCTCGTCGGTCAGCAGGACCGGCGGGAGCGCAAGCGGCGCGGCCGTCTCCGGAACCGGGCCGGGTCGGCCCGCGAGGACGGAGTTCACCTCGAGACCCTGGTGGGCGGCGGTGAGCCCGCCCGGATCGTCGGGCTGGATGCGGGCCGGGCCTTCCATCGCGCGGATGATCGGCACCTCGCGCGCGTCGCGGGTCCCGAGCCGGTACGCCCAGGTTCCCATCGCGAGTATCAGCCCGAGACAGAACGCGGCGGCGGCCAGACGGCGCAGGCCGTCAGGAAAGAAGCTGCTGGGGCCGGTCGCCACGGAGTCGTATTGGTCGCCGTAAAGCTCGCTCATGGGGGTATTGCCTGTGTTCACATACCATAGCTTGTATGCGCCTCTGCTCCAACCCCTGATAGTACAACGGATGCTTGTCGCACCTCGTCCATCATGGGCTACGCCAAGGATAGCAAGAATGGGCGATATGACAACCTTCTTGGCGCGCTCGACAATGATCGAGGCGGTTGTTCGAGCGTCGAAGCGTTCATCGCGGCCGACCGATCGACGGCGATCTGCTGGTCCTGACGTCGAGCGACTTGGCGACTGGTCGTGCGCTCACCGCATCTCGTCCATCGGGGTGACGCCGAGGATGGCGAGCCCAGCGGCGATGACGATCGCCGTCGCGCGGACCAGTGCAAGGCGGGCGAGCGTGGTGTCGGGGGCGTCCTCGCGGATGAAGCGCTGTTCGGGGTCGAGCTTGCCGATGTGCTGTAGTGCGTGAAATTCGCTTGCGAGATCATAGAGATAGAAGGCGATCCTGTGGGGTTCGTTGTGCGTGGCGGCGACCTCGACCTGACGCGGCCATTCGGCGAGCTTGCGGGTGAGGCGCAGTTCGCCCGGCGCGCCGAGGGACGCCAGATCGGCCGCGGCGAGCGACGCGTCGTCGGGCGCGATCCCCGCCTCGGCGGCGCGCAGGGCCACCGAATGCGTGCGGGCGTGGGCGTACTGGACGTAGAACACCGGGTTGTCCTTCGAGTGCTCCATGACCTTGTCGAAATCGAAATCGAGGGTCGCGTCGTTCTTGCGGGTGAGCATGACGAAGCGCGTGACGTCCGGCCCGACCTGCGCGATGACGTCGCGAAGCGTGACGAAGGTGCCGGCGCGCTTGGACATCTTGAACGGCGCGCCGCCCCTCGTGAGCGTGACGAGCTGGCACAGCTTGACGTCGAGCGGAACGCGGTTTTCCGTCAGCGCGGCGACGATCGCCTTCAGCCGCCTGACGTAGCCGCCGTGATCGGCGCCGAGCACGTCGATCAGCGCGTCGTAGCCGCGTTCGGTCTTGTCGAAATGATAGGCGATGTCGGAAGCGAAATACGTCCAGGTCCCGTCGGACTTGCGCACCGGCCGGTCGATGTCGTCGCCGTAGGCGGTCGAGCGGAACAGCGTCTGTTCGCGCGGCTCCCACTCGTCGGGTGTCTTGCCCTTCGGCGGCTCGAGCACACCCTCGTAGATCAGGCCCCTGGCGGCGAGCGCGGCGAGCGCGGCCTCGATCCGGCCCGAGCCGTACAAGGACTTTTCCGAGAAGAAAAGGTCCATGCTGACGCCGAGGAGCGCGAGATCGGCGCGGATCGTCGCCATCATCGCTTCGGTGGCGATCTCGCGCACGGGGGCGAGCCAGTCCGCCTCGTCCTTGTCGAGCAGGCTGTCGCCGAAGCGCGCCTTGAGGTCCTCGCCCACCGGGACGAGGTAGTCGCCGGGATAGAGCCCCTCCTCGATTGCCGGCGCCAGTCCGCAGGCCTCACGGTATCGCTCGAAGGCGGATCGCGCGAGCACGTCGACCTGGGCGCCGCCGTCGTTGATGTAGTATTCGCGCGTGACCTTGAAGCCGGCGAACCCGAGCAGACCCGCGAGCGCGTCGCCGAAGACCGCGCCGCGGACATGGCCGACGTGCAGCGGGCCCGTGGGGTTGGCGGAGACGAACTCGACGTTGACGCTGCGGCCGGCGCCGAGCGACGAGCGGCCGAAGTCGCGGCCCGCGGCGAGGATCGACGGCAGGACGCCGAACCAGGCGGCGGGGTCGAGCGACAGGTTCAGGAACCCCGGACCGGCGACTTCGACCCCCACGATCAGGCGCGACCGGCCGGAAAGCTCGGCGGCGAGCGCCTCGGCGATGTCGAGCGCGCCCATTCGCGCCGGCCGCGACAGCACCATCGCGGCGTTGGTCGCCATGTCGCCGTGGGCCGCGTCGCGCGGCGGCTCGACAGAGACGTACCCCAGCGGCAGGCCCTGCGGCAGCTTGCCCGCGGCGACCAGCCGGCCGATCGCCGCCAGAACCAGCGCCTTCACCTCCGCAAAAACGTCCATGTCGCCGGGCTCCCGCATGATCGGCAGCGGTTAGCACAGCTCGCTGCGGCCCTCCACCGCCAATCGCTGGCGCGCGGGCCGCGCCGCCCGTAGACTTGGCCGATGACCGGATTCGCCGCCCTGCGCCTCGCCCTGGTTCTGCTTGCGCTCGCGGCGCCGGTCGCGGAGGCGCAGTCGCGGCTGTCGCCCGAGGCGTTCGATGCGCTCGCCACCGGCCGGTCGCTGCATTTCACGCTCAACGGCGAACCGTTCGGCGCCGAGCAGTTCTTCGCAGGGCGTCGCAGCCTGTGGCGCTATTCCGATAACGTTTGCCAGCAGGGCGAATGGCGCGGCGAGGGCGACGCGATCTGCTTTGACTACGCCGGCGAGCCGGCGCCGATCTGCTGGCATTTCATTGAAACCGACGGGCGCCATGCGGCGGTCCTGCTGGAGAACGGCGTCGAGACGGGCTTTCGCCTCGATCTTGACCGGATCGACACCGAGCCGCTGCCCTGCCCCGGCCCGAGGATCGGCAGCTAGCGCGCCCGTCGGGAACCGGGTCTATAACAACGTCCCCTGATCGGGCGCCTTGGTCTTGCGCGGCGGACTGGCGGGCCGTGCGCGCAAGCGGCCGTCGGCGAACTCGATCTCGTAGGCGCCCGCCGTGCGCGCGATCTCGGCGCGGGCGAGAACGCGCCCGGCCTCGTCGCGCACGATGGCGTAGCCGCGGGCGAGCACGCGGTCCGGGCCGAGGCTCGCGAGCACGCGCGACCATGTGTCGAGCGCCGCGCGACGGTCGCGCGTCACCGCCGGGCCGAGCCGGTCGAGCCGGGCCGTGCGGGCGGAGAGACGTTCACGGAGGCGCTGGCGCATGCGGTGCAGCGGTTCGGGCGTGAGCCGGGCGCCGATCCGCGCGCAGCGGTCGGCCAGCCGATCGAGCGCGCGGGCCATCGCATCCGGGCGCAGGCCGAGCGCTGCGCGCGCGAGCCGCTCGCGGCGGCGCTCGACGCCGCGCGCGAGCAGGTCGGGCCCGAAGCGGCCCGCGGGACCGCGCGCGAGGTCGAGCCGCCGGGTCCGCGCCAGCGCCGTCAACGCGAGCGGCAGGCGCAGGCCGAGGCCGTCGAGCCGCTGGGCGCGATCGGACAGCAGCGCGTCGGGTCGCGGCAGGCCGCGGGCGAGGTCGCGCAGGCGCTGGCCGCGCAGGGCGAGACCGCGCGCCAGCGCGCAGAGGCGACGCTCTTCGAGGCGGGCGAGCGCCGTGAGCAGGTCGAGGCGCACGGGCACGGCCATCTCGGCCGCGGCGGTCGGCGTCGGCGCCCGCCGGTCGGCGGCGAAGTCGATCAGCGTGGTGTCGGTCTCGTGGCCGATCGCCGCGATCAGCGGGATGGCGCTCGCGGCGACGGCGCGCACGACGATCTCCTCGTTGAAGCCCCACAGGTCCTCGAGGCTGCCGCCGCCGCGCGCGACGATGATCAGATCGGGGCGGGGAACCGGCCCGCCGGGCGCGAGCGCGTTGAAGCCGCGGATCGCGGCGGCGACGTCCGTCGCGCATTTCTCGCCCTGCACCGTCACCGGCCAGACCAGCACACGGCGCGGAAAGCGCTCGCGCAGCCGGTGGAGGATGTCGCGGATCACCGCGCCCGAGGGCGAGGTGACGACGCCGATCACCTCCGGCAGGAACGGCAACGGACGTTTGCGCGCGGCGTCGAACAGGCCCTCGGCGGCGAGGACCGTGCGGCGCTTCTCCAGCATCGCCATCAGCGCGCCGACGCCGGCGAGCGCCATTTCCTCGATGATCATCTGATACTTCGAGGCGTTTCCGAAGGTAGTGAGGCGCCCCGTGGCGATCACTTCCATCCCCTCCTCGGGTTTGGCGGCGAGGCCGCGGACAGCGCCTTTCCAGATCACCGCCGCGAGAACCGAGCGGTCGTCCTTCAGATCGAGATAGACATGGCCCGACGCGGGGCGCGACACCCGGCCCACCTCGCCGCGCACGCGGATGCGGCCGAACTCGCCCTCGATGACGCGGCGCACCGCGCCCGCGATCTCGGAGACGGTGAATTCCGGCGCGTTGCCGGTCGGGGCGGCGTCCTCGAACAGGTCCATGACGCCCATTAGCCGGGTTCAGCCGCCGCCGCCACCGCGATGGAAGCGATGGCCGCGGAGGCGCCGCCCCGGAACGGCGTCGCGCATGTCGTCTTGCCCTGCCGCGGATCGAATGCTCTAGAGCGGCATTCTGCCAGAAAGGGAGCGGCGGTTGAACATCCTGATCCTCGGCGGCGGTGGCCGCGAGCATGCGCTGGCTTGGGCGTTCGCGGGCAATCCGAAATGCGATCGGCTGTGGTGCGCGCCGGGGAACGCGGGCATCGCGGAGGTAGCCGATTGCGTCGCGCTCGACATCGTGGACGGGGACAGCGTGCTTGGTTTCGTACGCGAGAACGCCGTCGATTTCGTCATGATCGGGCCCGAAGCGCCGCTGGCGGAAGGCGTGGCGGACGTGCTGCGGAGCGCCGGCGTGCTGACCCTCGGGCCCGGGCGGGCGGCGGCGCGGCTGGAGGCGTCCAAGGCGTTCGCGAAGGAGGTTTGCGCCGCCTGCGGAGCGCCGACGGCGCCGAGTGCGACGTTCACCGACGCGGCGGCGGCGCGGGCTCATGTGGCCGCGCGCGGCGCGCCGATCGTGGTGAAGGCGGACGGGCTGGCGGCGGGAAAGGGCGTGACGGTGGCCGCGACCGAGCCCGAGGCGCTGGCGGCGCTGGCGGCGATCTTCGCCGAGGGGCCGGGCGCGCGGGTGGTGATCGAAGAGATGATGACCGGCGAGGAGGCGAGCCTGTTCGTGCTGGCGCACGGGACCGATCTGCTGGTTCTGGGCACGGCGCAGGACCACAAGCGCGCGTTCGACGGCGACCTCGGGCCGAACACCGGCGGGATGGGCGCATATTCGCCGTCGCCCGCGATGACGGCGGAGGTCACCGAGCGGGCGCTGGCGGAGATCGTCCGGCCGACGCTCGCCGAGATGGTCCGGCGCGGGACGCCGTTTCAGGGCGTGCTCTATGCCGGGCTGATGATCGAGGCGGGCGCGCCGCGGCTGGTCGAGTACAACGTGCGGTTCGGCGACCCCGAGGCGCAGGTGCTGGCGATGCGGCTCGGGGCGCAGTTGCTCGACGCCTGCCTCGCCTGCGCGGAGGGGCGGCTTGCGGGCGCCCGCGTCAACTGGGCCGACGATCACGCGTTGACCGTGGTGGTGGCGGCGCGGGGATATCCGGGGTGTCATGCTCGGGGCGAGGCGATCGGGCTGCCGGCGATCGAGGATCCGCGGGTGCGCGTGTTCCATGCCGGCACGCGGATCGAGGGGGGCGAGCTGGTGTCGAGCGGCGGACGGGTGCTTGGCGTGACGGCGCGAGGGCCAAGTCTGCTTGTCGCGCGCGATCTCGCCTATGGCGCGGTCAACGGCGTCGACTGGCCAGGCGGGTTTCATCGCACCGACATCGGCGCTGGGGCGCTTTGAGCGGCGCAGGTCCAGACGCTTCGGCGGCGAAGGGGCCCCTTCTCCTACTCGCGCGTGGTGGAAGCTTGGCCGATGTGACCGGGGCTCGGGCCGGTCAGGGCCAGCTGAAGCGCAGCTTTTCTAGATCGACGTTGGCGATGTGGTCGTGCATCCGCCCGGTTTCGACGCCGCCCTTGGCGCGATAGAAGCCGCAGCCGATGTCGTTGGCGGCGAGGCACCAGACGGTCAGCGGCGCGATGGCGCGGGCGGCGAGCGCTGCGCGGGCCGCCGCGAACAGCCGGCTGCCGAAGCCCACGCCCTGGCATTCGGGGCGGACGTAGAGCTCCTGGATCTCGCCGCCGGGACCGCCGCGGTTGCGCCCGATCAGCGCGTAGCCGGCCAGTCGGTCGTCGAATTCGACCACCAGCGCCCGGCCACCGAAGCCATGGAGCCGGCGCCACCAGCTCGGGCCCCGGCACGAGATCATCCGCTCGAGCCCGGCGCCGGGGATGACGCCGGCATAGGCGTAGCGCCAGGTCGCGGCATGCACCGCCGCCAGCGCCTCCGCGTCGCCGGTCCGGGTCCAGCGGGCCCCCGAGAGGTCCGCGCGCCATGGGGTCCTGTCCATCCGGCAAGTCTAGTCCCGCCGCGCCGTGCGCGACAAGAGCTTCGCAGGGTGGACAAGCCGGGAACCCGCGCCATGTGACGGCGTCTCATCATCGATGGACCCCGATGTCCGACCTCGTCGTGAAGCCCCGCACCGAAACGCGGCCGCGTACCGCGCGACCGCCGCTCTACCGTGTCCTGTTGATCAACGACGATTATACGCCGCGTGACTTCGTCGTGATGGTGCTGCGCGCGGTGTTCCGGCTGACGACGGAACAGGCGCGGCGCGTGATGATCGTCGCTCACACCCGGGGCGCCTGCGTCGTCGCCGTCTACACGAGGGACGTGGCCGAGACCAAGGCAAGCCAGGGCACCGAAATCGGCGCACGCGAGGGCTATCCGCTGACGTTCTCCACCGAGCCGGAGCCGACCGAAGACGGCGAGTGACGGCGGGCCGCCGTCCCCGACGAACGATGGCGCCGAACGGTGACCACGCGGAAATCGACGCCGGCGAGAGTGCGGACGCCGGTCGCTGCGACCATGCCGGCCATCACGACGCCCGCGCCGCCGCGCACCACCATCGGCGCCGCCCGGACCAGTAGTCGACCCATCGTCGATGTCCATCAGCAGCAGCACATTCGCAAGGCTCGTGGCCGCCTCAGCGCATCGCGAGCGGGTCAGCCAGATGGCCGAGGCCCGAGGCCATCAAGCGGTGCGCAAACTCGTGCGGCGGGACGGCGAGGTGATGGACCACGATGGCGATCGGCAGCGTCATGACGACGCGCACGGGGACCGAAATGCGCCCGATCGTCAGATCTGTTTCTCGGGCATCTGCACGACCAGCCCGTCGAGCGCGTCGGTGACCTTCAACTGGCAGGTCAGCCGTGAGCGCACCGGATCGGGAGACCACGCGAAATCGAGCATGTCCTCCTCCATCGGCTCGCGCTTGGGGAGTTTTCCGACCCAGGCGGGATCGACGTAGACATGGCAGGTCGAGCACGCACAGGCGCCGCCGCAATCGGCCTCGATGCCGGGAATGTTGTTGTCGCGCGCGCCCTCCATCACCGTCAGGCCGGTCGGCACCTCCACGACGTGCGGGGTCCCGTTGAACTCGATGTAAGTGATCCTGGCCATGCGTCTCGCTGTCCTCGGGCTTGGGCGACGGGGGGGTTATGTCGAGGGGGTATCTAAGGCGCCCGGCGTGGCGGGGCCAGCCCCCACGCCGAACGACGGGGTCGATGGACACCAACGCCCGGGCCGGCGGCGTGGCGCGCCCGGCGTCGGAGTGCTCCCGGTGGCGGGGATTGATCCTTCGCAGGATAACCGACTGGCTCTGTCGGAACGGTGTTTCCGACTCATTCGCCTCGAATGCGGTCGGATCGAAGCTGGCGGGCGCGCCGCGGCCTCCACCTCGACGCAGATCGGGGCGATTTGTCCGCTCAGGTCAACGCGCTGTTCTTGTGCGATCTGCGCCGCGGGTCGCGCGGGCGGCGCGTGGCGAACCCGGTCGCGCGCGCCGGAAACGCCCGTCACGGCCCGCGCGCTCCGTCGTCACAGCCGAGGGTCCGACCGATGGCGGCGGCAAGATGCGCGGGCCAGCGCGCCGGGCGCAGCGTCGCCGTGGACACGAAAACCAGCGTCGAGGTCATGCGCAACCGCTGGTCGGCGCCCGAGACCGCGTCGATCGCGAGATCGAGGCTGCTGCGCCCCAGACGCGTCGGCGCGAGGTGGAAGTCGAGCCGGTCGCCGTGTCGGCTCGGGGCGAGGAAGACGATTTCGATCCGCGCCGTCGGCACCGTTCCGGCGAGATCGCGCTGCATCGCCTCGAAGGCCACACCGAGCCGTTCGTCGAACCAGACCTCCACGGTCTCGTTGATCATCTCGAAATAGCGCGGATAGAACACGATCCCCGCGGGATCGCAGTGCTGGAAACGCACTTTCAGCGAATGGGTGAACGTCTCGGCCATCGTGTCCTCCGAATTCGCCCCCCGGCCCGGCGGACGCCGATAATCGCGCGCGCTCCCGTCCTGACGCCGCGCGGGCCCCGCGTCAACGGCGCCCCGCCGGGTCGAGGCGGGCAGGTCGCGGGTTCCCCGCGCGCGCCGCGGATGCGCGCGTCGCACGCCCGGGCGCAGGACAAGGCGATCGTCGACGTCGCGCGGGGCGACCGCGGTGCCGTCACCGACGGATCGACCGGCGAGCCGGTTGCGACGCGGGCTGCGGCCTTGTCGGGCGCGCGGGGACCAGCGGCCCCCCCCCGCACTCATCCCGGGAGGCGCGCGTCAGGCGGCGTGCTGGCGCGGCGGTTCGATCTCGGCGGTCGCGCGCACCAGAGCCTCCAGCCGGTCGAAAATCGCCGGGGGGGCGCCGGCATCCCGCCCGGCTTGCGCCAGCTCGCCGATCTCGACGAAACCCAAGGTCTGGCCCGCGCCCCTGATCGTGTGGAGGCAGCGTTCAACCGTCGGCTCATCGCCGGCGCCGCGCGCCGTTCGCGCCTCGGCGAGCATGTGCAGGCTTTCGCCGGCGAAGTCCTCGATCAGACGCGCGACCAGATCGGCTCCGAGCTCAACCGTCAGCGCCGCGCGGTGGCCCGCATCCACGACGCCCGGTCCCACGGGATGCACGACGCCCCGTTCGGCGGCGTTCGCGACGATCGATCCCGGAATGTCCGCGACACCCGGCTGCGCGGGGCGCTCGACGCCCGTTCCGGAGGCGTCCGCGACCAGCGGTCCGGCGCAGTCCGCGAGGTCCGGCGCGGCGGCGCGCACAACGCCCGGTCCGGCGCAGTCCGCGTCGCCGGGTCCGGCGGCAGTCACGACAGCGGGCCTTGCTCGGTCGGCCGGCCCCGCTTCTTCGACGAGCCAGGTCTGCAACATTTCGCGCAGTTTGGCCCAGGTGACCGGCTTCGCAATGAAATCGTCCATGCCGGCGGCGAGGCAGGCGTCGCGATCGGAGGTGAATGCGTTCGCGGTCAACCCGACGATGGGGCGGGCGTATCCGCGCGCGCGCATCGCCCGCGTGGCGCCCAGCCCGTCGAGCGTGGGCATCTGCATGTCCATCAGCACAAGATCGTAGGCGCCCGCCAAAGTCAGCGCCAGCGCTTCGACGCCGTCCTCGGCATACTCGACGTTCAGACCACCGCGCTCGAGCAGCCCCCCGGCGACCGTGCGGTTGACGGCGTTGTCGTCGACCACCAGCACCCTCCCGGCGAAGCCGCCGCCGGAGACGTCGGCCGGCGGGGCCGGAGCGGGCCGCGGCGCGGCGGCGCGCACCGGACCGGCCGGAACCTCGAACCAGAACCGGCTGCCGCGACCGGGCGCGCTCTCGGCGCCGATCGCGCCGCCCATCGCCTCGATCAGCCGCTTGGAGATCGCGAGCCCGAGCCCGGTGCCGCCGAAGCGCCGGGTGATCGAGCCGTCGACCTGGCTGAACTCCTTGAAGAGCCTGGGGATGGCGTGCGCCGCGATCCCGACCCCGGAGTCCTCGACGGCGATCTCGATCCGCCCGCCATCGCGCAGCCGCGCCTCGACCAGGACCGATCCCGCCTCGGTGAACTTGATCGCGTTGCCGATCAGATTGACCAGAACCTGTCGCAGATGCGACGCGTCGGCGGTGATCTCGACGTCGGGCGCGTCCAGCACCAGTCGCAGGCCCTTGGCCCCGGCCCGCGGCGCCATGACGGTCCGCACCTGTTCGATCATCTCGGCGAGGGCGAACGGCGTGCGGGTGATCTCGATGTGCCCGGATTCGAGCTTGGAGAAGTCGAGCACATCGTTGATCACGTCGAGCAACAGATCGCCCGACTGGCGGATGACGGCGAGATGGCCGGCCTGCGCCGGGTCGAGGTCGGTCGCGACCAGCACGTCGGTCATGCCGATGATGCCGTTCAGCGGGCTTCGGATCTCGTGGCTCATCGTTGCGAGGAACGCGGACTTCGCCTTGTTTCCAGCCTCCGCGGCTTCGGCGGCCTGCGCGCTCCGGGCGCTCAGCTCCTCAAGGCGGCGGCCGGTTCGCGAAATGTGGAACAGCTGGATCACGAGCAGCCCCGCCACGAGCACCAGCGCCGACGTGAGCACCAGCACTCCGGCCGCGATGTTGCGATAGAGCGTCCGCATGTGCGTCCGGTCGGCCAGGCGCATCTCATTGCTGGCCTCGATCGCGTTGAGCACCAGCTCGTGCGTCGACTGCCGGATCGCCGCACCCGCCTCGCGGAGCATCGGAAGGGCGGCGCGCAACGCGCCATCGTCCTCGAAGATCGAATCGATCGTCGGCGCGAGGTCGAGGATCGCGCGGACGGTCCCGGCGCCCGCCAGCGCGACATGCACCTCGTCGCCGAACCACGCGCGCGCGAAGAAGTGCTGCAACGTCGAGGCGCGGCTGTAGAGCACGTCGTAGCGGATGCTGACGTCAGACAGGACCTGCGCGGTCGGCGTCAACTGGGCCTGCAGGATCGCGAGGATGAACGCCTGCGCCTCGCGGTCGGCCTGGAACGCGGCGACAAGGGCGCCCTCGCGGACGCTCAGGTGGGCGGTACGTTCGCGATCGTCGAGTCGAGTGAACATCACGCTGAGGGTGACGAAGATCACGAGGCTCGTCGCGGCCAGGATCGCGATGGAAACCCCGATGCGGCCGTTTCGATACTTTCTCCGCAGGAACTGCAACGGGCCCAAGGTCAGAACACTTCGAGGCGCGTCACCTGCCAGACCGACCGGCCGAAGTACAGCTCGTTGTAGAGGTCCGGCGCCGCGTCGAACGGATAGATGACGAAGACCGGGCCCTTTTCGCGGACGGACAGCACGTCGCCGTTGATGCGCGTCGCGAAGATGACCGGGAACTCCGTCACGTCCGTCATCGGAATGTCGGTCGCGTAGTCGTTGATCGCGACGACGCGGAACGTCGACCCGGTCGCGCCCACCGCCTCCATCACCGCCGAGACCAGCGGACCGGAAAAGCTGCGCTCGCCCTCGAACCACGGCGTCCTGGTCGTGGTGGTGCGCACCGCCAGCGCTTCGAGCATCGCGAGGTCGAATTCGGCGACGTCGCCGGCGTTGGTGTTGGCGATGTCGCCGCTGATCCGCAGCACGACCGGGCCGGCCGGCTCCGGCAGGACGCCGGGTCGGGCGGCGACGGCGAGACAGAGCCAGGCGGCCGCAGTCAGCAGGTGAAGGGACAGGCGCATTGTGGTCTCCTTGGGCAAGGCGGGACGTCCCGCGAGGTCATGCAGCCACGATCGCGCGCGGCGCCGGCGACATGATCGCCTCGATGCGGCGCCAGCCGCGCTCGAACGCGGCGACGCAGCCCGGGTCGAAATGCCGTCCGCGCTGCGCGACGATCTCGGCGCGGGCGTCCGCGAGGCTCCACGCGTGCTTGTAGGGGCGCTCGGTGCACAGCGCCTCGAACACGTCGGCTATCGCGGTGATCCGCCCCTCGATCGGGATCGCGGCGCCAACGAGCCCGTGCGGATACCCGCCGCCGTCCCACCTCTCGTGATGGGTCAAAGCGATGCAGGCGGCGACCAGGAGCAGTTCGCTGCCGCCGCCCTCGAGGATTTCGCCGCCGAGCGTGACGTGGCGGCGCATCTGCGTGATCTCGTCGGGGCTGAGGCGGCCGGGCTTGTTCAGGATCGCGTCCGGAACGCCGATCTTGCCGACGTCGTGCAGCGGCGACGCGCGATAGATGTTTCGGACGAGGCCGGTCTCGAGCCCGAGTTCCTCCGCGATGATGCGCGAGATCGTGGCGACGCGGGAGACATGGCCTCCGGTGCCGCCGTCGCGGTACTCGATGGCCCGCGCGAGGCGCCAGATCGTCTCCTCCTCGCGCTCGAGTACGGCCCGCGTCGCCTTCTCGACTTCGCGCGCCAGCCATTGCGCGCGGTCGGCGAGATCGACCTGCGCGCGCCGGAGCGCCAGAAGATTGGTCACCCGCACCTTCAGTTCGTGCGGATCGACCGGCTTGCTGAGAAAATCCGTCGCGCCGGCCTCGATCGCGTCCATCTTCAGGCTGCGGTCGCCGTCCGCGCTGATCATGACGATGGGCACGTGCACCGAACGCGGATCGGCCCGCAAGCGGCGGATGAAGCCCAGTCCGTCGATGCCGGGCATCATGTAATCCACGAGCACGACGTCGAAGACCTGCTCCCGACATGCGTCGAGCGCCGCGATCGGATCCGAGAAGCCGTCGACCGTGCATTCGGCGATCCGGGCAAGAATGCCCGTCAGGACGGCGAGGTTGATCGTGCTGTCTTCGACGACGAGAACGCGCATGCAATCACTCCGATACACATCGGCGTTCTATGGCACGTTTCTATTGAAAACATAGTTTCCATTGCTTTAACGGATAATGATTCGTTATTTCACATGACTTGCACAAGTTGTCACTGGTGTGCGGCGGCGGCAATTGCTTTGGCAGGACTGGCGTTCGCGCCAGATACATGTATATCGCCGTGGTCAGAGTCCCATGACCGAAGCGCCGAAGGGAGCCTCGATGAGCGTCGGACTGATCGCCCTTCTCGACGACGTGGCGGCCATCGCCAAGGCCGCCGCCGCGTCGCTCGACGACGTCATCGGCCAGGCGGCGAAGGCCGGCGTCAAGTCCGCGGGCGTGGTCATCGACGACGCCGCCGTGACCCCGCGCTATGTCGTCGGCCTCGCGGCGGCGCGCGAAATCCCGATCGTCGCCCGGATCGCGCGCGGCTCGCTGCGCAACAAGCTGCTGATCCTGCTGCCGATCGCGCTGGCGCTCTCGGCCTTCGCGCCCTGGGCCGTCACGCCGCTCCTGATGCTTGGCGGCGCATATCTA
>JBBRUZ010000005.1:0-42105 GCA_038247355.1 Rhodobacterales bacterium
CGGTGAGCCGTCGTTGATCGCCGGCATCGTGCGCGAGGTCACCGCAGCGGAAAACGTCGACGTCTCGCGCGTTTATGTCGCCGGCCTTTCCGCCGGCGGCGCCGCCGCCGCGGTGCTCGGCGCGCAGTATCCCGATCTCTTCGCGGCGGTCGGCGTGCATTCGGGACTTCCGCACGGGGCAGCACAGGATCTGCCCTCGGCCCTGACCGCGATGCGTCAGGGCGGCGATGGCGCGGCCGGCGGCCGCATCGTGCCGACGATCGTCTTTCACGGCGACGCCGACCGCGTGGTCAACCCGCGCAACGGCGAAGCCGTCGCAGCGCAGGCAGCGGGCGAGGCCGCGGCCACGACGCGGACCGAACGCGGCGAAGCCGGCGGCCGCGGCTATGCCCGCGCGCTCCATGCCGACGCATCCGGCCGGACGCTCTGCGAGCACTGGACGATCAACGGCGCCGGGCATGCCTGGTCCGGCGGCGACGCCGCCGGCAGCCACACCGACGCGCAGGGTCCGAACGCCAGCCGCGAGATGCTGCGCTTCTTCCTGTCGCACGGCGGCTGAACCCATTGCACCTGCCTTCGTTCGGCTTATGGTCCCGGCCAGCCGAACGGAGCGCAGTGCGATGAACGACAGGGTTGAACGAACAGGGATTTTCGCAGGCGACGATCCGTTCGCGATCGCCCGGGCCTGGCTCGCCGAGGCCGGGGTCGTCGAGATCAACGACCCCAACGCGATAGCCCTCGCCACGGTCGACACGGACGGGATGCCCAACGCCCGGATGGTCCTGCTCAAGGACGTCGAGGACGGCGCCTTCGTGTTTTACACGAACTACGAGAGCGCCAAGGCGCGGGAGATCGACCAGGCGGGCAAGGCCGCCTTCGTGCTTCACTCCAAGAGCCTGCGCCGTCAGCTCCGCGCCCGCGGCCCCGTGACCAGGGAGCAGGGACCGCAGGCCGACGCGTATTATCGCTCGCGCTCGCTGCCGTCGCGGCTCGGCGCCTGGGCGTCGCGCCAGAGCCGGCCGCTTCGCAGCCGCGCCGCGCTGATGGCGGAGGTGGCCAAGATCACCACGCTGAAGGGGATCGATCCCGACCGTCCGCCGTTCTGGGGCGGCTACCGGATCACGCCGATCGAAATCGAGTTCTGGGCCGATGGCGCGCATCGTCTGCACGACCGCTTTCGCTGGACGCGTGCGGGTCCGGACGCCGCCTGGGATGTCGTGCGCCTCAATCCCTGAGCCCGCGCCGCGACGGGTCCGTGCCGCATGGGCCTTTCCCCCGGAGGTGCGGTCGGGTAGGACGCCCGTCACACGCTCGGGAGGGCCGGACATGAAGGCGATGGACACCGTACTTACACCGATCCATCGGGCGGGATGGCCGTTCATCGCGAGCTTCGCGGTCGCGAGCCTGATCCTGTTCGCGGTTTGGGGGCCGCTGGGCTGGCTGGGCCTGCTGGCTACGGCGTGGTGCGTCTATTTCTTTCGCGATCCGACGCGGGTCACGCCGCTCCGCGACGGGTTGGTCGTAAGCCCGGCGGACGGCGTGGTGCAGATGATCGAAATGGCGGCCCCGCCCCCGGAGCTTGAAATGGGGCCCGAGCCGCGGCTGCGGATCTCGGTGTTTCTCAACGTGTTCAACGTCCACGTTAACCGCGTGCCGATAGGCGGGCGCGTCGGAAAATGCGTATACCGACCGGGCAGGTTCCTCAACGCGGCGCTCGACAAGGCGTCCGAGGACAACGAACGCCAGGCGATCCGGATCGATATGGAAGGTGGCCGAAGCCTCGCCATGACGCAGATCGCCGGCCTCGTCGCGCGGCGCATCGTCTGCACGCTGCGCGAAGGCGATACGGTCGAGACCGGCGTCCGGCTCGGGCTCATCCGCTTCGGCAGCCGCTGCGACGTCTATCTCGACGACGGCATGGTTCCGCTGGTTGCGGTGGGCATGCACATGATCGGCGGCGAGACGGTAATTGCGGACGTCGCGGCGACCGAGGCCGCCCGGCGCGGCGCGGTGCGCTGACTTGGCGAAGGAGCCGCGGCGGCTTCGCGGGCTTCCGGTGGTGGCGTTGGTCCCGAGCATCATCACCATCTTCGCGCTGCTCGCAGGGCTGACGGCGGTCCGTTTCGCGATCGAGGAGCGGCCGGGGATGGCGGTGGCGGCGATCATCGTGGCCGCGCTCGCCGACGGGATGGACGGACGGATGGCGCGGCTGCTGAATTCCACCAGCCGGTTCGGCGCCGAACTCGACTCGCTCGCCGATTTCGTCAGCTTCGGCGTCGCGCCGGCGCTGGTGATCCACCAATGGACGCTGGAGGACGCGCGCGGGCCGGGCTGGGCGGCGGTGCTGTTCTTCGCGACGTGCGCGGCGCTCCGGCTGGCGCGGTTCAACGCCGAGATCGACCCGCCGGCCCCCCCCGCGGCCTGGCGGCGGAACTTCTTCACCGGCGTGCCCGCGCCGGCGGCGGGACTGCTCGCGATGTTCTGGCTGTATCTGACGCTCGCGACTGGCTGGGAGTTCTGCACTTCGCCGTGGATCAACGGCGTCTGGCTGGTGCTGGTGGGTCTGCTGATGATCAGCCGGCTGCCGAGCTACTCGGTGAAAAAGGCGCGGCTGCGACGGGATCTGGTGCTGCCGGCGATCCTCGGGGTGGCGCTGATCGCCGCCGCGATCGTCAGCCTGACCTGGTGGTCGCTCGTGGCGATTTCGCTCGCTTATCTCGCGAGCTTGCCCTTGGCATGGCGCTCGGCCGGGCACATGCAGCGCGAGGCCGAGGCGGCTGGCTGACTGCGGCGCGATCGCGGTTGCCAACGGTGGGGTCGCGGACGCATATCTCGGGGCAAATCCTGGGGAGGACCGCATCTTGACCGACACGCCCGCCATCGCCTTGCGCTCGCGCGCCTGGTTCGACAATCCTTCTAACCCCGACATGACCGCACTTTATCTGGAGCGGTACCTGAACTACGGGATCAGCCGCGAGGAGTTGCAGTCGGGCAAGCCGATCATCGGGATCGCGCAGACCGGATCGGATCTGGCGCCGTGCAACCGGCATCACATCGAGCTCGCCAAGCGGGTGCGGGACGGCATCCGGGACCAGGGCGGCGTGCCGATCGAATTCCCGGTGCATCCCATTCAGGAAACCGGCAAGCGACCGACCGCCGGTCTCGATCGGAACCTTGCCTATCTCGGGCTGGTCGAGACGCTGTACGGCTATCCGATCGACGGGGTGGTGCTGACCATCGGCTGCGACAAGACCACGCCGGCCTTGCTGATGGCCGCCGCCACCGTCAACATTCCCGCGATCGCGCTGAGCGTCGGGCCGATGCTGAACGGCTGGTTTCGCGGCGAGCGGACCGGGTCGGGGACGATCATCTGGAAGGCCCGCGAGCTGTTGGCGAAGGGCGAGATCGACTACGCCGGGTTCCTCGACGTGGTGGCGTCCTCGGCGCCGTCCACCGGCTATTGCAACACGATGGGGACGGCGACGACGATGAATTCGCTGGCCGAGGCGCTGGGCATGCAGTTGCCCGGCGGGGCGGCGATCCCCGCGCCCTACCGCGACCGGCAGGAGATGGCCTGGCGCACTGGAATGCGGATCGTGGACATGGTGCGCGAGGATCTGAAGCCTTCCGACATCATGACGCGCGGCGCGTTCATCAACGCGATCAAGGTGAATTCGGCGATCGGGGGCTCGACCAACGCGCCGATCCATCTGAACGCGATCGCGCGGCATCTGGACGTGCCGCTCAGCATCGAGGACTGGCAGACCCATGGCGAGGAGATCCCGCTGCTCGTCAATCTCCAGCCCGCCGGCGAGTATCTCGGCGAGGACTATTATCACGCGGGCGGGGTGCCGGCGGTTTTCGGGCAGCTGATCGAACAGGGGCTGATCGACGAGGACGTGCGGACGGTGAGCGGCAAGTCGGTGGGCGAATGTTACCGGGGTGCGGCGATCATGGACGAGAACGTGATCCGGCCCTTCGACCGGCCGCTGAAGGCGCGTGCGGGGTTCCGGGTGCTTACGGGGAACATCTTTCATTCGGCGGTGATGAAGATGAGCGTGATCAGCCCGGAGTTCCGCGAGCGGTATCTGTCGAACCCGGACCATCCGAACCGCTTCGAGGGGCGCGTGGTCGTGTTCGACGGACCCGAGGACTATCACGCGCGGATCGACGACCCGAGCCTCGCCATCGACGTCAACACGATGCTGTTCATCCGCGGCGTGGGGCCGATAGGCTATCCCGGCGCCGGGGAAGTGGTGAACATGCGGGCGCCGGATTACCTGCTGAAGCAAGGGATCACCAGTCTCGTCTGCGTCGGCGACGGGCGGCAGTCGGGAACCTCGGGCTCGCCCTCGATCCTGAACGCCAGCCCGGAGGCGGCCTCGGGCGGGGGGCTGGCGCTGCTGGTGACGGGCGACCACGTCCTGTTGGATCTCAACATCGGTCGACTGGACGTTCTGGTGGACGACGCGACGCTGGCCGCACGCCGCGCTGCGCTCGACGGCGCCGGCGGTTATCGCTACCCGGCGCACCAGACGCCGTGGCAGGAGATCCAGCGCGGCATCGTCGGCGAACTGGAGACCGGCGCGGTGCTCGAGCCGGCCGTCAAGTACCAGCGCATCGCCCAGACCAAGGGCATCCCGCGCGACAATCACTGACCGCTCGCGCTCAACGCTGACGCCCGACTGCGCGACGTCGGGATCGGCGGCCACCCTGTCTGCCGAATAGGCGGAACCGCTTTAGGTTGCGTTCGCCACCGGCGATCGGGTGTGTAATGCACAAGAATTATGCAGATGCGCCGGATATGGACCGCGATGCGGCGTATGCGCAGGGTGACGGATTTGTGAGCGCATCGGCGCCTGGCGGCGTTTTGCCGATTCGAACCGGCAGGTTACCCTTCATCGACGTGTCATGTCGGCGAAAGGTGAAACGATGTACGCTCGGATTGGTCGCGTTCTGGCTGTGTCGTTCGCGTTCGGACCGACGATGTCGATCGCCGACGATCACGATTCGGTCGACGCCGCAATCGTACTCGCGGTGGACGTTTCGGGCTCGATGGACGGTGAGGAACTGGCGGTTCAGCGCGCCGGGTATCTCGACGCAATTCGCCATCCCGACTTGTTCCGCATCGTCGCCGCCGGCCAGCACGGCAAGATCGCGCTCAGCCATTTCGAATGGGCGGGGAACGTTCGGGAAGGATCGACGGTCAGTTGGCGGGTCATCGACAGCGCTGCCGCGCTGGAGCTGTTCGCAAGCGAGGTCGAAGCCCTGCCGCTCCGCACCAGTTTCGGCACATCGATCTCGATGGCGATCGACTACGGCGTCGCGATGATCGAATCGGCCCAGTTCGCGGCGGAGTCCTGGGTCATCGACGTGTCCGGCGACGGGCCGAACAACATGGGTCCGCCCGTCGCCGCGTCACGCGACCGGGCGCTGGCGCGGGGGATCACCATCAACGGTTTGCCGATCGTTCTGCGCCCCTCGCGCGGCGCGCCCGATCTGGAAGCGTACTACGAGCAGTGCGTGATCGGCGGGCCCGGATCTTTCGTGCTCGCGGCGCGAACTACTGAAGAGCTCGCGCCGGCGATCCGCCGCAAGCTCTTCCGCGAACTCTACGGCGACGCCGGTGGCCAGGGCCCCGAGCGCGTCTATCGCGCGCAGGGCGCGGATCCGGTCGATTGCATGGTCGGCGAACGGCTGCGCCGCGAGCGCAGCGGTCAGTTCTGACGGCGAGCGTCGCGATACGTGCTACGGTCAGTCGCCTGCGTCTGGCGCGGCGCGCCATGACCGCGCGGGCGCGCCGTCACGTTGCCGCCCTCGATGCGGCGGATGGAGATCTCCAGTCGCGCTTCTGCGGCGCCACTCTCGCTCAGGACGTGCTGGGGGTAGGTCATGTGCGCCTCGGCAGAGCAACCGGCCGCCGGCGCATCGCGCGCGGTGATGGCCCCAAAATTGGCGCGATGCTGCTGGAGCAGCACCTCGTCAATCTCGGGCCCCGCTTGTAACTTCTCGCGATCGTGCAGCACGCCCGCGCTCGGCATCCCCGACAGCGCCCGCATGATCTGAAGCAGCACGACGTTGTGGCTGGCCTCGTATATGGAGAGATGCAGGTCGATGTCCGCTTCCCCCTCTTCGCGCGCGTCCGCCAGGCCATGGGCCCGGTCGATGCGCTCCGTGCAGGCCCCAAGAGCGGCGTGATCGACGTCGTTCGCCCGCGTCGAGGTGAGCGAGGCCGCAAGGCATTCGATCTACGCGCCGTTCCGGATGGTCCGCGAACACCTGCAGACCAACTGGATCGTGCGCTTCTCGCTGATCATGATCGCGGCCATGCTCGCCCTCGGTTATGTCGGTCGATACTTGGGAACAGACGCGACGCTTGGCTTCGCGTTCGCGCGGGCGGGGTGGATCGACCCGTTCTTTGGCACGCTGCTTGGCTGGATGGGCTGCGCCCTTACCGGCCCAGACTCCGCCTCCAACGTCCTCTTCGGCGGTCTGCAGCGGATCACCGCCGAACGGCTCGGACAGAACCCGATCCTGATGGCGTCGGCGAACTCGTCGGGCGGCGTCATGGGCAAGATGATCAACGCCCGGAGCATCGTCGTTGCTTCGACCGCAACCAACCTCTACGGCATGGAGAGCCAAATCCTGCGCTATGTTTTCTTCCACTCGATCGCGCTCGCCTGCCTCGTGGGTATGCTGGTCACCGCCCAGGCCTATGTGACCCCCTGCACCGCGATGGCGCCGGAGATGGTTGCGCCCGCGTCGCCCGACTGAGCGGCGCCGCCGATCCGTGAATCAACCCCCCCCTCGCGAGGACACCATGCAGACCGCCCTGACCATCGCCGACCTAAAGACCATGGCGCGCCGGCGCGTGCCGAAGATGTTCTTCGACTATGCCGACAGCGGCGCCTGGACCGAAGGCACGTACCGCGCGAATGAAGGCGACTTCGCGAAAATCCTGCTGCGCCAGCGCATTCTCGTCGATATGACCAACCGCTCGCTCGCTTCCGAGATGGTCGGCGAGCCGGTGTCGATGCCGGTCGCGCTCGCCCCGACCGGCTTCACCGGGATGCAGCACGCTGACGGCGAGATGCTCGCGGCCCAGGCCGCGGAGGCCTTCGGCGTGCCGTTCGCGCTGTCGACGATGAGCATCTGCTCGATCGAGGACGTCGCCACGGTCACGACCCGACCGTTCTGGTTCCAGCTCTACGTGATGCGCGACCGGGATTTCGTTCTGAGTCTGATCTCCCGGGCCAAGGCGGCGAAATGCTCGGCGCTGGTGCTGACCGTCGATCTGCAGGTGCTCGGGCAACGCCACAAGGACCTGCGCAACGGCCTGTCCGCGCCGCCCAAGTTCACGCCAAAGCATGTCTGGCAAGTGGCGACGCGACCGTTCTGGGCGCTCGAGATGCTCGGGACGAAACGGCGCAGCTTTGGCAACATCGTCGGTCATGCGAAGAACGTCACCGACCTGTCATCGCTGTCGTCGTGGGCCGCCGAACAGTTCGATCCGCGCCTGTCCTGGGAGGATGTGGCGTGGATCAAGGAGAACTGGGGCGGCAAGCTGATCCTCAAGGGAATTCTCGATCCGGACGACGCCCGGCGCGCCGCCGACAGCGGCGCGGATGCGCTTATCGTCTCGAACCATGGCGGCCGGCAGCTCGACGGCGCCCGCTCGTCCATCTCGGCGTTGCCCGGCGTCGTCGCCGCGGTCGGCGACCGGATCGAAGTGCATATGGACGGTGGCGTGCGGTCGGGACAGGACGTGCTGAAGGCGGTGGCGCTCGGCGCGAAGGGCGTCTGGATCGGCCGGCCGTTCCTCTACGGCCTTGGCGCGGGCGGTCGGGCAGGCGTGTCGCGGGCGCTCGAGATCATCCGCAACGAGCTTGACGTGACGATGGCGCTGTGCGGCAAGCGCGACATTCTTGACGTGGACGGCGACATCCTGGACCGGGGCCCAACCGCGCCGCGCTGATCACGGCGCGTCGACGCCCCCGCAGACGGCGAGACGCGCGCCGACCCGTCGGTGGACGGCGGCTTCGCGGATCGAGCGCGTCGTCTTGATGTTGTCGCGATCCCGCCGTATTCGGGTCTCATGCGTCGATCATCACCCTCCCGCGAAAACGCGACCACGTTGCCGCCGCTACGGTTGACCGGCGCGCGGGTTCTGCGGCCCGACGGGTTCGTCGAGGACGCCGTGACGCTCGCCGAGGGGTCGATCTGCGACGGGCCGGGGGCCGAGATCGATCTGCGCGGTTACTGGCTGCTGCCGGGAATCGTCGATCTGCATGGCGACGCGTTCGAGCGGCACATGGCGCCGCGCAACGGGGTCGGATTCGCCATGGCTCTCGGCTTCGCCAGCGTCGACGCGGAGTTGTGCGCGCATGGGGTGACGACGGCGTATCTGGCGCAATGCTTTTCGTGGGAGGGCGGCAAGCGGGGCGCGGACTATGCCGAGGCGCTGATCGCGGCGCGGGCGGAGTATGCGGCGCGGGCCGACATCCGGTTGCAGTTGCGCTACGAGACGCATTTCCTCGACGGCGAGGCGCGAATGCTCGACGCGGTGCGGTCGGGCGCGGTGCGCTATGTTGTGTTCAACGACCATCTGCCCGAGGTGCTGGAGATGTGGGCGCGGGCGCCCGAGCAGATTTCGGCCTGGGCCCTGCAGGCGGGGCGCAGCGCGTCCGAGCACATGGCGCTGGTCGAGGCGGCGGCGGCGCGCGGGCCGGAGGTTCACGCGAGCCTGGCGCGGATCGCGGCGGCGTTTCGGGAGGCCGGGGCGAAGTTCGGCTCGCACGATGACGGCACGGCCGAGGCGCGGGCGGAATACGACGCGCTGGGGGCGCATGTCTGCGAGTTCCCGACGTCGCGCGCGGCGGCCGCGGAGGCGCGGGCGCGAGGCAATCCGGTGCTGATGGGCGCGCCGAACGTGGTGCGGGGCGGGTCGCAGTCGGGCAATATTGCGGCCGAGGGGCTGATCGCGGACGGGCTCGTCGACGCGCTGGTGTCGGACTACTACTACCCTGCGCTGGCGGCGTCGGCCTGGGCCCTGGCCGACCGGGGGACGCTGGGATTCGACGCCGCCTGGCGCCTGGTGTCGACGCAACCAGCGGGAATCCTCGCGATGTCGGACCGCGGCATGCTGACGCCGGGCGCGCGTGCGGACATCGTGGCGATGAACCCGGCGACGCGGCGGATCGAGGCGACGTTCGTGGCCGGAACGCCGGTGCATCTGGCGGGCGAAACGGCGGCGCGGATGCTGGGCGCGCGCGGGCGGCAGGGTCTCGCCGCCGAGTAAGTGGCGAGGCGCTGCGACATGGAATGCGCCTGCGAGCGGGTGGCGCGCCTGCGTCATCGGCGTGGGAATTGAAACTTGTTCGGCGGTGCGCCAGACGATACTCCCGTCTGGACCGCGTCGGGAGAATCGTCCATGTCCAATCAACCGCCCATCGTCACGATCTTCGGCGGCTCGGGGTTTGTCGGACGCTACGTGACGCAGCGGATGGCTCATGCCGGCTGGCGGGTGCGCGTCGCGGTGCGCCGTCCGAACGAGGCGCTGTTCGTGCGGACCTACGGCGCCGTCGGGCAGGTCGAGCCGGTTCAGGCCAACATCCGTGACGAGGCCTCGACGCGCCAGGCGATCGCCGGCGTGCAGGCGGTGGTCAATTGCGTCGGCATCCTGCTCGAGGAGGGCAAGCAGGGCTTTGATGCGGTCCAGGACGAAGGGGCCGGCCGCATCGCCCGGATCGCCGCCGAGGAAGGAGTGGCGAAGCTCGTCCAGATTTCGGCGATCGGCGCCGATCCCGAGAGCCCGAGCCTCTACGCCCGCTCGAAGGCGGCCGGCGAGGCGGCGGTGCGCGCGGCCTTTCCCGGCGCGGTGATCCTGCGGCCCTCGATCGTCTTTGGCGTCGAGGACCAGTTCTTCAACCGCTTCGCGCGCATGGCGCGCCTGTCCCCGGTGCTGCCGGTGGTCGGACCGGACACGAAATTCCAGCCGGTCTATGTCGACGACGTCGCCGCCGCGGCCGCCGCCGCGCTGATCGGCGACCCGGCGCCCGGCGTCTACGAACTCGGCGGGCCCGACGTCGCGACGTTTCGCGAGCTGATGCGGCGCATGCTGACCCTGATCCGGCGCCGGCGGCTGATCGTCGCGTTGCCGTTCGGGCTGGCGCAGTTCCAGGGCTGGGCGTTCGACATGCTCCAGCGGCTGAGTTTCGGACTGTTCACCAATCGGCTGATCACGCGCGATCAGGTGACGCTGCTCGAGCGGGACAACGTCGTAGCCCCTGACGCGCGCGGGTTCGCCGAGCTCGGCATCACGCCGGTCGCGATGGGTCCGATTCTCGAGAGTTATCTTTATTTCTACCGTCCCGACGGCCAGTACGCCGCAATCCACGACTCCGCCGACCAGATGCGGGACTAAGGCGTGGCCGACCAGTCGATCGCCGTCGCGGCGCTTCTCGGCGTGCTCGAGGGCCTGACCGAATTCATTCCGGTCTCCTCGACCGGGCACATCCTGCTCGCCGGGCATTTTCTTGGATTCGAGTCGACGGGCAAGACGTTCGAGGTGCTGATCCAGCTCGGGGCGATCCTCGCGATCCTGTCGGTCTACTCGGCCCGGCTTTTCCAGGTCGCGCGCGACTTGCCGCGCGATCCGAAGGCGCGGCGCTTTGTCGGCGGCGTCCTGCTGGCGTTTCTGCCGGCGGCGTTCTTCGGGGCGCTGGCGCATGACCTGATCAAGACGGTGCTGTTCGAGACGCCGGTGCTGATCGCCGTCATGCTGATCCTGGGCGGCTTCGTGCTGATCTGGGTGGATCGGCGCGTCGCGGAGCCGCGCTACGCCGACGCGATGGATTTCCCGCCCGGTCTGGCGCTGCGGATCGGACTATTCCAGTGCCTTGCGCTGGTGCCGGGCGTGTCTCGATCGGGCGCCACGATCGTCGGCGCGCTGCTGATGAGGGCGGATCGGCGCGCGGCCGCCGAGTTTTCGTTCTTCCTGTCGATGCCGACGATGGCCGGCGCTTTCGCCTTCGATCTGTTCCAGAACCGCGACATCCTGAGCTTCGACGATGCGGCGGTGATCGCGGTGGGTTTCGTCGCCGCGTTCGTGTCCGCGTTGTTCGTGGTGCGACGGTTGCTCGATTTCGTTTCGCGCCGTGGCTACGCGTTCTTCGGCTGGTGGCGAATCGCGGTGGGGTCGGCGGCGCTGATCGGACTCTGGCTGACGCGTGGAGGGCAGATCGGGTAGATAGATAAGCGCTGCTGTCCTAAAGAATGCATTAAATTTATGCGATCGCGCGATGTAGGCAGCCTCAGTTGAAACTAGGTCAGCATAAATGACTTTTCTTTGAGGCGGGCTTCATATAGCAATCCGGAAAACTGCTGGATATGTCCGGTTCGGCGTAACTTTGTTGCGCTACGGCCAGAAGTGGAGAGGACGCGCCATGGCTGGGAACATCATGCTCACGTTCGTCAAGGTGCCGCGGGACATGCCGTCCAAGCGCGACGCCGAGGCGCGGCGCGAGGACTTCAGCGAGATTTACCGGGAGTTCGCCGCGGCAAAGGCGTCCGAACAAGCCAGCCGATGCAGCCAGTGCGGCGTGCCGTTTTGCCAGACCCATTGCCCGCTGCACAACAATATCCCGGACTGGTTGAAACTGACCGCGGAGGGTCGGCTGCGCGAAGCCTATGAACTGAGCCAGGCGACGAACACGTTCCCCGAGATCTGCGGCCGGATCTGTCCGCAGGACCGGCTGTGCGAGGGCAATTGCGTCATCGAGCAGTCCGGGCACGGCACCGTCACGATCGGGGCCGTCGAGAAGTACATCACCGACACCGCATGGGAGCAGGGCTGGGTGCAGCCGATCCGGCCGCGGGCGGAGCGGGCCGAAAGCGTCGGGATCATCGGCGCCGGCCCCGGCGGGCTCGCGGCGGCGGATTTCCTGCGGCGGGCGGGCGTGCAGGTGACCGTCTACGACCGCTATGACCGCGCGGGCGGCTTGATGACCTACGGCATTCCCGGCTTCAAGCTGGAGAAGGACATCGTCATGCGCCGCAACGCGCAACTGACCGATGGCGGGATCACGTTGCGGCTCAACTGCACGGTGGGCGAGGATGTCGGCTTCGAGGACATCCGCGCGAGCCACGACGCGGTCCTCATCGCGACGGGCGTGTACAAGACCCGCGAGCTGGGCGGACCCGGCGCCGGGGTCGGCGGCATCGTCAAGGCCATCGATTACCTGACCGCGTCGAACCGGAAGGGATTCGGCGACGCGGTGCCCGAGTTCGACAGCGGCGAGTTGGACGCGATGGGCAAGGCGGTGGTGGTGATTGGCGGCGGCGACACGGCGATGGACTGCGTGCGCACGGCCGTCCGGCAGGGTGCAACGTCGGTCAGATGCCTGTACCGTCGCGACCGGGCGAACATGCCGGGCAGCCAGCGCGAAGTCGCGAACGCCGAAGAGGAAGGCGTCGAGTTCGTCTGGCTGACGACCCCGCGCGGTTTCATCGGCGAGGGCACGGTCGCGGGCGTGCGCGTGGCGCGGATGCGGCTCGGGGCGCCGGACTCGACCGGTCGGCAGGCGCCCGAGGAGATCCCCGACGCCGACTACACCGAGCCGGCGGGGCTGGTGATCAAGGCGCTGGGCTTCGAGCCGGAGGACCTGCCCGGCCTCTGGGGCTGCCCGGAGCTGGCGGTGACGCGCTGGGGCACGATCAAGGCGGACTTCGACACGAAGGAGACGAGTTTGCCCGGCGTCTACGCGGTGGGCGACATCGTGCGCGGCGCGAGCCTCGTGGTCTGGGCGATCCGCGACGGGCGCGAGGCGGCGGAAAGCATATTGCGGGTGTTCGATCGCAAGGCAAGCATGGCGGCGGAATGAGCCGGAGTTTCCCTGGCTTCGGGACCGCGGCGCGGACCGTTGGTTGTCGCCCGGCCTGTTTGATGGCGCGCGAGCGTTTCCCCTTGTCCGCGAAGTCTACGCTGATCGCGCGTTCGCTGCATGTCCTTTTTCCGGGACGCACGAGCGGATCACGCGCGGCGAGTACGAGATGTAATACCCCTTCGTGGACCAAGGAGACGAGCAATGAGCCATGACGCCGCCTGGGTCGCCGAGCAGGAAGCAGCACTCGCACGGTTGGCCGCGGAGGGGATGTACAGCCCCGAGGACGAGCGGGACGCCTGCGGCGTGGGGTTTGTCGTGGCCATTGACGGCAAGCCGCGGCGATCTGTGGTGGAGAACGGCATCAAGGCGTTGAGCGCGATCTGGCACCGCGGCGCGGTGGACGCCGACGGCAAGACCGGCGACGGCGCCGGCATCCACGTGCAGATCCCGAACGCGTTCTTCGAGGAGCAGGTTCGCCATACCGGCCACGTGCCGCGCGGCGAGCAACTGGCGGTGGGGCAGATATTCCTGCCGCGCAACGATTTCGGGGCGCAGGAGGCGGCGCGGACCATCGTCGAGGCCGAAGTGCTGCGGATGGGCTATTATATCTACGGCTGGCGGCATGTGCCGGTGGATATCTCGTGCCTCGGCGACAAGGCCAACGCCACGCGGCCCGAGATCGAGCAGATCCTGATCTCGAACGCCAAGGGCGTCGATGAGGAGACCTTCGAGCGCGAGCTTTACGTGATCCGGCGCCGCATCGAGAAGGCGGGCAGCGCAATACGGGATTTCTATATCGCTTCGATGTCGTGCCGGTCGATCATCTACAAGGGGATGATGCTGGCCGAGCAGGTCAGCGTGTTCTACCCCGACCTGATGGACGCGCGGTTCGAGAGCGCGTTCGCGATCTATCACCAGCGCTATTCGACCAACACCTTCCCGCGCTGGTGGCTGGCGCAACCGTTCCGGATGCTCGCCCATAACGGCGAGATCAATACGTTGAAGGGCAACCTGAACTGGATGCGGAGCCACGAGATCCGCATGGCGTCGAGCTATTTCGGCGAGCTCGCCGAGGACATCAAGCCGATCGTCCAGGCCAACGGCTCGGACAGCGCGGCGCTCGACAACGTCTTCGAGGTGCTGGTGCGCGCCGGCCGGACAGCGCCGATGGCGAAGTCGATGCTGGTCCCGGAGGCGTGGTCGAAGACCTCGTCCAACATGCCGGAGGCCTGGGTGGCGATGTACGCCTATTCCAACGCAGTGATGGAGCCGTGGGACGGGCCGGCGGCGCTCGCGATGACCGACGGACGCTGGGTCTGTGGCGGACTGGACCGCAACGGGCTGCGCCCGATGCGCTATGTCGTGTCGGGCGACGGCTTGCTGATCGCGGGGTCCGAGGCGGGCATGGTGCCGACCGACGAGATGACGGTTTCCGAGAAGGGCGCGCTCGGGCCGGGGCAGCTGATCGGCGTCGATATGTGCGAGGGCAGGCTGTTCCACGACGCGGAGATCAAGGACGTTCTGGCGGCGTCGCAGCCGTTCGGCGATTGGGTGGGCTCGATCACCGATCTCGACGGGATCACCGACGCCTCCGACGAGCGGGCGCTTTTCGCGGGCGGCGAGTTGCGACGGCGCCAGGTGGCGGCGGGCTACACGATCGAGGAGCTGGAGGTGATCCTCCACGCGATGGCCGAGGACGGCAAGGAGGCCATCGGCTCGATGGGCGACGACACGCCACCCGCGGTGCTGAGCGAAAAATACCGGCCGCTGAGCCATTACTTCCGGCAGAACTTCAGCCAGGTGACGAACCCGCCGATCGACAGCTTGCGCGAGCATCGGGTGATGAGCCTGAAGACGCGGTTCGGCAATCTCAAGAACGTGCTCGACCAGGACAACAGCCAGACCGAGATCCTCCAGCTCGAAAGCCCGTTCGTGTCGAATGCGCATTTCGACGCGATGCTCAAGCATTTCGCCGACGCGGTGGTGGAGGTCGACTGCACGTTCCCGGTGGGCGGCGAGCCGAACGCGCTGCGCGACGGCCTGGTGCGCATTCGCGCCGAAGCCGAGGAGGCGGTGCGGGCCGGGGCGAACCACATCGTGCTGAGCGATTGCGCCCAGGGCGAAGCGGCGGTGTCGATGCCAATGATCCTCGCCACCAGTGCGGTTCATTCCTGGCTGACGCGCAAGGGGCTGCGGACGTTCACGTCGATCAACGTGCGGTCGGCCGAGTGCATCGACCCGCATTACTTCGCGGTGCTGATCGGCAGTGGCGCGACCACGGTGAACCCGTATCTGGCCGAGGATTCGATCGCCGACCGGGTCGGACGCGGCCTGATCGACGGGACGTTGGGCGAGGCGACCGCCCGGTACCGCGAGGCGATCGACCAGGGCATGCTGAAGATCATGTCCAAGATGGGGATCTCGGTGATCTCGTCGTATCGCGGCGGACTGAACTTCGAGGCGGTGGGCCTGAGCCGCGCGATGGTAGCGGAGTATCTGCCCGGCATGGTCAGCCGGATCTCGGGTATCGGCGTCGGCGGGTTGCAGCGCCAGATCGAGCGGGCGCACGCGCGCGGGTTCGGCGCGGGCGACAGCGTGCTGCCGATCGGCGGGTTCTACAAGGCGCGACGGACCGGCGAGAGCCATGCCTGGGAGGCGCAGTTGATGCACATGCTGCAGGCGGCCTGCGAGCGCGGCGACTACAAGCTGTGGAAGCAGTATTCGACGGCGATGCAGTCGCGGCCACCGATCAACCTGCGAGATCTGCTCGACTTCAAGCCGACGGACGCGCCCGCGCCGCTGGCCGAGGTCGAGAGCATCACGGCGATCCGCAAGCGGTTCGTGACGCCGGGGATGTCGCTCGGCGCGCTCGGCCCGGAGGCGCACAAGACGCTGAACATCGCGATGAACCGGATCGGGGCGAAGAGCGACTCGGGCGAGGGCGGCGAGGACCCGGCGCATTTCCTGCCGATGCCGAACGGCGACAACGCCAGCGCCAAGATCAAGCAGGTGGCGTCGGGGCGGTTCGGGGTGACGGCCGAGTATTTGAACCAGTGCGAAGAGCTGGAGATCAAGGTCGCCCAGGGCGCGAAGCCCGGCGAGGGCGGGCAGTTGCCGGGCATCAAGGTGACCGAGCTGATCGCGCGCTTGCGCCACTCGACGCCGGGGGTCACGCTGATCTCGCCGCCGCCGCATCACGACATCTATTCGATCGAGGATCTGGCGCAGCTGATCTACGACCTGAAGCAGATCAACCCGCGGGCGAAGGTCTGCGTGAAGCTGGTCAGCCAGTCCGGCGTGGGGACCATCGCTGCGGGCGTGGCGAAGGCGAAGGCCGACGTGATCCTGATCTCCGGGCACAACGGCGGCACGGGCGCATCGCCGGTGACCTCGATCAAATACGCCGGGCTGCCCTGGGAGATGGGCCTGAGCGAGGCGCATCAGGTGCTGACCATCAACAACCTGCGCGACCGGGTGATCCTGCGGACCGACGGCGGGCTCCGGACCGGGCGCGACGTGGTGATGGCGGCGATGCTGGGGGCCGAGGAGTTCGGGGTGGGCACCGCGGCGCTGATCGCCATGGGCTGCATCATGGTCCGGCAGTGCCAGTCGAACACCTGCCCGGTCGGGGTCTGCACGCAGAATCCGGAGTTGCGCCAGAAGTTCACCGGGACCGCAGACAAGGTCGTGAACCTGATCAGCTTTTACGCCGAGGAGGTTCGCGAGGTGCTGGCGAGCCTCGGCGCGCGGTCGATCGACGAGGTGATCGGGCGCTCGGACCTGCTGGCGCAGGTGAGCCGCGGCTCCGAGCACCTCGACGATCTCGATCTGAACCCGATGCTGATACGGGTGAACAACGGTCCGGTCAGCTACGACCGCAAGCGTCCGCGGCAGGTGGTGCCCGATACGCTCGACGCGCAGGTGGTGCAGGATGCCGAGCCGTTCTTCAAGGACGGCGAGAAGATGCAGCTGAGCTATGCGGTGCAGAACACGCTGCGGTCGATCGGCACGCGGGTGTCGAGCCACATCGTCAAGCGGTTCGGAATGCGCAACGGTTTGCAGCCCGACCATCTGACGATCAAGCTGTCCGGGTCGGCGGGGCAATCGCTCGGGGCGTTCGCGGCGCCGGGGCTGAAGATCGAGGTTTCGGGCGAGGCGAACGACTATGTCGGCAAGGGCCTGAGCGGCGCCACCATCGTCGTGCGCCCCCCGCTCGGTTCGCCGCTGGTCCCGCACGAGAACGCGATCATCGGCAACACTGTGCTCTATGGCGCTACGGCGGGGTATCTGTTCGCCAGCGGGCGGGCGGGCGAGCGGTTCTGTGTGCGAAACTCGGGCGCGAGCGTTGTGGTCGAAGGCTGCGGGTCGAACGGCTGCGAATACATGACAGGCGGCGTGGCGGTGATCCTCGGCCGGATCGGCGACAACTTCGGTGCGGGCATGACCGGCGGCATGGCGTTCCTCTATGATCGCGACGCCGAGCTGGATCTGCGGCTCAACGGGGAGACGGTGATCGCGGCGCCGGTGGGCTCCGAGCACTGGGAGGCGCTGCTGCGCGGTCTGGTCGCCCGGCACCTCGCCGAGACCGGCAGCCCACGCGCGGCCGAGATCCTGCGCAACTGGGGCGAGTCGCTGCTGCTGTTCCGGCAGATCGTGCCGAAGGAAATGCTCAACCGCCTGTCACACCCGCTGAGCGACCTGCCGGCGGCGGCGCGGGCGTGACCGACGTGCTCCCCGCGATGACCGTCGGCCTGCTCGACACGCTCGATCTGGCGGCGCCGCCCGGTGCGATTGCGCCGCCGCTCGCAGCGCTTTGGTGGCTGATGAAGGGTGGCTTGGCGCCCGGTCCCGCGTGGGACAGGGCGCATGCGATCTGCCAGCGGCGTGAAGGCGATCCGGCACATGACCTCGTCCACGGCTTCGCGCACTGGATCGAGGGCGATATCGGCAATGCCGATTACTGGTACCAACGCGCCGGGGAAAGGCGCGGCGACTCTGGCCTGCAGGCCGAGTGGGAGCGGCTTGCGGCGCAACTCGGGGTCTGAAGCCAGCCTCGCGGCAGAACTGCCGGCCATTTGTCACTTGGGGCAATGGCGTCGGGCGCGCTGCTGACGACCCGTGCCGACTTGGGGTCGGAGGGGCGCCAACCTTCGCGGCCGCGCGCCGGGCGAGGCGCTTGCGCGGCGGGCAGATTTGCGGTCTGAAAAACGATGGCCATTCAACGGACACTCCGCCTTTTTCGGCGGCTCGGTCAGCGCACGGCGCGCGTCGCGCTGATCACGGCTGCAGCGGTCGTGCTTTTGACGGCGCTCTACGGCTTCGTCAATCCGCCGATCAATCCCTACATGCTCGGCGAGCGGCTGCGACTTGGGCCACTGCAACGCGCTTGGGTTCCGCTGTCGGAGATGTCCGAATTCGTGCCGCTCAGCGCCGCGGCGGCGGAGGACGCGAATTTCTGCCTGCACTGGGGGTTCGACGTCGCGGGGATCAGGGCGGCGCTGGCCGACGAGGACCGGTTGCGCGGCGGCTCGACGATCAGCCAGCAGGTGGCGAAGAACGTCTTTCTATGGCAGGGCCGGTCCTGGTTGCGCAAGGGGCTGGAGGCGGGGTTCACGGTGCTGATCGAGGCGCTGTGGACCAAGCGGCGAATCATGGAGGTCTATCTCAACGTCGCCGAGTTCGACGAGGGAGTGTTCGGCGTCGAGGCGGCGGCGCAGCGCCATTGGGGCATTTCCACCGCCGATCTCGGACCGCAGCGCGCCGCACGGCTGATGGCGGTGCTGCCCGACCCGAAAGCGCGCTCGCCGGTGTCGGGGACGCGGTTCATCGCGAGCCGGGGCGCCGCGATCCAGAGCGGAGCGGGGACGATCAGGGCGGACGGGCGGGGCGCGTGCTTTATTTGACCGTTGAGCGGTTGAAACGAGGCCGCTTTGCGTCGATAACGGGGCATCGAGCACAAGAAAGGTCGCATAAATGCGCCGTCTCTATCATCAGCCGTTGTCGCCGTTCTGTCGCAAGATCCGGCTCGTCCTCGCCGAGAAGAAGATCGAGGTCGAGCTGGTCGAGGAGAAGCCGTGGGAGCGGCGGATGGACTTCCTGCGGCTCAATCCCGCCGGGAAGGTTCCTGTCCTGACGATCGACGACCTGACGCTGGCCGACAGCGGCGCGATCTTCGAGTACCTCGAGGAGACCCGGCCCGATCCGCCGTTGCTGCCCGATGATCCGGCGATGCGGGCGGAGGCGCGGCGGCTGACCGCGTGGTTCGACGACAAGTTCCACCGCGAATGCACGGCGAACCTGCTGTACGAACGGGTCAACAAGAAGCTGGCGAAATCGGGGTATCCGGAGAGCGAGAACATCAAGGCGGGTGTCCGCAACATCAAGTACCATCTCGATTACATCGGCTGGCTGATGGATCGGCGACGCTGGCTGGCGGGTGGCGCGCTCACCATCGCGGACTTCGCCGCAGCCGCACATCTGAGCTGTCTCGATTACGTCGGCGACATCGACTGGGCGCGAAGCCAAGGCTTGCATGACTGGTATTCCAAGATCAAGTCGCGCCCCGCCTTCCGCTCGATCCTCGCCGATCTGGTGCCCGGCTTCACGCCGCCGCAGCATTACGCCGACCTCGATTTCTGACATGGACGGTTCCGGGGAGCGCGATCTCGCCCTTCGGATCAAGGCGCGCGCGCTGGAGGAGGGGTTCGCCGCGTCGGGCGTCTGCGCGCCCGACGCGATCCCCGAGGCGCCCGAGCGGCTGGCGGCGTTCGTCGCGGCCGGGTTCAACGGCTCGATGGGCTGGATGGCCGAGCGGATGGAGTGGCGCGCCGATCCGGCGGCGCTGTGGCCCGCGGCCCGGTCGGTGATCCTGGTCGCCGACGTCTACACGCCGCACGACGATCCGCTGCGGCTGCTGGCGCTGCGCGATCGTGGGTCGATCAGCGTCTATGCGCGGGGAGGCGACTACCACGATCGGGTCAAGGCGCGGTTGAAGCGGCTGGGCCGGTGGCTGGTGGCCGAGACCGGGGCCGAGATCAAGGTGTTCGTCGATACCGCGCCAGTGATGGAAAAGCCGCTGGCGCAGGCGGCCGGGCTCGGCTGGCAGGGCAAGCACACCAACCTGCTGTCGCGGGAGTTGGGGAACTGGTTCTTTCTCGGGGCGATCTTCACAACGCTGACGCTGCCGCGCGACGCGCCGGAGGCCGAGCATTGCGGGTCGTGCCGGGCCTGTCTCGACGTCTGCCCGACGCAGGCGTTTCCGAGCCCGTGGCGGCTCGATGCTCGGCGCTGCATCTCGTACCTGACGATCGAGCATCGCGGCCCGGTGCCGGAGGAGTTGCGCGCGCCGATGGGCAACCGTATCTATGGCTGCGACGATTGCCTGGCGGTCTGTCCCTGGAACAAGTTCGCGGTCGAGGCGCGGGACGCAGCCTACTGGGCGCGGATAGAGCTGCAATGCCCGAAGCTCGAGCATCTGGCGGCGCTCGACGACGCAGGGTTTCGCGAACTGTTCGCTGGCTCGCCGATCAAGCGCATCGGGCGCAACCGCTTCGTGCGCAACGTGCTATACGCGATCGGGAATTCGGGGGATGCGGCGTTGCTGCCGGCGGCGCGGCGCCTGACGGGCGACGCCGACGCCGTCGTGCGCGACGCTGCGGAATGGGCGGTGGCGCGGCTCAGTCCGGAGTGACAAGATTGCGCCGGGCAAGGTTGGCGAGATCGTGGTCGGGGCTGATTTCGATCAATTCGAGCCACAGCGTTTCGGCGGCGGCCACATCGCCGGTTTCGGCGGCGGCGGCGGCCGCCTCGAACAGCGCTTCGGGCAGGGTCGGAGCGAGGGCGAGGGCGCCTTCCGCCGCGTCGCGCGCCGCCCCGAGGTCGCCCGAGCGGCGGAGCGCTGCGGCGCGCAGCGCATGGGCGCGGGCGTCGCCGGGCGCGACCGCGATCAGCGCGTCGAGGCTGGCCAGCGCCGCCGGCCAGTCGGCTACGGCGGCGGCGATGCGGGCGCGCAGCAACAGATCGTCCGGCGTGGCGCGGGCGATGCGGTCGAGATTGTCGAGGGCGGCGCGGGCGCGGTCCGGTCGGCCGGCGTCGAGCCACAGGCGCGCGGCGTCGGCGTAAATCGCGGCGCGCAGGTCGGCGGGATGGGCGCGGCGGCGGTCCTGGGCAAGCTCGGTGAGCAGCCGGGCGGCGGAGGCGGTCGCGCCCATCGCTTCGAGCGCCGCGGCTTCGCAAAGCTCGGCCACCGTTCCGCCGCCGAGGCGGGTCCACAGCGAGGCGTCCTCGCGGGCGGTCTCGGGGCTCGCCAGGATCGCCGCGTCGCAATCCTCGGCGGAGCGGATCTGGGCATGGGCGACCGAGGCTGCGGCTGCCGGGCCGAGGATGGCGGCGAGGGCGACGGCGAGGGCGGCTCTGTGCATCGGCGGCGCGTTCCCCTAGATCTGGGCAGATCGGTGGAGTGAGAGGCGCGCCATGACCCGACCTGTGTTGCTGACGCTCGGCCATGGCTACTCGGCGGAGGCGCTGGCGGCAAGCCTCGGGCCGGGCTGGCGGCGGATCGGGACGACGCGCACAGCGACGCGGGCCGCAGAAATGCGCGCGGCCGGCGTCGAGGCGATAGACTGGGGCGACGCGGCGGCGGTGGACGCGGCGATCGCGGATGCGAGCCATGTGCTTGTGTCGCTGCCACCGGACGCGGCGGGCGACGCGGCGTTCGCGCGCCACGGGCCGGCATTGCAGTCGCGCGGGCCGGAGTGGCTCGGATATCTGTCGACGACGGGCGTCTATGGCGATCGAGACGGCGCCTGGGTGGAGGAGGATGCTCCGCTCGCGCCGGTCAACGATCGAAGCCGCTGGCGGGTGGCGGCCGAGCGTTCATGGCTGGACAGCGGCCTCGCGGCGGAGGTTTTCCGGCTCGCGGGGATCTACGGGCCGGGTCGCAGCGCCTTCGATCGACTGCGCGACGGACGGGCGCAGCGGGTCGTGAAGCCCGGGCAGGTGTTCAGCCGCATCCATGTCGAGGATATCGCCGGCGTGCTGGCGGCCTCGATCGCGCGGCCCGAGGCATGCGCCGTCTGGAACGTCGCCGACGACGAGCCCGCGCCGCCGCAGGACGTCATCGCCTTCGCGGCGGCGCTGCTCGGCATGCCGGCGCCGCCGGAAGTTCCATTCGAGACGGCGGACCTGTCGCCGATGGCGCGCAGCTTCTATGCGGAGTCAAAGCGCGTCGCAAATCGCCGCATTCGCGAACGGCTGGGGGTGACGCTGCGCCATCCGGACTATCGCGCCGGTCTGCGGGCGATTCTCGCACAGGGGGAATGAGGGCGCGCCGGCCACAGTCGCCGCCGGAATCGGCGCACCAGCATTTCTGCGCTGGCGTTCCCGGGAATTTGAGGGTTAGGAATAGTTAAAATGCGGCGGGGCGAGCAGCCCGCAATCGATAGGCAGGTGCATGGCGCGACGCCAGAACGGCGCAATCGGCCTCGGGTTGATCGTGGCGACGTCGGCGGCCGCGGCGCTCGCCGCGCCGGTAGCGGCCGAGACGGTGCGACCGAGCCTCAACCTCTACGGCATGACCGGCCTCATCGACATGCCGACCGCGCAGGACCAGCCGGACGCGCAGATCGGGCTGAGCTACAGCTATTTCGGCGAGACCCAGCGGCGCAACTTCAGTTTTCAGATCCTGCCGCGAGTCGCCGGGGCGATCCGGTACTCGACCATCGAGAACTGGGGACGGCGTGACGAGGACGGCGTCTACGACCCGACCTATGACCTGTTCGACCGCAGCTTCGACCTGCAATTCACTCTGGCGCGGGAGGGCGAGTTCTTCCGCTGGATGCCCGCCGTCGGGGTTGGATTTCGCGACTTCCTCGGCACCGGCGTCTATTCGAGCGAGTATCTGGTGGCGACCAAGACGATTCAGGATTTCACCGTCACCGCCGGCGTCGGCTGGGGGCGGCTGTCGGGCACGAACACGGTCGAGAACCCGTTCTGCTCGATCTCCGGGTCTTTTTGCGACCGCAGCAACGACTTCGGCGAGGGCGGGAAGGTCTCGTTCGACACGTTCTTCAAGGGCGAGAACGTCGGCTTCTTCGGCGGCGTCGAATGGCGCACGCCGATCGAAAAGCTGACGCTGAAGGCCGAGTATTCGTCCGACACCTACACGCGCGAACAGCAGAGCCCGACCTCTACGTTTGAGCCTTCGTCGCAGTTCAACTTTGGCGCGGAGTACCGGATCACGCCGGGGATCACCTTCGGCGGGTACTACATGTACGGGACTGCGGTTGGCTTCAACCTCGCGATCAGCGGCAACCCGCTTCGCCCGCTGGTGCCGCCCGACTTCGGCGCCGGCCCGCTGCCGATCAACGCGCGCGCGGCTGACGCGCCGCGCGGCGCCGGCTGGGCGAGGAACACGCCAGCGCGCGACCAGCTGGCCGAGGCGCTGGCGGAGGTGCTGCGCGCCGAGGGGATGCAGCTCGAAGGCTTCAGCGCCGCGTCCGATGGCCGCAGCGTTGAGGTTGCGCTCACGAATCTGCGGTTCCAGAGCGACCCAAAGGCGATCGGGCGCACCGCGCGGGTGCTGGCGGTGGGTCTTCCCGCCTCGGTCGAGGTGTTCGAGATCACGGCGATGCAGGACGGCTTGCGGACCTCGACGATCATCGTGAACCGGACCGACATCGAGCGCGAGGTGGATCGGCCCAACGCCGGCGAGACGAGTTGGGAGAACACCGAAATCGTCGGGGCGACGCCGTCGCTGCCGCCGGGCGCCTGGGAGCGCGACGCCTACCCCGAGTTCGTCTGGAGCATCGTTCCGGCGCCGTTCCTGACGCTGCTGACGCCCGGCGATCCGATCCGCATCGGGCTGAACCTCGACGCCACCGGAACCGTCAACATCCTGCCCGGCCTGTCGACCACGGCGACGATCAGCCAGCCGCTGCTGAACATTCCGAACGATCCCGGACCCTCGACGTCGAACCTGCCGCCGGTGCGAAGCGACTCGCCGCGCTATTACGCCGACTACGACCCGAAGTTACCGCAGCTTACGGTCGATTATCTGTTCAAGCTGAACGAGAACACCTATGGCCGGGTCTCTGCCGGACTCCTCGAGCGCATGTTTGGCGGCGTCGGGGCGGAAGTGTTGTGGAAGCCGGTGGATCAGAGCTGGGGCCTTGGGGCCGACATCAACTGGGTTGCGCAGCGCGATTTCGACGATCCGTTCGGATTCGACTATTACGATTACGACGTGGTGACGGGATTCGGCTCGGTCTATTGGGACACAGGCTTTTATGACCTCGAAGCACAGGTGGACGCCGGGCGGTATCTGGCCGGCGACTGGGGCGGCACCGTCACCGTCACCCGGCGCTTTCCCAACGGCTGGGCGGTCGGGGGATACTTTTCGCTGACCGACGTGACCGAGGAGGATTTCGGCGAGGGCAGCTTTGACAAGGGCGTGTTCGTCGAAGTGCCGTTCCGTTGGACCGTTCCGTTCGAAACCCGCGCCAACAACGAGATCGGGCTGCAATCGGTGTCGCGCGACGGCGGAGCGCAGCTGGAGATCTCGAACGAGCTTTATCCTATCGTCCGCAATTACGACCGCAACCGGCTGTCGCGCAACTGGGGGTCCTTCTGGCAATGAGACGCGCCCTGATCGCGGCAGCAGCGCTGGCGCTCGCCGGATGCAGCGATGGCGGGTTCAACCCCATCGTGGTCGCCGCCGTGGAGGAGGTGTTGCCGGGCGAGCGCGCACCAGAGGCAGACGCCGCGCAGGGGGCGCCGATCACCCGCGAGGCGATCACGCGGGCCGATGTGGCGACGATCCGAGCGCGGCTGATCGACGATCCGAGGCCGACCTACCTGTTCGCCGCCAGCGACAACGGCGGCTACGTCACCTTCGCGTCGGGCATCCGGCAGACAATTACGCTGCGTGGCTCGTGGATCACCGGGTCGCGCGGGCTCGGCTGGGATCTGCTTTCGGCGCTGTCGAGCCGGCCCGATCCGCTGGTGCAGACGATTCCGCCCGCGCAGTGGCCGGCCAGCGTCGAGCGCAGCTACGAGTTTCCCGCTTTCGCACCGCAGGGCCGCATCGAAACGTTCGAATGCCGATTCGCTTTTGGCGCGATCAAGGAGATCGTCATTCTCCAGGTCCGCTATCGCGGCGTCGAGGTCACCGAAACCTGCGAAGGCGAGGCGCGAAGCTTCGAGAATCTGCATTTTGCCGATGCGACCACCGGTTTCGTCTGGCGCAGCCTGCAGTGGCTGGGGCCGCAGCAGGGCATGATCGACCTCGAGATGATCCTCCCCTACACCGGCCGGCGGAGCTGATCCGTACGATCCTGTCCACGTCGAGTCCCGTCCGGGCCGGTCCTGCGGCGCTGCGGTCATATGCCAAAAAGGCGGCGCAAGCGCCGCCTTTTTGGTAAGTCGCACCCCTGTTGGATGTCAGCGCGTCGGTTTCAGCGCGCCGACAGAGCGATCCGCCCGAATCGGGCGCGACGCGCTGAGATCAGGAGTCGTCGTTCGAAATCGCATACGCGATCGCGGCCAGACCGATGACCGGGATGATCCAGGCTGCGTTGAAGCCGCCCATGGCCGGCGCCGGCTCGGCGATGATGATCTCTTCTTCGACCGGAGCTTCGAACACGAGCGCACCGGCAAAAGCCTGGCCCGCCAACAGCAGAGCGGCAGCAGTGCTGACGATAAGTTTCATTGTTATCCTCCTAAAGAGTGCGGGTCTGCGATACTGCTAGCTCACCCGGACCTGCGAGCGGACAAGCTAATGCCCGGAGATTACCCAACATCCTCTGGCACTTTCAATCTATGAAAAATGGAAGGTCGAGTAAATATCGAATGCTGTCAAATGAGCAACACCGGGGTGCCGACCTGCGCGCGGTCGTAAACCTCGAGGATGTGCTCGTTGAAGAGCCCGATGCAGCCGTTCGAGGACTGCCGGCCGATCTTGCGGATGTCGTTCGTTCCGTGGATCCGGTACGCGCCCGGAAAGCCCAGGTTCAGCGCGCGAATGCCGAGCGGGTTGTCCGGACCCGGCTCGACATAAGTCGGCAGGTCGGGATTGCGCCTGAGCATGTTCTCGGTCGGCCGCCATTCGGGATCGGGCCGCTTCAGCGTCACGGAGGTGCGTCCGCGCCGCGTCAGGTCGCCGTTCATCGGCACGGATGTCGGATAAATCCTGTAGAAACCGTCGGACCCCCAGTAATGCAACGTGCGGTCGTTCACGTCCGCCAGAATCGCGTCCCGCTCCAGCGTCGAGAAGAACTCCTGCCACTCCCGGCTGGTCGAACCCGACACCCGCCGCATCAGCCGCGGCTGCTCCACATCGTCCGGAACGAAATCGCGGAGCGGATCGGCGGTCTGGGCGAAGGTCGGGCCGCCGATGACGAAAGCCGCCGCCCCCATCGCCGCGCCTAGCACCGCTCGCCCGAAGCCCCGGCGACTTACTTCCTCATTCGTCTCGATGGACATGCCACTCTCCAGAAGAAATTTACGTAATTTGTATTCACGTTAAGGAATTCGCAGGTGTTGCGCAACTCACACTTCGGTCAGCTCGCGCAGAGCCGGTTGACCGGATTGCGTTTGTAGCGCCTCGGCAAACCCGCTAACAATTGGTATCGAGCAGGGATTAACCGAATATGTTCATTTCGCGCCTCGCGTGTCTTGCAATCGCCGCCCTTACGCTCCTCTCGGCTTGCGGCGCTCCCGAAGCGCCCGCAGGCTCGGTTCCGCGGCTCACCGCCGCCGACGTGGCGCCGATCCGGCTGCGCCATCTCGACGGCGTGAACGCGGCGCGTGCAGCCGAAGGGTTGCCCGCGCTGCAACTATCGGCGGAGTTGAACGCGGCCGCCGAGACCCACGCCCGCGACATGTCGGTGCAGAAGCGCGCCTGGCATTTCGGCTCGGACCTGACCAGTTGGCGCGAGCGCGGCTTTCGCGCGGGCTACCGGGGCGAGGTGCTCGGAGAGAACCTGTTCGAAGGAGCCGATGGCGACCTTACCGTGCTGCGCTACTGGCTCGAAGTGCCCGATACGCGGCGGATCATCATGAACCCTGCCGGCCGCGGGCTCGGCCTCGCCTGGCATCAGGACCCTGGCGGCAAGCTGTGGTGGGTCCAGCTCATCGGCGACTGAGCAGACGGCTGTTGCTCAGGCGGCAGCGGGATCGGGCAGCGGCCCAGTGCGCGCCGCGTACGCTCAGGCGAAGATGGTGATCGGGACGCCGGTGGGGGTCAACGCCCAGATCTCCTCGATCTCGCGATTCGTTACGGCGATGCATCCGGCGGTCCAGTCACGCCGCGTGCGTTTGGGCGACCGCATGGGCTCGCCGTGAATGAAGATGTCGCCGCCTGGATCGACGCCCTGCGCCCGCGCCCGTGCGACGTCATTGACGTCGGGATACGTGATTCCGATGCTGAGATAGTACTCGCTTCGGGGGTTTCGGCGGTCGATCCAGTAGCGGCCTTCCGGGGTGCGGCCGTCGCCGGACCTGGTCTTGTGTCCTTGCGGCGTGAAGCCGAGGTCCACCCGGTAGCGCCGGAGGATTTCCTCGCCACGGCGCAACTCCAGCGAGCGGCCTGATTTCGAGACGACGATATGGTTCGCGCGCGGACCAATCGTATTGACGAAGCTCGTCGCGAATCCCGGCGTCGCCGACAGACCGACAAGCCCCGCACTCAGGGCCAATACCCGCCGACGCGTCATCGCCGACGACCGCCCCGCGCATTCTTCACTCCGGCGCACTTCGGCGCCCTCCCCGATATTCCCGTCGTTCATCCGCCTGCCCATTCGTCGTGCGCCGGTCCGTTCGGACTACGGCAGTTTTTATCCGATATGGTTGAGGCAATCCTAAATTTCGGGATCAGCGCAAGCAGATTTCCGCCGATGCCTGAAGAATCGCTCCGGACGAGCCAAAAAAGCAACGGGCCTGGTCGCCAAAAACCTCGAATGCCGTGCGATTGGGGTCCTTCCGTTCACAGGTGAACATCGAGACCGCGCTGTCGCGCCACGTCGGGAACCATCGCGTTGCCGCCGGTGACGCGGGCGCCGGCTGAACCACCCTACGCCGGGGCGGGCCGCCTCCGCGCGTGCTCCGATGCGCTCCGGAGTTGGCCGCAAGCGGCCATGATGTCCTCGCCCCGCGGCGTGCGCACCGGGCTCGCATAGCCCGCCTTGTTGACGATCCGCGCGAAAGCCTCGATTCGTTCGGGACCCGACCGCGCGTACGGCGCGCCGGGCCAGGGATTGAAGGGAATGAGATTGATCTTGGCAGGGATGCCCGCGATCAGCCGGACCAGCCGTCGCGCATCCGCGTCGCTGTCGTTCACGCCGTCGAGCATCACGTACTCGAACGTGATCCGCTCCGAATTCGACAGTCGCGGATAAGCCCGGCAGGCGTCGAGCAGCGTGGCGATGTTCCACTTGCGGTTGATCGGCACCAGCGTGTCGCGCACCTCGTCGGTCGTCGCATGGAACGAGATCGCCAGCAGGCAGCCGATCTCCGCGCCCACCCGCGCGATCTCGGGCGCGACCCCGCTGGTCGACAGCGTGATCCGCCGCCGCGACAGCGCGAGACCCGCGCCGTCCATCGCGATCCGCATCGCGTCCCGAACCGCGTCGAAGTTGTAGAGCGGCTCACCCATGCCCATCAGCACCACGTTCGAGATCAGCCGCTTTTCGACGGGCAGGCGGCCCCAGTCGCCGAGGTCGTCGCGCGCGATCAGGATCTGGCCGACGATCTCCGCAGCGGTCAGATTGCGCACCAGCCGCTGGGTTCCGGTATGGCAGAACGTACAGGCCAGCGTGCAGCCGATCTGCGAAGACACGCACAGCGTGCCCCTATCCTCCTCGGGAATGTAGACGGTCTCGATTTCGCCGCCGCCCGCGACCCGAAGCAGATACTTGCGCGTTCCGTCCGCCGAGATCTGCCGGGTGACGATCTCGGGCCGCTCGAGCGTGAACTTGTCGGCCAGCCGACCGCGAAACTCCCTCGCGAGGTTGCTCATCGCGGCGAAATCGGTGACGCCGCGATTGTAGATCCACTGCCAGACCTGCCCGGCGCGCATCGTCGCCTGCTCGGGCGCGGCACCCGCCTCGATCAGCGCAGCGGCGAGCGCGCCATGGTCGAGCCCCAGAAGCGTCCGGCGCCCGGGCTCGGGCGTTCGGCGCGGCGCAGTTGCGAAATCCTGAACGAGCGGAGCGAGCATGGGTCCTGTCCGGAACGACGAGCGCGCCTTGCCGGACGCCCCGAACGCTATAGCCGCTGTTGACCGCCAGCGCCAGCCCGGCGGGCGGCGGAGCGTTCATCGTGATCGGAAGGGCCGCCCCGCTCGTGGCTGATCGGCGCCGGCGCGCGAGCGGCGGCCGACGCGTCGCGCTATCGGCAGCGGCTCTCCGCGTCGTTGACGGCGGCGGTGAAGCCCGACAGCGAGAACGTGTCGAGCGTCGTCGTTCCGCGGGTCGAGACGGCGGTCACCGACGCGGTCGAGCCGCGGCGCATCGCGGCGACGATCCGCGCGTCGTCCTCGGGGTTCGGCCACGCCCAGCCGTTGGCGTCGCCCTGGCCCGGCGACAGGCCGAAGCCGTCGGCGCCCACGTCGACCCGGACCGGGTCGCTGGCGCTCAACGGATAACCGCCGGTGAAGCTCACTTCGTTCGACACGTTCTCGGCGGGATTGAACCGGACGAAGAGCCGGATGTCGCCGCGGTTCACCTCGACGGGCTGACCGTCGCGCCGCGCCGACGACGCGGTCGGCTCGGAGACGATGTAGCACTCCCTCGGATCGCCGACGAGAAACACGCCCCAGGCGCTGTGGGCGGCGACCCGTTCGGCGGCGGCTTGCGCAAAAGCGGGAGCGGCGACGGCCGCCGCGCAACAGAAGACCAAGGATATCACCGGCGTGCGGGTCATGTTCGCAATTTCTCCTGCTCGATCACAAGTTCGTGTTTCCCGATCGTCCCCGCCGCACGCCGCGTCGGGTCTGTCGAGCTTGTTTTTGTCTTTGGCCTTCGTCTAGTTTAGCGCGGGTCGGAGCGGCTTTTCCAGTCCCAACCGCGGGTCCCGACCCGCAACCGGAAGTACGGCGCCAGCGCCGGGAAACAAGGCCTGACCGCATGCCTGCGCCACCGCCCCCCGGACCCGCCGCGCTCAGCGACGCGGATTTGCTGGTCGGGATCGCCGGTCGCGACAAGGCGTCGTTCGCGCTGC
Organism: Rhodobacterales bacterium; assembly: GCA_038247355.1. Lineage (GTDB taxonomy): Bacteria > Pseudomonadota > Alphaproteobacteria > Rhodobacterales > Rhodobacteraceae > Amaricoccus. The sequence goes on from JBBRUZ010000005.1 coordinate 30,099, forward strand.
TTTTCGAGCGTTACGCCGGGCGGATCAAGGGCTTCATGATGCGGTCGGGTGCGAACCCCTCGGACGCCGACGAGATCGCGCAGGACGTCATGGTCTCGGTATGGCGGCGCGCGGCCACGTTCGACCCGCGCCGCGCCGCCGCCTCCACCTGGATTTTCGCGATCGCGCGGAACCGTCGGATCGACATGATCCGCCGGGCGCGGCGGCCCGCGCCCGATCCCGCCGATCCGCTGTTCCAGCCCGACCCCGAGCCTGACGGGCTGGACATCGTGTCGCAGGCCGAACAGGAGCGCCGCGTCCGCAGCAGCCTCGCGACGCTGGCGCCCGAGCAACGCGCAGTGCTGGTGGCGGCGTTTTACGACGGGCTGAGCCATGCCGAGATCGCCGAGGCGCAGGGTCTGCCGCTCGGCACGGTAAAGTCGCGGATCCGGCTGGCGTTTCGTCACCTGCGCGGGGTACTGGGCGAAGACATCGTGGCGGAGATGGACGATGGCTGACGCGGCCCCGCTCGCCGAACTGTTGCGCGGCGACATCGTCGAGTCGCGCCACCGCGGCCATGCGGTGATCTGCGACGCGTCGGGCGTGATTCGGGCCGCCTGGGGAGACCCCGAAGCGGTGATCTATCCGCGCTCGTCGTGCAAAATGCTTCAGGCGCTGCCGCTGGTCGAGAGCGGCGCCGGGGCGGGACTGACCTCCGAACGGCTGGCGCTCGTCTGCGCCTCGCATCAGGGCGCCGCGATGCATGTCGACCGCGTCGCGGGCTGGCTCGACGATCTCGGGCTCGGCGAGCGCGATCTGCGCTGCGGCCCGCAGGTCCCCGATGACTGGACCGAGCGCGCGCGCCTGCGCGAAGGGTTCGAGCCGCCCGGCCAGCTCCACAACAACTGCTCGGGCAAGCACGCGGGCTTTCTCGCTTTGACCCGCCATCTGCGCGCCGGGCCCGAATACGTCGATCCCGACCATCCGGTGCAGCGCGCCGTTCGCGTCGCGATCGAAGAGATGACCGGCGCCGCGAGCCCGGGCTACGGCGTCGACGGCTGTTCCGCGCCCAACTTCGCCACGAGCGTTCACGGCCTCGCCCGCGCCATGGCGCGGATGGCCGATCCGTCGGGGCTCGGCCGTGTTCGCGGCGACGCCGCGCGTCGGCTGTTCGGCGCGATGACCGCACATCCGCTGCTGGTGGCGGGCGAGGGCCGCGCCTGTTCCGAGTTGATGGCGGCGATGGGCGGCCGTGTCGCGGTCAAGACCGGAGCCGAGGCGGTGTTCGTGGCGATCCTGCCCGAGGCGGGGCTCGGCGTCGCGCTGAAAGTCGAGGACGGCGGCACGCGCGCGTCCGAATGCGCGATCGCGGCGCTCCTCGTCCGGCTCGGCGTCCTCGATCCCGGAGATCCCGCCGCGCTGCGTCGCCTGACCCCGACCCAGTTCAACCGCCGCGGCGTCCCCGCCGCCCGCATCGCTCCCGCCCCCGAGCTTTGGGCGAACGGCGCGGCGCTCTGAGCGCGTCCGGCGCAACCGTTGTCGCTCGGGAGGTTGACCTTTTGAAATCAAATAATTATGCGTTATCGACGGGTACGGTGCCGGTGTTCAGGCCGCCCTTGTAGCCGCCGCGATTCTCGCGTATGGAGCGAAGCATGGTCCGAATTTTCGATATGGACGATCTCGCGAGGCTGCCTTGGCGTTTTTTCGCGCGGGGCCTTCGACGGCGTGCCGGGGGCTAATCGGGCACGGTTTCGTCCCGGTCCGTCCCCAGTTCCCCGGAGCCCGCCATGACCGCACCAAAGACCCTCTACGACAAGATATGGGACGCCCACATCGTCCATGAAGCGCCCGATGGCACCGCGCTGATCTACATCGACCGCCATCTCGTGCACGAGGTCACGAGCCCGCAGGCCTTCGAGGGCTTGCGGCTCGCCGGCCGTACGCCGCGCGCGCCGGGGCAGACGGTGGCGGTGCCAGATCACAACGTACCCACCACCACCGACCGCGCCAAGGGCATCGAGGATCCGATGTCGCGCATCCAGGTCGAGGCGCTGGAGCGCAACGCCCGCGATTTCGGGATCGAGTATTACGGCGTCGAGGACGTGCGCCAGGGCATCGTCCATATCATCGGCCCGGAACAGGGCTGGACCCAGCCCGGCATGACCATCGTCTGCGGCGACAGCCACACGGCGACCCACGGCGCCTTCGGGGCGCTGGCGCACGGCATCGGCACGTCGGAGGTCGAACACGTGCTGGCGACCCAGACGCTGATCCAGCGCAAGGCGCGCAACATGCGCGTCGAGGTGCGCGGCGCGCTGGGGCCCGGCGTGACGGCGAAGGACGTCACGCTGTCGATCATCGGGGCGACGGGGACCGCGGGCGGCACCGGACACGTGATCGAGTATTGCGGCGAGGCGATCCGGGCGCTGTCGATGGAGGGCCGGATGACGGTCTGCAACATGGCGATCGAGGGCGGCGCGCGCGCGGGGCTGATCGCGCCGGACCAGACCACGTTCGACTACGTGCGCGGGCGGCCGAAGGCTCCGAAGGGCGCAGCCTGCGACGCGGCGGAGGCCTACTGGCGGACGCTGGGCTCCGACGAGGGGGCGCATTTCGACAAAGAGCTGGTCCTCGACGGGGCGGCGATCGCGCCCGTGGTGACCTGGGGGACGTCGCCCGAGGACGTGCTGCCGATCACCGGGGTCGTGCCGGCGCCGGAGGATTTCGAGGGCGGCAAGATCGAGGCGGCGCGGCGCAGCCTCGACTACATGGGGCTCACGCCGGGCCAGCGGCTGGCGGAGATCGCCATCGACACGGTTTTCATCGGCTCCTGCACCAACGGCCGGATCGAGGATTTGCGGGAAGTGGCGAAGGTCATGGAGGGTCGGCGCGTCAAGGCCGGTATCCGGGCGATGATCGTCCCCGGCTCGGGCCTCGTGCGCGCTCAGGCCGAGGCCGAGGGCATCGCGGCGCAGCTGATCGCGGCGGGCTTTGACTGGCGCATGGCGGGCTGTTCGATGTGTCTGGGTATGAACCCCGACCAGCTTGGCCCCGGCGAGCGCTGCGCCTCCACCTCGAACCGCAACTTCGAGGGCCGGCAGGGCCGCGGCGGACGGACCCACCTGCTCAGCCCCGCGATGGCGGCGGCGGCGGCGATCACCGGACGGCTGACGGACGTGCGCGAGCTGATGTGACGTCTCGCCGTTGTTGTCTGCGGCGTTCCCGGCCCGGTCGGGGTCGCCGCGCGCGGCTTTTCGCCGGTCAGTCCTGGCGCGCCCGAAGCAGCATCCCGAACAGGTCGCGCGGATCATCGGGATCGGCCAGCAGGTCCAGTTCCCGGTAGTGACCGGTCGCCGCCAACCGCCCCAGCACGTAGCGGAGCGCCGAGAAATCCTCGATCGCGAAGCCGACGCTGTCAAACAGCGTGATCTGCGCCGCATCCCGCCGCCCGACCTCGAGTCCCGCGATCACGCGCCACAGTTCGGTGACCGGATGATCGGGGGCCAGCTGCTGGATCTCGCCCTCGATCCGCGTCTGGGGCGGATACTCGACGAAGATGTCGGCGCGCAGCAGGATGTCGCGGTGCAACTCGGTCTTGCCCGGGCAATCCCCGCCGATCGCGTTGATATGCACGCCGGCGCCGACCATGTTGTCGGTCAGGATCGTCGCGAACTGCTTGTCCGCGGTGCAGGTGGTGACGATCATCGCGCCCTCCAGCGCCTCCTCCGCCGACCGGCAGGCGACAGCCCGCAGCCCGAAACCGGCCAGATTGCGCACCGCCTTCGCCGTCGCCGACGGGTCGATGTCCCACAGCCGGACCGCCTCGATCCCGCAGACCGCGCGGAACGCCAGGGCCTGGAACTCGCATTGCGCGCCGTTGCCGATCACCGCCATCTCGCGGCGCCTTTCGGCGCGAGGTGCTTCGCCGCCACCGCCGACATCGCCGCCGTCCGTAGCGCGGTCAGAATGGTCATCTCCGACAGCAGCACCGGATAGCCGGTGCCGACATCGGCCAGCATCCCGAAGGCCGTCACCGTCTGCAGTCCGCCCGCTACATTCTTCGGATGCCCGTTCACGTACTTGAACCCGTAGACCATGCCGTCGGAGGTCGGCATCAGCTCGATCACGCCCTCGGCGCTGTGGCTCGCCACCCGCGGCGTCTTGTCGAAGCGCTCCCAGCGCAGGAAATCGGCCTCGATGCACGCGGAAAGCTCGATCAGGAACCGCTCCACGCCGGTTTCGTGCACAAGCTTCATCATGTGATCGACGCTGACGAACGGCACGAGGTTGAGCGCGCCCGTCATGCGAAACTCCGGGTCGGGCGGTCCAGCACGCGGCGGCCCATCAGGCTCGCCACGAGATCGACCATCAGCGTCGCGGTCCGCCCGCGTTCGTCGAGAAAGGGATTGAGCTCGACGAGATCGAGGCTGGTCACGCGCCCGCAGTCATGCAGCGACTCCATCACCAGATGCGCCTCGCGGAACGTCGCGCCGCCGGGAACCGTGGTGCCGACGGCCGGCGCTATGCCGGGGTCGAGGAAGTCGACGTCGAGGCTGACATGCAGCATCCCGTCCTCTGCCGCGACCAGGTCGAGGAACGGCCGCAGCAGCGCGCAGACGCCGCGCTCGTCGATCGCCCGCATGTCGTGCACGACGACGCCCGCCGCTCCGAGCCCCTGCCGCTCGGCGAGATCGACGCTGCGAACGCCCATCATGCAGATCCGCTCCGGCTCGATCCGCACGCGCAGCTCTGGAAAGTACCCGTCAAACCCCGGCGTCCCGACCACGTAGGCCACCGGCACGCCATGCAGGTTTCCACTGGTCGTCGTCTCCAGCGTGTGAAAATCCGGATGCGCGTCGAGCCACAGCACGAACAGCGGCCGCGCCTCCGCCGCCGCCCGCCGCGCCATGCCGGCCATCGTCCCCGCCGACAGGCAGTGATCCCCCCCCATGAAGATCGGCATGCCGCCGTCGCTCGCGGCGTATGCGGCGTCCGCCAGCGCTTCGGTCCAGGCGACCACCTCCGGCAGCGCCTTCAGCGCGAGATTGCCGTGGGAAATGGAGCGGATAGGCGCGGGCGTCACCGTCCCGAGATCGGCGACGCCGTGCCCGAGTTCGGCTATCGCGGCGCCGAGCCCTGCCGTGCGCAGCGCGCTCGGCCCCATTTCGCAGCCAAGCCTTCCGGCCCCGTTCTGGACAGGGACCCCGAGCAACCGGCATTCCAACGCGTCACGATCTGTGTTTTCCATGGCGGCACAAGAGCCGAAGCGCATGGCGAAGCGGAGCGCACGAATTGGCGAACTTTCCGAAGTAACCTACCATAGCGGCGGATGAGCGGCTCATATCGGCACATGGACACCCTTGACCACCGCATCGTCACGCTGCTGCGCCACGACGCGCGGCGGGCGATTTCCGATCTCGCCATCGAGCTCGGCGTCGCGCGCGCCACGATTCGCGCCCGCATCCAGCGGCTGGAGGCGGCGGGCGAGATCCTCGGCTATACGGTGATCCTGCGCGCGGATGCGGTGGAGCTCGCCGTGCGCGGCGTCATGCTGATCGGGCTCGACGGCCATGCCGCGGAGCGCGTCATTCGCACGCTCGGCGGCTTTCCGGAGGTCTCGGCGATCCACACCACCAACGGCCGGTGGGATCTGATCGTCGAACTCGGCGCCGCCAACCTGACCGATTTCGACGCCGTCCTGCGCCGCATCCGCCTGATCCCCGGCGTCGCCGCCAGCGAGACGAACCTGCTGCTCGCCACCCCCCGCAGCACGCGGGCGCGGCTGTGACGCAGGCTAGAACGTCGGAACGGCGTCAAGCCCGTCCTCGTAGCTCAGCGGTTAGAGCGGTCGCCTCCTAACGGGTAGGTCAAGGCTGAAATCTCCGCGCAGTTCCAACGGCGCCGAAAGGCACAATGTTCAGCGAACAGTCTGGCGAACCGCGTTGAAACCATCTGGCTCGCCAGAAATGGCGGCTCATTGACCAGCCCCCTTTCGCGGGATAACTGCGACCCCTGATGGTCCCGTAGCTCAGTGGATAGAGCAGACGCCTCCTAAGCGTCAGGTCGCGCGTTCAAATCGCGCCGGGATCACCAACCGGCGGATAGCCCGGCCCACGGTCGCAAGGTCTGTATCGATCTCGCCGTCCGTCGCGACAACGTCAGACGCCGACTGCGAGACACGAAGGTTCTCGGAACCCTTTGGCCAAGTCAGCCGTTCCGTCGGTTCGACTGACTTGCTCGGCGCGACCTGCCTCGACCGATCCATCCGCGCAATTCTTGCCAAGGCGTCTCCCCTTAGCTCCGGTGAAACATCCTGCCGTCCGGTCTTTCTGTGCGCGGCGCCTACCGGATCTCGATCCGGCGGCGCTAGGCCTTGATCGCCGCGGCGGTCGGGGAGGGGTCGGTCCTGCAACAGGTCCTCTCCGGCAGGTTCCTCGCCGCGGCGCCCGGCCTGTTAGGATCGATGGTCTCGGTCGCGGTTTCGGCGTGTTTTCTCGTGGTAGCGCTCGCGTCCGAACTGCTGCTCGCCGCGGCGAAGGCCAGCGCCATCGCCGCGATGGTCATCGGGGCCGAGGTGACGGGGCGCGGTCAAATCACGAAGATCCTTGCAAGGTCCGACGGGACGGCGTGCGGCGCTTCGAGGGGGATGGTTCGCGGTTCTGGGTCTCGCCGCCATAACGGCCGTATCTGCAGCGCTGGCCTGGCGTTGGTCGTCCGAGAAGGCGCAGGATGAGGCCCTCGTCACAGCACCCATGCCGCAGGCTGTCAGGCTCGACTGGCCGGAGAACGCCGGAATGCTCGTCGCGTTGGCTCCGTCGGCGGCCGACGGTCAGAATGGGCGTAATGCCTCCCTGGTACAGGGAGATTATCCACCAATTCCTCGGTCCGCCCTTGACAGGTCTTGCCGTCAAGCAGGTCACCACCGTAAGCTGATGCATGGATAAACCACGCCCGATAGAGTCTATCAAAAATCTATCGTTGAAGAGGAGAAATTCATGTCCGAAGGAAAATTCGTAAGGGTGCTCGGCGCGCCCGACGTCATCGCCCTGGCTTTTGGGGCGATGGTCGGCTGGGGCTGGGTGGTTCTCGCCGGAGGCTGGGTAAACTCGGCCGGCGCATTCGGTGCGATGCTCGCTTTTGCAATCGGGGGGGTCGCAGTTATCCTCATCGGATTGACCTATGCGGAACTTGCTTCCGCGATGCCACTGACCGGCGGTGAACATATTTACAGCCACCGGGCTCTTGGCATGGGCGGATCGTTCTTCTGCACCTGGGCGATCATCCTTGGATACATTTCCGTGGTGGCGTTCGAGGCCGTGGCGCTGCCGACGGTGGTCGAGCACCTTTTCCCGAATTACAAGTTCGGGCTGTTATGGACCGTCGCGGGGTGGGATGTCTATTTCACCTGGGCGATGGTCGGTTGTCTTGGCGCCGTGGCCATGACCTGGATCAACATCCGGGGCATCGAAACCTGCGCCTTGATTCAGAAGGTTGTGACGCTGCTGATCATTCTGGTTGGCATCATGCTGATCACCGGCGCGCTCTTCAATGGCGAATCCGCGAACATGGACCCGTTGTTCGTCGGCGGCGCAGGCGGTGTTCTGGCGGTGCTGATCATGACTCCGTTCATGTTCGTGGGCTTCGACGTGATTCCGCAGGCCGCGGAGGAGATCAACCTGCCGCATCGATCCATCGGCATGATCCTGATCGTGTCGGTGGTCATGGCGGTCGCTTGGTACATCTTGATCATTCTCGGCGTTTCGCTGGCGATGCCGGCGGCTGACTCGGCCGCCTCTTCGCTTGCGGCAGCCGACGCAATGACCGCCATCTTCGGTGGCGGCTGGGCAGGCAAGCTTCTGGTCATCGCGGGGATCGGCGGCATCATCACAAGCTGGAACGCGTTCCTAATCGGCGGTAGCCGGGCGGTCTACGCGATGGCGCATGCCAAGATGCTGCCGGCCTTCCTTGGCAAGCTGCACCCGGTCTACAACACGCCGGTCAATGCCATCCTGATGGTCGGCGCGCTGTCGGTGATCGCGCCCTTCTTCGGGCGCCCGGCGCTGGTCTGGCTGGTGGATGCGGGCGGTCTGGGGATCGTCGTGGCCTACGCGACTGTGGCTCTATCCTTTCTGGTTCTTCGCAAGCGCGAGCCCGACATGCCGCGGCCGTTCCGTGTTTCCTATGGCCGTACAGTCGGTTACTCCGCGCTGGCTTTGTCATTGGGAATCGTGCTGCTTTACATGCCGTTCAGCCCGGCTGCACTGATCTGGCCATATGAGTGGGCGATCGTTGGCGGATGGGCTTTGCTCGGTCTGACCTTTTACCTGTGGTCGCGAACCGCTCACGCGGGCGAGGCCGACCGGATCCTCGACGGGCAATTGGCCAAGGCATCTGCGGCCTGAAAATCGCGAACTGGCGGCAACACGACATCGCCGCCGGCCACTGCCTGTTGAAAAGGTGCTGCGCCGGTGAGCTTTGATGTCTAAGCCGCAACTCCGCGACAAAATCCGGATGCAGGCTGAGACGCATACTGGGGGGGGCACCTCTATTTATGCCTCGTTTGTGCGGCGAGCAGCGATTGAGGCGCCTCTGTTAGAGCGCAGCAGCCTTGCATCCGGAACCCTGTCCTCCAGCCCGAGGCCAGGAAAGCGTCCTGGCCGACAGCCGGTCGCGGATCTGGTCCTCGATCTGGTCGTCGGACAGGTTGTAGAGCGCGCTCAGCACCAGCGTCTTGAACATGATCGCTACGTCCCAAGGCCTGCGCCCCGCGCCGGATTTCCGTTCCTCGGCCGCCTTGCGCCAGATCGAGGTCAGCAGCGGGCGAAACTCATCCCACGGAGCCAGCGCATCGATCTCCGGCAGCGGATCCCGCTTCGCATCAAGGCTCGAATACCGGTCCGAGAGATCGAAGAACCCCATCTGTGCCATGCATAACCCCTCGCGCCGGTCCACGTGGATTCTATCATCGCCAGCAACAGGCGGCAATTTTTCGAGGTGCCTACGTGACTGCGATGCAGGATCGTCCCTGCGGTCGCGGACGTCTGTCGACAGCAAGCCGCGCATTCCCAGGTCAGGCGCAACCGGCTCAACTCCCACCCCCTGGTTCCGCCGCAGGCCGGACAAACGCAGCCGTCAGGCCAGCGCCGCTCCGCCAGGTAACGCGCACAGGCGGCGTCATCGGGAAGTCGCCGCTCGAACGCAGCGCGAGACAAGGGGCAATCAGAGTTCCAGCGGCAGAGCATGCAGGAACATTAACGGAACATTTACGCCGATGTCAACAAGCGAACACCACATTCGGTACCGCCGGACTCAAGGGGATAAGCCGCTTGTCCACATGTGGACAAGCCGCGCCGAACCCGCTCCTCTCCGCGGACGTTGCAATAAACAGGGTCGGGTTCTATCTAGGGCGTAGCCTCTGCCCGCAGGACTTCGACCGCATGAACTGGATCTCCAACTACGTCCGGCCCAAGATCAACTCGCTGTTCACGCGGCGAGAGGTGCCCGAGAACCTCTGGGTCAAATGTGACGAATGCGGCACGATGCTGTTCCACCGCGAGCTCGACGCGTCGTTGCAGGTCTGCACCAACTGCGGTCATCATATGGCGATCAGCCCGCGCGAACGGTTCAGGGCGCTGTTTGACGGCGGCATGTTCGCCGAGGTCGCGGTGCCGCGGCCGATCGCCGATCCGCTGGCGTTCCGCGACCAGAAGAAATACGTCGACCGGCTCCGCGAGGCGCGCAAGGCCACCGGCGAGGAAGAGGCGATGCTGGTCGCCGAGGGCGAGATCTCCCGGCTGAAAGTCGTCTGCGCCGGCCAGGACTTCGCCTTCATGGCCGGATCGATGGGCATTTACGTCGGCAACGCAATCATCGCCGCGGCCGAGCGGGCGGTGAAGCTGAAATCGCCGCTGGTGCTGTTCGCGGCGGCGGGCGGCGCGCGGATGCAGGAGGGGATCCTGTCGCTGATGCAGATGCCGCGCTCGACCGTGGCGGTGCAGTTGCTGAAGGAGGCGGGCCTGCCCTACGTCGTCGTCCTCACCCATCCGACCACCGGCGGGGTGACGGCGAGTTACGCGATGCTCGGGGACGTCCAGATCGCGGAGCCGGGCGCGCTGATCTGCTTCGCCGGCCCGCGGGTGATCGAGCAGACGATCCGCGAGACGCTGCCCGAAGGGTTCCAGCGCGCGGAGTACCTGCTCGACCACGGCATGCTCGACCGGGTGGTCAAGCGCAAGCACCTGCGGCGCGAACTCGCGTCGATCCTGCGGCTGCTCCTGGGCCTGCCGCCGCCGGTGCTCGGCGAATTGCCGGCCCCGTCCGAGGCGGAGGCCCGTGGCGCGCCATGAGCGGGTCCGGGAGCGGCCGGTGACGCCGCAGAGCGACCACGTGCTGGCGCGGCTGACGGCGCTGCACCCGAAGGTGATCGACCTGACGCTCGACCGGGTTGCGCGGCTGCTCGGCGCGCTCGGCCACCCGGAACGGCGGTTGGCGCCGATCGTTCATGTGGCGGGGACCAACGGCAAGGGCTCGACGGTCGCGATGATCCGCGCCGGGCTGGAGGCGCAGGGCGCCGCGGTTCACGTATACACGTCGCCGCATCTGGCGCGGTTCCACGAGCGCATCCGCGTCGCGGGCGCGTTGATCGACGAGGATCGGCTGGCCGACCTGCTCGGGCGATGCGAGGCGGCGAACGACGGCGCTGCGATCACGTTCTTCGAGATCACCACCGCCGCGGCGTTCCTCGCCTTCGCGGAGACGCAGGCGGATTTCGTGCTGCTCGAGGTCGGCCTCGGCGGGCGGCTCGACGCGACAAACGTGATCGACCGGCCGGCGCTCACCGTGATCACGCCGGTGTCTTTCGATCATCAGCAGTATCTGGGCGAGACATTGGCCGAGATCGCCTTCGAGAAGGCCGGCATCCTGAAACGCGGTGTTCGTTGCGTGGTCGGGCCGCAAGCCGCGGTCGCGTGGGACGTGATCGTCGCACAGGCCGAGGTGGTTGGCGCGCCCCTGATCGCCGAGGGGCAGGACTGGCAGGTCTGGGAGGAGCACGGGCGGCTGGTCTTTCAGGACATGCGCGGCTTGCTCGACCTGCCGCGGCCGAACCTGATTGGCGCGCACCAGGTGGTGAACGCCGGCGCGGCGCTGGCTGCTCTGCGGGCGCTCGGCGCCGGCGAGGCGGCCGGCGAGGCGGCGGTGACGCAGGCGGTCTGGCCGGCGCGGATGCAGCGGCTGCGCGCTGGGCCGCTGGTCGAGGCGGCGGGCGCGGCGGAGCTGTGGCTCGACGGCGGGCACAATCCGGCGGCGGGGCAGGCGCTGGCCGAGACGCTCGGGCGCCTGCCGCCGCGGCCGCTGCATCTGGTGGTGGGGATGTTGCGAACCAAGGACATCGCCGGGTTCCTGCGACCGCTGGCGTCGTTGGCCGCCAGCGTGCAGGGCGTCAGCATCCCCGGCGAAACTGCGACGCTGCGCGCCGAGGAGACCGTGGCGGCGGCCTCCGCTGCGGGCATCGCGGCGCACGCCGCCGCCGACCCGGCGGAGGCGATCCGGCGGATCGTGACGTCGTCCGGGGACTGCCGCATCGTTATCTGCGGCTCGCTCTACCTCGCCGGCCACATCCTGCGCGACAACGGCTGACGAAGGGGGTTTGCGCGTCGCCGAGGCCCGTGCGCCAGTGTTGCTCCTGCCGCAGCGGCTGCGGTCGATCGGGCCGAGATCGGAATTCTTCGGACTTCGTGAACGTCGGCAGCCGGACGCCGCGACGTGTCTACCGGAAATGTTCCCACCATCGGCGTCGGATCGCATGAACCCGGAATGATCCGGTGCGCGTCCCGCACGAAAGACCTAATCTCGGGGCGCTCACCAAGGGTCAGGGACGTATCGAATGCGCATCAAGGTCATCAATCCCAACACCACCGCTTCGATGACGGCGAAGATCGGCGCCGCGGCCCGGGCGGTCGCGGCGCCGGGGACGGTGATCATCGCGACGAATCCGGCTTCGGGGCCGGCGTCGATCGAGGGGCACTAC
>JBBRUZ010000006.1:0-39688 GCA_038247355.1 Rhodobacterales bacterium
GCTTGCCGTGGCAGGTTTCGCAGGTGACATAGACGTCCGGACGGAAATGCATCTCGATCTTGATGACCCCGTCGCCCTGGCACGCCTCGCAGCGCCCGCCCTTGACGTTGAAGCTGAAGCGTCCCGGCTTGTACCCGCGCGCCTTGCTCTCCGGCAGCCCGGCGTACCAGTCGCGGATCGGCCCGAACGCGCCAGTGTAAGTCGCAGGGTTCGAGCGCGGCGTACGACCGATCGGCGACTGGTCGATGTCGATGACCTTGTCGAGATGCTCGAGCCCCTTGATCTCCTCGACCGGCGCCGGCGTCTGCCGCGCCCCGTTCAGCCGCACCGACGCGGTCTTGAACAGCGTCTCGATCGTCAGTGTCGATTTGCCCCCGCCCGACACGCCGGTGACGCAGATGAACGTGCCGAGCGGGAACTCAGCCGTAACGCCCTTCAGGTTGTTGCCGGTGGCGTTCTTGACCACCACCTTCTTGCCGTTGCCCTTGCGGCGTGTCGGCGGGATCGGGATCTCGCGAGCGCCGGTCAGATACATGCCCGTCACCGAGGCGGGGTTCGCGGCGATATCGGCCGGCGTGCCCTCGGCGATGATCCGGCCGCCGTGCACGCCGGCGCCCGGGCCGATGTCGATGACGTGATCGGCTTCGCGGATCGCCTCCTCGTCGTGCTCGACGACGATCACGGTGTTGCCGGCGTCGCGCAGGTTCTTCAGCGTCGTCAGCAGCCGGCCGTTGTCGCGCTGGTGCAGGCCGATGGAGGGCTCGTCGAGGACGTAGAGCACGCCGCTCAGCCCGCTGCCGATCTGGCTCGCGAGGCGGATGCGCTGGCTCTCGCCGCCCGACAGCGTGCCGGCGTTGCGCGCCAGCGTCAGGTAATCGAGCCCGACGTTGACCAGAAACCCGAGCCGCTCGCGGATTTCCTTCAGGATTGCCCGGGCGATCTCGTTGCGTTGCGCCGTCAGCCGCGCCGGCACGTCCTCGACCCAGGCCAGGGCTTCCCGGATCGACATGCGAACGACTTCGCCGACGTGCAGCCCGGCGATCTTCACCGCCAGCGCCTCGGGTTTCAGCCGAAAGCCGTGGCACGCGCCGCACGAGCGGTTGTTCTGATAGCGCTCGAACTCCTCGCGCACCCAGGCGCTGTCGGTCTCGCGGTACCGCCGCTCGAGGTTGGGGATCACCCCCTCGAACGCGCGCGAAATCTCGTAGACCCGCCCGCCCTCGTCATAACGAAACCGGATCTCCTCGCCCTTCGAGCCATAGAGCAGCAGCGTCTTCGCCTCCTCCGGCAGGTCGCGCCATTTCGCCGCCTTCGGAAACTTGTAGTGGGTCGCCAGCGCCTCGATGGTCTGGCGGTGATACGGCGACTGGCCCTTGGACCACGGCGCGATCGCGCCCTTGAGCAGCGTAACGCCCTCGTCCGGCACGATCAGCCGCGGATCGAAGAACAGCTCGACCCCCAGCCCGCCGCAATCGGGACACGCTCCGAACGGCGCGTTGAACGAAAACAGCCGAGGTTCGATTTCCGGGATCGTGAACCCCGACACCGGGCAGGCGAACTTCTCGGAAAACGTGATGCGCTGGGGTTCCGCGCCCTCGGTCTCGTCTGCCGGCGGCGCGGTCTCGAGGATCGCGATCCCTTCGGCGAGGTTGAGCGCGGTGCGCAGGCTGTCGGCCAGCCGCGTCTGCAACCCGTCACGCACGATGATCCGGTCCACGACCACGTCGATGTCGTGGCGAAACTTCTTGTCGAGCGTCGGGGCCGCGTCGAGGTCGTGGAATTCGCCGTTCACCTTGACGCGCTGATAGCCCTGCTTGCGCAGATCGGCGAATTCCTTGCGGTACTCGCCCTTGCGGTCCCGCACGATCGGCGCGAGCAGATAGGCCCGCGTCCCCTCGGGCAGCGCCATCGTGATGTCGACCATCTGGCTGACCTGCTGCGCCTCGATAGGCAACCCGGTCGCGGGGCTGTAGGGAACGCCGACGCGCGCGAACAGCAGCCGCATGTAGTCGTAGATTTCGGTGACGGTCCCTACTGTCGAGCGCGGGTTCTTCGACGTCGTCTTCTGTTCGATCGAGATCGCCGGCGACAGACCGCTGATATGATCGACGTCCGGCTTCTGCATCATGTCGAGGAACTGTCGCGCATAGGCCGACAGGCTTTCGACATAGCGCCGCTGGCCCTCCGCATAAATGGTGTCGAAGGCGAGGCTTGATTTTCCCGAGCCGGACAACCCGGTCATCACCACCAGCTTGTCGCGCGGGATGTCGATATCGATCGACTTCAGGTTGTGCTCGCGCGCGCCGCGGATCTCGATGAACTTCTGCTCGGCCATGTCCCGCTCCTCGCTCGACCTGCGAGACATAGCGCATTCGCGGCGCCATGCGAGTCGCGAGTTGAGAACAAACCACGATCACGCGCAAGGCGAAATCGGCGCCGCGCCCTTGACTGCCGGGACGAAACCGGTAGAACGGCAGACGGAAAAGACCGGCTCCGCGCTGCGGAGGGTTTGGGACATGTACTGCCAGAACGCGTGCGGCCCCGGCGGCCCGCGACCAGGGGACCGAAAATGGCGAAGCCTACCACCATCAAGATCCGGCTGAACTCGACAGCCGACACTGGGCATTTTTATGTAACCAAGAAAAATGCTCGCACGATGACCGAAAAGATGGTCGTGAAGAAGTACGATCCGGTTGTGCGCAAGCATGTCGAATACAAGGAAGGCAAGATCAAGTGATCTCGCCCGCAACGGTTTTGGCAGCCTGACGCCGAGTTCTGGCATCTTTCGCCGCGCCGCGCGTGCTCTGCTGCTTTTTTGCTGTTCGGCACGATGATTGCCGTCTTGGGCGGTAAAACGATGGGGAAGCAGGCGCATTGGCACGAACGCTTGAACCGCCATCTCGACGGCGCGACGTCAGGCGCATAACAGCAAGCGGCTGACGACCGCTCGTCCGACGTCTGGAGGACATGCCAATGCGGATCGCCGTTGCGGCCTATCCGATCGAGTGGCTCAACCGCTGGAACGATTATGTCGGAAAGCTTCGGCTGTGGGTCCGCACCGCCGCCGACGGCGGGGCCCAGTTGCTGGTCTTCCCGGAGTTTGGCGCGATCGAACTCGCGAGCCTCGCGGAGGGGGACATCGCGCGCTATCCGGACCGCGCGATCGAGGCGCTGACCGCGCGGATCAAGGACGTGGACGCGTTGCACGCCAGTCTCGCGCGCGAATTCGGCGTACATATCTGCGCCGCCAGCGGCCCGCTCCGGGACCACGGCGGGCGTGCCGTCAATCGGGCCCGGCTGTTCGCCCCCGATGGCGGGCGCGGCGTTCAGGACAAGCTCGCGCCGGATGCGGAGGAGCGCCGCGTGTGGGGGATCGAGCCAGGCGCGACGGCCTGGGTGTTCGACACGACGCTTGGGCGGATCGGCGTGCTCATCGGCGCCGACGTCGTCTTGCCCGGCCTCGCCGCGGCGATGGCGCACGCGGGCGCGTCTGTCCTGCTCGCGCCGAGCGCCACCGCCACGGCGCAAGCGGCGACGGACCGCCGCGACGCCGCGCAAGCTTGCGCTGACGGGGCGGGCCGGATCGTGGCGCTCGCCGTCGCTCTGGCCGACGCGGATCAGGCCCCGGCGCTGGGCCCCTGCACCGGAACCGCGGCAATCCTCGGACCCGGCGTACCAGCGGTCGCCGAGGGCAAGTCGGCGGCGACGGGTTGGGTTCACGCCGAAGCGTCTCCCGCACCCGACGCCGCCCCGGCGATGGAGCGCGGCGCGTGGTCGGTCGAGGTGACAGCGCTCGTCGTTCCGTCCAACGCCTGACCCGCGTCGCCCGCCTTAGCGCCGCGGCATTCCCCACCCAGCGCACGGATGTCGAGCAGCCGCGGGCAGACCCAGCGCGGTCTGGGACGGCCAGCCTTGCCAACCGCGGAGCGACCCACGATGTTCGTCGCCATGGCCGAGCCGTCCCGTCCCGCCACGCTTCGCATCCGGCTGATCCTCGCGCCCGGCGTCATGCTCGGACCCGGAAAAGCCGACTTGCTCGAGGGCATCCGCGATACCGGTTCGATCGCCGCCGCGGGCCGCCGGATGGGCATGAGCTACAAGCGCGCCTGGACGTTGGTCGGATGGCTCAACGCGGCGTTCCGCGAACCGTTGGTGCAGGCGACCCGCGGTGGACGGGGCCATGGCGGCGCCCAGCTGACGACGCTCGGCGCGGAAGTGCTCGACGCCTATCGCGCCATCGTCGAGCGTGCGGCGGCGGCGACCTCGACCGAGACCGAAACGCTGTGTGCGCATCTGCTCGATAGGCGCGACGGGAAATAACGCTTGCCTGATCGGTGCGGTCGTGGCGATATGTCCAGTGAAACATGCCAATGGAGATCCGTTCGATGCGGCCGCCCCGACACCGCCAACTGCTCGCGGCGTTGCTCGCGCTGTGCGTGACCGCAGCACCGCCGGCGTCGGCGCAGGACGTGATGATTTTCGCAGCCGCCAGCCTGAAGACCGCCCTCGACGGCGTCGCGGCGGCTTGGTCCGCCGAGACCGGGGGCGAGGCGGTGGTCTCCTATGCAGCGAGTTCGGCGCTCGCGCGGCAAATCGAGGCGGGAGCGCCGGCCGACGTCTTCATCTCCGCCGATCTCGACTGGATGGACTATCTGGCGTCGTGGGGGCTGATCGACCCGGATACGCGCCGGACGCTGCTGTCGAACCGGATCGTGCTGATCGCGGCCGGGACCGACGCGCCCCCGGTCGAGATCGCGCCCGGCTTCGGCCTCGCCGCGCTGCTCGGCGAGGGTCGTCTCGCGATGGCCGATGTCGACGCCGTGCCCGCCGGTCGCTACGGCAAGGCGGCGCTCGAAACCCTCGGCGTATGGGGAAACGTCGAAAGCCGTATCGCGGAAACCGAGAACGTCCGTGCCGCGCTGGCCTTCGTCGCGCTCGGCGAGGCGCCCTACGGGATCGTCTACGCGACCGACGCGAACGCGGAGGACAACGTGACCATCGTGGGGACCTTTCCCGAGGACAGTCACCCGCCGATCCGCTATCCGGTCGCTCTGACCGCCGACACCGCCAACCCGGCGGCGGCGGATTTCCTCGAGTTCCTCGGCGCGGCTCCGGCGCGGGCGCTGTTAGAAGCGCAGGGGTTCACCGTGCTCGACCCGACCGATGCCGACGCTCACGCCGGATGAATGGCAGGCGCTGGCGCTGTCGCTGAAGGTCTCGTTCTGGGCGACGGCCCTGAGCCTGCCGGTCGGGCTGCTGACGGCGCTGGTTCTGGCGCGCGGAACGTTCCGGGGCAAGTCGATCCTCAACGGCCTCGTGCATCTGCCGTTGATCCTGCCCCCCGTCGTCACCGGCTACCTGTTGCTGCTGACATTCGGCCGGCGTGGGCCGGTCGGCGCCTTTCTCGACGCGAATTTCGGTATCGTCTTCTCGTTCCGCTGGACCGGGGCGGCGCTCGCGGCCGCCGTCATGGCGTTTCCGCTGATGGTCCGCGCCATCCGGCTCTCGATCGAAGCGGTTGATGCCCGGCTGGAGGACGCCGCCGGAACGCTGGGCGCGAACCGGCTGTGGACGTTCGTGATCGTGACGTTGCCACTGATCCTGCCCGGCGTGATCGCCGGCGCGATCCTCGGCTTTGCCAAGGCCATGGGCGAGTTCGGGGCCACCATCACATTCGTCTCGAGCATCCCCGGCGAGACCCGAACGCTGCCCGCGGCGATCTACGGCTATACCCAGGTTCCCGGCGGCCAGCCCCAGGCCATGCGTCTGACGCTGATCGCCGTGGCTGTGGCGATGACTGCGCTGATCGCGTCGGAATTCGTCGCGCGGCGGGTCGCGCGGCGTATCCGGGACGGCTGACGTGAGCCTCGACGTCCGGCTCCGCCACGCGTTCGGGTCGTTCATTCTCGACGTCGATTTCACCGCGCCGGCCGGCGTGACGGCGCTGTTCGGGCGGTCCGGCGCAGGCAAGACCACGGTGGTCAACGCCGTCGCGGGACTGCTGCGCCCCGCCGAGGGCCGGATCGTCGTCGATGGCGCGACGCTGCTCGACACCGCGCGGGGCGTCGATGTCCCGAAGCACCGCCGTCGGATCGGTTACGTCTTTCAGGAAGGCCGGCTGTTTCCGCATCTGAGCGTGCGCCAGAACCTCGCGTTCGGCGGATGGTTCGCGCCCCGCACTGCGCCGCAGCCCGATTTCGGCCAGGTCGTCGCGCTGCTCGGCATCGCCGGCCTGCTCGATCGCCGCCCCGGCCTGCTGTCGGGCGGCGAGAAACAGCGCGTCGCCATCGGTCGCGCGTTGCTGTCCGCGCCGCGGATGCTGCTCATGGACGAGCCGCTGGCGGCGCTCGACGAGGAGCGCAAGGCCGAGATCCTGCCCTATCTCGAACGCCTGCGCGACGAAACCCGCGTGCCGATCCTCTACGTCAGCCACACCGTCGCCGAGGTCGCGCGGCTCGCGACAACGGTGGTGGCGCTGAAGGACGGGCGGGTGGCGCGAATCGGCGCCGCGGCGGACGTGCTCAGCGACGCCGGCGCGGCGCCGCTGTTCGGCCCGACCGAAGCTGGCGCGGTGATCGGCGCCCGCGTGCTTCGCCACGATCCGGACGGGTTGAGCGAACTGGCGGCCGGCGGCGGGCGGTTGCTGCTGCCGCGGGTCGCGGCCGCGCCCGGGACCACGCTGCGGGTGCGGATACACGCGCGCGACGTGATCGTGGCGCTGCGGCAGCCCGAGGCGATCAGCGCGCTGAACGTCCTGCCCGCCGTGGTGGCGCAGATCGGCGGCGGCGAGGGCCCCGCGGTCGATCTGTCGCTGATCTGCGGTCCCGACCGGGTGCTGGCCCGCATCACCCGCCGCTCGCTGATTGCGCTCGACCTCGCGCCGGGCCGACCATGCTTCGCCATCCTGAAGTCGGTCGCCTTAGAGGGGCGCGAATCCGGCGAGACCACTGCGGCGTTTCGCGCAGAAGATCGCTGACCGACGCGGCGCCTGCGCATCCGATGGCCCCGCGCATGCCAGGGCCGGCGCTTCCCGGGGCCGCCGCCGGTCGTTGACCGCGATCCGCGCAGGCCCTAAGCCCGAAGCGTTTCCGCCGTTCGCAGGATCGCCATGACGACCGCCGTCCTCCCGCTGCCGAGCCGGCCGCTTCTGGCGCTCGCCTGGATGCTGGGGGCCATCGCATCGTTCGTCGCGATGGCGGTGGCCGGACGCGCGATCCAGGTCGAGATGAACACATTCGAGCTGATGCTTTATCGCTCCGCGATCGGCTTCGTCGTGGTCTGCGCAGCGCTCGCCGCCGGCCGAACTGGTTTCGCCGCGGTGTGCACGGTTCACGCCGGCCTGCATCTCCGCCGCAACCTCTTTCACTTCACCGGACAGAACCTGTGGTTCTACGCGGTGCTTCTCGTGCCGCTCGGCCAACTGGCGGCGCTCGAGTTCACCAATCCGATCTGGGTCGCGCTGCTCGCGCCGGTGATGCTGGGCGAGCGGATGACGCGGGCGCGCCTCGTCGCCGCGGCGCTGGGGTTTGTCGGCGTCCTGATCGTGGCGCAACCCGGGGTCGCGCCGCTCGGCCCGGGCCATGCCGCCGGTCTGCTCTCGGCGCTCTGTTTCGCAATGAACCTCGTTTACACGCGCAAGATCATGGCGTTCGACGGCGTGCTCTGCGTGCTGTTCTGGATGACGCTGTCGCAGGGGGCGATGAGCCTCGCGCTCGCCCTGCCCGGCGGCGTGCCGGCGCCGTCCGCCGCCGTCGCGCCCTGGCTCGTCGTCGTCGGCGTCACCGGGCTCAGCGCGCATTACGCGCTGACGTCGGCGCTGTCGCACGCGCCTGCGTCAATCGTGGCCCCTATGGAGTTCCTGCGGCTCCCCGTTGTCGCCGTGCTCGGCGCGCTGGTCTACGGCGAGCCGCTGCATGTCGCGGTTTTTCTCGGAGCCGCCCTGATCGTTGCGGGCAATCTGATCGGGCTGCGGGCGGAATCGCGCTCCAGCGGCGATTGAGCCGGCCCGACATCGCTCTTTTGCGCCGCAACAGGACATGCTAGGCGGTCGCTCGACCAACATCGCGACCTGGAGCCTTCAATGAACATCGACAAGATCCCGGCCGGCAAGAACCCGCCGCAGGACATCAACGTGGTGATCGAAATCACCGGAGGCGCCGCGGGCGGCGCGCCGGTGAAGTACGAGATTGACAAAGACAGCGGCGCCGTCTTCGTCGATCGGATCGTCAACACCCCGATGTTCTATCCCTGCAACTATGGCTTCGTTCCGAACACGCTGCACGCCGATGGCGATCCGACCGACGTGCTGGTGCTGTGCGACTTCCCGCTGGCGCCGGGCGTCGTCATCCGTTGCCGTCCGGTGGGCGTGCTGAAGATGGAGGACGACGGGGGCATGGACGACAAGCTGATCGCGGTTCCGGTCGAAAAAGTCGATCCGTTCCAGGCCCACATCAAGGAACTGGCCGACGTCGTGCCCAAGACGCTGGAACGCATCAAGCATTTCTTCGAGCACTACAAGGATCTCGAAGCCGGCAAATGGGTCAAGGTCATTGGCTGGGGCGACCGCGCCGAGGCCGAGGCGATCTTGCAGACCTCGCTCGACGCGGTGAAGAAGTAACGCCGAGCTCGCGTCGCTCCGGCGTTGGGGGCGGGGCGGCTGCGCGGATTTGCGGCGGGCGGGTTCCATCCGCGAAGATCGTCCGGCACGACTGTGGCATTTCAGACACGATTATTGCGCGCACTGCGACGTTTATGGTTGTATTTCAGAGGTTTGCGCCGGCATGCGGGGCTCCCCATTCGTGGGCGAGGGGGGCCTCTCTTCGGCGACGCAGGGTCAAGGCTTGACCGTCGTTGCGCCGACTGGCCCAATTGGTTCAGTCAAGGAACAAACGGCCTTCGGAGGAAGTCATGACACCATTGATCCACCGAAGCGTCGCCGGTTTGCTCGCCGGCGCATCCGCCCTCGCCATCCCCGCGTTGGCCGCAGCCGCAGCGCTGGAGCGCGCCGTTCCGTCAGTGGTGCGGGTTCTTTACGAGGAAGGGACTTACGGCGAGATCGGCGTCGTCTACACGGACCCCGATTTGAGCGGCAAGGGCGCGAGCGCCCCCGCCCTGCCGGCGTTCGGTTACCCCGGCGGGACGGTGTCGGGCGATACCGGCAACCTGCTCGGTTCCGACTGGAAGTTCTCCGGCGCGCTGAAAGGCGACATCAATGCGCGGCTCGGGTGGATCGTGCTGTTCGACCAACCGTATGTCGCCAACACCAAGTACGGTCTGGGCAGTTTTCCCGCAGGAACGTTTCCCCCGAACTTCAACTATGACGGCACCGAAGCCGATCTGGACACATACCAGTTGTCGGCGGGGCTCGCCTTCGACGTGACGGACCAGGTCAAGGTCTACGGCGGCCTGCGCGCGCAGCGCCTCGACGCCACGGCGGCGATCCCGGTGCTGGCGAACTACGCGATCAGCGCGGACGCCGATTGGGGTTACGGCGGCTTCATCGGCGCCGCCTACGCCCGGCCCGAGCTCGGCCTGCGCGTCGCGCTGACCTATTCGACCAAGATCGCCTACACGCTCGACACCGGGGAATCCGCCGTCGATCTCGCGACCGGCACTCCCGTCGATGTCAGCGACCGAACCGACATCGATACGCCCCAATCCCTGACGCTCGAAGCGCAGACCGGCATCAACGAGAAGACGCTGATTTTCGGCTCGGTGCGCTGGGTCGACTGGTCGGAGTTCGCGATCGCGCCGACGCTCTACGGCCAGGTCACCGCCGGCGTGCTCGGCGAGGCGCGCCCGCTCGTCGATTATCCGAAGGACTGGTGGACGTTCAACGCCGGCGTTGCGCGC
This sequence comes from Rhodobacterales bacterium, assembly GCA_038247355.1. Lineage (GTDB taxonomy): Bacteria > Pseudomonadota > Alphaproteobacteria > Rhodobacterales > Rhodobacteraceae > Amaricoccus. Next base: position 9,853 of record JBBRUZ010000006.1, read on the forward strand.
AGCTTCACCGAGACGCTCGCCGGCTCGCTGTCGCTCACCTACGAGCCGCAGGTCAATGAGGTGCTGACGACCCTCGGGCCGGTGGACGGACGCACGACCGTCAATGCGGGCCTCACCTACGACATGGGCAAGGTGAACGTCTCCGGCGGCCTCAGCTATGGCTGGCTCGGGGACACGTCCAACCTGCTCGACACCAAGTACCGCGACGGCACGATCTTCGCGGCGGGCCTTCGCGTCGGGTATTCGTTCTGAATCCGGCGGCTTGCGAGGCCGCGCCCGGGTCGCTAGCTAATGGGCGCGGCGATAGCGCAGGGACCTCGATGCACTACCAGACAGCGGCCGATTGGCGGAGCGCCGCGCACAAGCGTGTGGCGCTTTTCGGCATGTCGGGAATGGGGAAGACCCATATTTCCGCCATGCTGCGCGACGAGGCGGACTGGTTCCACTATTCAGTCGATTTTCGCATCGGCACCCGTTACATGGGCGAACACATCGTCGACAACTTCAAGCGCGAGGCGATGCGCAATCCGTTCCTGCGCGAACTGCTGCGGTCGGATTCAATCTATATCGCGTCCAATATCACCTTTCACAACCTCGCGCCGCTCTCGACGTATCTCGGAAAGCCGGGCGATCCGGGACGGGGCGGCATCGCGTTCGATGAGTACCTCGCTCGCCAGCGCCAGCACCGCGCCGCCGAAATAGCCGCGACCCGCGACGCGCTGGAGTTCATATCCAAGGCCGAAACGCTGTACGGCTATCGACATTTCATCGCGGACACGTCTGGCTCGCTCTGCGAGGTGGTCGACCCGTTGGACAACGCCGATCCGATCCTGTCGGAGTTCGCTTCGGCGTTGTTGCCCGTCTGGATACGCGGAACGCCCGACCATGTCGAGGCGCTCGCGGCGCGTTTCGACCGCACGCCGAAACCGATGTACTACCCGGAGGAATTTCTGATCGGGCTTTGGGACGAGTTTCGCGCCGACCGTGGCCTTGCCCCGCGCGACGTGGACCCTGACGCCTTCATCCGATACGCGTTCCGCCGACTGATCGAGCATCGGCTGCCGCGATACCAGGCGATGGCCGACCGCTGGGGCGTGACGGTCGAGGCCGACGAGGTCGCCGCCGTCCGAGATCCGATGGACTTCGACGACCTAATCGCCGCCGCGCTCGCGCGGAGCTAGGACTTTGCCTCCGCGTCGATCGGAGCTAACACTTCCTTCGCGATCGTCAGCGCCGAGAAGCCTGCGGGGAAGCCGGCATAGTCAGCCAGATGGGTGAACGCCTCGGCGATCTTCGATCGCGTCAGACCGGCATCGAGGGCGCCGCGGACATTACGATCCTCGAACGCATCGTCGCGGCGGACTGTATCCGGCAAAATCAGCTGGTCCCCGAAGGACGCCAAGGACTGATCGACTTTTTTCCGGTCATCTGCCAGGCGATGCCCGACGCGAGGCCACTGCCCCCTTTATTTCGAGGGATGGCCTGCTATGAACGGCGGGAAGGCGAGTATTCGAGGAAGGCTCCCACATGCAGCACATCGACATGCCGTCACGGGCCGAGATCGAGCGGCTTGCCGCCCACCGGGCACAGCCGACGGTATCGATCTACCTGCCCACCACGCCGATCACGCAGAATACGGATGCCGACCGGATCGAGTTGAAGAATCTGCTGAAGACCGCGGTTGCCGAGATGGAGGCGTTCGACACGCCCAAGCGCAACATCTGGCCGATCGAGCAGGCGATCACCGGGCTGATCGAGGACGACGATTTCTGGGTTACGCAGGCCAACAGCCTCGCGATCTTCGCATTTGGCGACCGACTCGTGACGTTCCGGCTGCCCAACAGTCTCAATGCGATGGTGGAGGTCTCGGATCGCGCGCATCTGAAGCCGCTGCTGCGGGCCGTGACTTTCCCGCATCACGCCTGGGTGCTCGCGATCGGGATCGGGGCCTGCCGGCTGGTGGAGGTCTCGGCCGACCTGCCGCCGAAGGAGATTTCGGTTCCGAACCTGCCGCGCGACTTCAGCGCGGCGCTGGGCAAGCGCAGCCACGTCCCGCGATCGGGCGACACGACGAGCGGCGAGAAGGCGAGCGAGAGTGCGTTGCTGACGCGCTACGCCCGGACCGTCGACGCCGCGTTGCGCCCGGTGCTGCGCGGGCATGATCGCCCATTGATCGTGGCGGCGAGCGAACCGCTCGCGTCGGTCTATCCCACCGTCTCGAGCTATCCGCACACCGCCGAACGGGTGATCGCCGGCAGCGCGGATCATGCGCCCGACCATGAACTCGCAACCGCCGCGCGAGCCGTGCTCGACGAGATCCACGCCGGCAAGATCGCGGCGCTCGGGGCGCTCTATGTTGCGCGGTCAAGCCAGGGGCGCGCGACGGGCGACATCGCGATGGCGGCGCGGGCGGCCACGTTCGGGGCCATCGACACCCTGATCGTCGACATCGACGAGGTGGTGCACGGAACGGTCGCCGACGAGGACGGGGCGGTGACGTTCGCCGATGGTGCAGGCGCCGACACCTACGACTTGGTGGACGAGATCGCGAGGCGGGCCTTGACGTCGGGAGCGGTGATCGTCGCGGCGCGGCGGGCGGACATCCCCGGCGCCGGCCCCCTCGCGGCGATACTGCGCTATGCGATCTGACCGGGCCGCAGTTTCATCGCCGGCCCGTCGCCCACCGTTCGCGGTCTGACGCTATGCGACGGCGCACTTTGCTTATCTTGAACGGTGGCGCGGCGCTGCCAGTGCTCCTTGACGGCGGGCGCGTCGACGGCGTCGCGAGCGTCTCCGGCGGTTCCGCTCTGAGGAACGCTCCTTCGCGAGGTGTTATCAGCCGGAGCGGAACGAACGGGCGATGCTGAGCAGCACGTCGCTCAGGTCCATCAGGCGCGCGACGTAGAGGTCGTAGGCGACGAAGCCTGCGGAATTCTCGCGTCGGAACGCCGCTTCGAGGCCGTCGATCAACGCGTTGAGGCGGCGCTGGTGCAGGCCGGCGGCGCGCTGGACCGGATCGGCGATCATCCCGGCGAAGGCGGTGGCGAGCGCGGCGATGCCGATGACGCCGGCGGTGGCCCCTGCGACCAGGAATGGCGACGCCTGCGCCGGGAACACGCCGTACCACAGTCCGCCCGCGGTGGCGCCGAGGGGAAAGCTCGCGACGGCGGCGCTGTGTGCAAAGCTCGCGGCGATGGCCGGACCGAGCGCCAGGGCGCCGGGCGTCACCTGGTTGAAGGCGATCGCGCCGCTGCCGAGCGCGATCAGGCCGGTCGTGATCTCGGCTGCGGCGGCACGGGTGCCGGCGTATTCGGTCAGGGCGGCGTCGAGTTTCGCGCGGAAGGCGGGATCGTCACGATGGGCGGCGGCGGCGGCGCCGGCCGCAGCAACCAGCGCGTGCACGTCGGGATGGGCGAGGATGGCCTCGGCGAGGCCGTCGGTCCGCACCTCGCGCGCGCCATCGACGAACGGCTGCTCGAGCAGACCGCTCATCATTCGCCAGCGCAGTTCGCGCGCGACGGCGGTCTCGAAGAAAAGGTTCGGACGCCCCATCCGGTCGGCCGCGCCCTTGAAACCGAGACCGCCGGCGGCGGCGGCCCCGAGTTTCAGCCCGACCTGCGGCAGCGACAGCGCGACATTCGCCGGGGCCTTCAACAAATCCCAGCCGATCGCGCGGCGGTGCAACCGCGCCGAGCCGCCTACCGAGAAATTCGCGTCGACGAAGGGCCCGACCCGCGCGCGACAGCCCTCGAAATAAGCCTTCGCCGCCTCCGTGACGATCCGGTCGGCGAGGTCGGGCGGCAGTGCGTGGTCGGTCGGAGCGATCGCGTTCATACGCCACAGATGGGAGGCGTCGCACAGCGCTCAAGGGCCGATGCGCGAAGACGCCGAAGCATCGGGTCGGGACGGCTGAAAGCCCGCGGAAAAGTGCCGGGGGTTGCGCACCGAAACTCCGGCGTCGATGGGTGTGAGACCGCGGCGAGCGCGATCAGCGGTCGGACACCGCCCATCGGGGGTTGATCCACGGCTCGAGGTTCTCACACGGGAGGGGTGCGCGGCCGAGAACGTGGTCGGCGATCTTCTCGCCCGCCATGATCGACGGCGCGTTGAGGTTGCCGTTGGTGATGATGGGGAAGATCGAGCTGTCGGCGACGCGCAGGCGATCGACGCCGATCACGCGGCCCTCCGGGTCGACCACCGCGAGCGGATCGCCCTTTCGTCCCATCCGGGCGGTGCCGCAGGGATGATAGGCGCTTTCGGCGTGCGCGCGGATGAAGGCGTCGATCGCGTCGTCGCTTCGAACGTCGGCGCCCGGCTGGATCTCGGCTCCCAGAAAGGGCGCGAACGGCGCTTGCGCGAAGATCTCGCGCGCAAGTCGGACGCAGCGGCGAAAGTCGGCCCAGTCCGCGGCGTTGTCCATGTAGTTGAAGCGGATGCGCGGCGGGGCCTCGGGGTCCGGCCCGCTCAGGCGCACCGTGCCTCGGGCGGCGGAGCGCATCGGGCCGACATGGGCCTGAAAGCCGTGGCCGCGCACCGCCGCACGACCGTCGTATCGCACGGCCAACGGCAGGAAATGGACTTGGATATCCGGATGCTCGACGCCGGCGCGGGAGCGGATGAAGGCCGCGGATTCGAACTGGTTCGATGCGCCCAGTCCGGTTTTCAGCAACAGCCACTGCGCCCCGATCAGCGCCTTCGAGACCAGATTGTAGTGCTTGTAGAGCGTGATCGGCTGCAGGCTCGCCTGCTGGACGTAGACCTCCAGATGATCCTGAAGGTTTGCACCGACGCCGGGCCGGTCGGCGACGATCGCTAGCCCGTGCTCGGCGAGATGCGTGGCGGGGCCGATGCCCGACAGCATCAGCAGCTTCGGCGTATTTATCGAGGAGGCGGCGAGGATCACTTCGCGCCGCGCCGCCACGATCTCGCGCCGACCGCCGCGCGAAATCTCGACGCCGGACGCGCGCCCCTCGGCGATGACGACGCGAGTCGCGAGGCAGCGCAGGACCGTCACGGCGCTGCGCCGCATCGCGGGCCGAAGATAGGCCGATGCGACCGACCAACGGCGGCCCTGCCAGACCGTCGCCTCCATCGGGCCGAACCCCTCCTGCTTGGCGCCGTTGTAGTCCGCGGTCATCTCGAAGCCGGCCGATGCGCCCGCGGCGACGAATGCGTGGTGGAGCGGGTTGGCGCGCGGCCCGCGGGTGACGTGGAGCGGACCGTCGACGCCGCGGAACGCGCTGGCCCCACCGTGCCAATGCTCCATCCGCTTGAAATAGGGCAGCACGTCGGCATAGGCCCATCCGCCCGCGCCCATCTCCGCCCAGGTGTCGAAATCCCGGGCGTGGCCGCGGACATAGACCATGCCGTTGATCGAGGACGAGCCGCCAAGCACCTTGCCGCGCGGCACGGCGAGGCGTCGCCCTCCCAGGTGCGGCTCGGGCTCGCTGACGAATCCCCAGTCGTAACGGGCCATGTTCATCGGATAGCTGAGTGCGGCAGGCATCTGGATGAACGGACCGGCGTCGCTGCCGCCGAATTCCAGAACGATCACCGAATGCCCGGCCTCGCCGAGCCGGTAGGCGAGCGCCGCTCCAGCCGAGCCCGAGCCGACGACGACGAAATCGGCCTCCATCAGGGACGCGCGCCGGCGGAGCGGGCGAGGGTGAGATCGATGTAGTCCTCGACGAGGGCTATGGCGGCGGCCGGACCCGCCGGCCGATCCGCCAGCGCCTCGCGCAGGTAGACCCCGTCGATCAGCGCGCCGACGCCCTCGGCAACGCGGCGCGCCTCGGGCGGCGGCAGCAGGCGACCGAGCGCCGAGACGACGTTCGAGCGCAGTCGGCGGCGGTAGACCGTCAGCAGGCGCGCGGCGGCTGGGGTAGACAGCGCCTTGCCATAGAACGTGATCCAGGCCCCGGTGGTGACGCGATCGAACTGTTCGGGCGAAAAGCTCGCCCGCACCACCACCGACAGCCGCGCGCGGGGCGTCGGCGCACGGCGCAGCCCGGCCGCGACGCCGGTCGCGTAGGCTCCGAGCAGATGGCGCATCGTGGCGAGGATCAGGTCCTCCTTCGCACCGAAATAGTGATGCGCGAGCGCCGGGGATACGCCGGCGCGCGCGGCGATTCGCGCCACCGTGACGTCGAGCGAGCCGCGATCGGCGATCTCGCCAAGTGCTGCGCCGATCAGGGCGCGTCGGCGAGTCTCGGGGCGGCCTGTCATCGACTTCATCGCGTGCGGGGCAATTCTTGATTGACGGCTCAGTCAATGTGAGTTTTCCTTGCGCTGGTCAAGCACAATGCGCGACGCTGTTCCGCCCGCCCTGACGCCAAACCGGAGGTCCACCGTTGTCCCGATTACTCGCCCTCGCCGCCGCCGTCGCGCTCGTCGCCGGACCCGCCCGTCCGGCCGAGCCCGAGACCTGCGCCCTCGTGCGCCTCGCCGATGTCGGATGGACGGACATCACGGCGACGACCGCCGCGGCAGGCACGGTGTTGCGGGCGCTTGGCTACGAGACGAGCGTCGATCTGCTGGCGCTGCCGGTGACGTTCCAGAGCCTCGCGCGCGGAGACATCGACGTGTTCCTCGGCAACTGGATGCCGACGATGGAGCCGATGATCCGGCCCTATCTCGACAAGGCCGAGATCGACGTGGTCCGGGTCAACCTCGAGGGCGCGAAGTACACGCTGGCGGTCTCGGAGAAGCTCGCCGCCGAGGGGCTGACGGATTTCTCCGATATCGCGACGTTCGCCGAGCCGCTCGACTCGAAGGTTTACGGGATCGAGCCGGGCAACGACGGCAACACGATCATCCTCGACATCATCGAGGCGGACGCCTTCGGTCTCGGCGCGTTCGAAATCGTCGAGACCTCCGAACAGGGGATGCTGGCGCAGGCGGCGCGGGCCGAGCGCCAGGGCGAGGGCATCGTGTTCCTCGGCTGGGAGCCGCATCCGATGAACTCGAATCTGAAGATGACCTATCTGACCGGGGGCGACGACTGGTTCGGGGCCGATTTCGGCGGTTCAACCGTCGCCACGAACACCCGCGCGGGATACGTCGCGGAATGCCCGAACGTCGGCAGGTTCCTGCAAAACCTCGTCTTCACGCTGGCGATGGAGAACGAAATCATGGCGCCGATCCTCGACGACGGCGCCGATCCCGACGAGACCGCCGCCGCGTGGCTGACAGCGCATCCCGACACCCTCGGACCGTGGCTCGACGGCGTGACCACGCGCGACGGCGGCGATGCGATGGCCGCGGTGCGCGGCGCGCTCGGCCTGTGAACGGCGCGCGCGGTCAGGTCGGCTGAGCGGCCATGGAGCGCTTCGCGCCGCCCAAGATCCCGGTCGGTCGATGGGCGAGCGACGGCGTCGACTGGCTGACCGCGAACGGCGCCTGGTTCTTTGACGCCACCGCGGAGTGGATCGAGGCGCTGATCGCGGCGATCCTGTGGGTGCTTCAGACCCCGCCGCCGTTGATCGTCATCGCGGTTTTCGTGGCGCTGGCCTGGTTCCTGCAGCGCTCGCGGGGCGTGACGGCGCTGGTGGCGCTGGGGTTCCTGTTCATCCTCAATCAGGGGTACTGGCAGGAGACGACCGAGACGCTGACGCTGGTGCTGTCCTCGGTCGTGGTCTGCATGGGGATCGGCGTGCCGATCGGCATCGCCGCGGCGCATCGCCCCAAGCTCTATGCGGCGATGCGACCGGTGCTCGACCTGATGCAGACGCTGCCGACCTTCGTTTATCTGATCCCAGCGATCGTTTTCTTCGGCATCGGAATGGTGCCGGGGCTGATCGCCACGGCGATCTTCGTCGTGCCCGCGCCGATCCGCCTGACGCAACTCGGGATCGCCTCGACGCCGCTGGAGCTGAAGGAAGCGGGCCTTGCTTTCGGCGCGACGCCGGGCCAGTTGCTGCGCAAGGTCGAGTTGCCCTGGGCGCTGCCGCAGATCATGGCGGGACTGACGCAGACGATCATGCTGTCGCTGTCGATGGTGGTGATCGCGGCGCTTGTCGGCGCGGACGGCCTCGGCGTGCCGGTGGTCCGCGCGCTCAACACCGTCAACACCGCGCTGGGGTTCGAGGCGGGGCTCGTGATCGTCGTCGTCGCCATCGTGCTCGACCGCATGTTCCGGCGGGAGTGACCATGACGCCGATGATCGAATTCGACCGGGTGTCCATCGTTTTCGGCGGAGAGCCGGAGCGCGCGCTGCCGCTGATGGACGAGGGCCGCTCGCGCACCGAGATCCAGAAGGCGACCAACCAGATCCTCGGGGTGCACGACTGCTCGCTGAGCGTCGCGGAGGGCGAGATCTGCGTGCTGATGGGCCTGTCGGGCTCGGGCAAATCGACGCTGTTGCGCGCGGTCAACGGCCTGAACGACGTTACGCGCGGACGGATGCTGGTGCGCGACGGGACCAAGACGGTCGACGTCGCCGCCTGCGACGCGGCGAGCCTGCGCCTGATCCGGACACGCACAGTCTCGATGGTGTTCCAGAACTTCGGTTTGCTGCCCTGGAGGACAGTCGTCGAGAACGTGGCGCTGGGGCTGGAGTTCGCAGGTCTGCCGAAGGTCGACCGGACCGCCCGCGCGATGGAGGAGCTGGCGACGGTCAACCTGACCGATTGGGCGCAGAAGAAGGTGTCGGAGCTCTCGGGCGGGATGCGCCAGCGCGTCGGGCTGGCGCGCGCCTTCACCACGCGCGCGCCGATCCTGCTGATGGACGAGCCGTTCTCCGCGCTCGACCCGTTGATCCGGGCGCGGCTTCAGGACGAGTTGCTCGACCTGCAGGCGCGGCTGAAGCGGACGATCGTGTTCGTCAGCCACGATCTCGAGGAAGCGGTGAAACTCGGCCAGACGATCTCGATCATGGAGGGCGGCCGCATCGTGCAGACCGGACGCCCCGAGGACATCGTGCTGCGCCCGGCGAACGGCTACGTCGCGGATTTCGTCGCGCATCTCAATCCGCTCAGCGTGCTGCGGGCCCGCGACGCGATGACCCCGGACCGCGGCCCCGGCGACCCGTCGCGGCGCGTCGCCTCGGACGCGCCGCTGCGCGCGGCGCTGCCGCTGTTCGCGGCGTCTGACGCCCCGGTCTGGGTCGGCGAGATCGGTGCGATCGAGGGTCTGATCCTGCCGGCGACGATCTGCGCGCTTCTCGCCCGCACGCCTGCGGCGTGAGGCTGCAGTCCCGGCGCCGCCGAAGGGTGTGTCCGATGGCGCGCAACGGAGCCTGTCGCGTCGCGCGGTTGCCGGCGGCGTCCGACTCCCCCCTGTCAGCGTCGCGGGTGCGCCGCGCAGATTTCCGATCGGACGATCACGCGGACTGGTATGCGTTGCGCAGATGCGCAACGGACCCAGACCGCCGCAGCCATAATCAACGGAACGATGCCCGCCAGACCAAACTCCAGATACTCGACTGTCATCTCGTCCTCCAAAAACCCACGCGACGCCCGGTCAACCTGCGCGGCATGGCTTAACGGCGCGTTACCGCAAACCGGGTCGCGCCTCGGAATACAGCCAACCCAGAATGACGCCGCCCGGACCGACGCGACGCTTCCCCCGCGCGCGACGGGCTATGCTGATCGCGGCAGGTCGGCGGCGCTTTGCGGAATGCCGACATCGGGCGGGGTGTCGAGCGTCTGGAGCTCGCGCGCCGGACGACCCTGGATCGTGCGCAAGATCGCGGCGGCGAGGCCGCGTCCGGCGTTGGGAAAGCTTTCATGGATCACGATGACCGGGGGGCGAAACTTTCGCATCAGGTCGAACGACTCCTTGACCGCCACGTCGAAGTCCGTGCCGATCGCGAGGCCCGCCGCCTCCGCCCCGGCGATCGCGGCGATGGCGGCGGAGGCGCTTCCGCAGACGAGGCCGTCCGGTCGGCCGGGGCCACTCATAAGGCGGCGGACCGCGGCCTCGATCTCCTCGTGCGAATTGTCGGTCGTCACGTCGCGCACCGCCGCCTCGGAAAGGCCGAGACGCGCCAGCGAAGCCTCGAACCCGTCGGTCATGTGGCGTCGGTACGTCAGATGCCGCGGCGGGGGCAGCAGCGTCAGGCGCCGACGCCCGCGCGCCGCGAGACGTCCGACGGCGATCTCGGCGTAGCGCTGGTTGTCGAAGTCGAACCACGGATGCTCGACGCCCATCTCGGTGCGCCCATGCGTGGCGAACGGAAAGCCGTGCTCGGCGAGATACCGCACCCGCGCGTCTTTCGGCTCGGTGCGCGAAAAGATCAGCCCGTCCGCCGAGCCGGTCTCGACGATGTAGCGGACCGGATCGAGCGGATCGCGCTTCAGGTCATAGGGCGTGACGATCAGATGGTACGGCGTCCCGGCGAGGAACTCCGAGATGCCGTAGACGAGATGCGAGGTCAATCCGAGAATGTCCTGCTCCACCGACAGGATAAGGCTGATGACGTTCGTCTTGCCGGTACGCAGCCGCACCCCGGCACGATTGGGCCGATAGCCGATCTCCCGGGCCACGAGCCGCACACGCTCCTTGGTCGCCTGGCCGATGTCCGGCGCGTCCTTCAGCGCGCGCGACACCGTGGTGACGCCGAGCCCGGTCATGTAGGCGATGGTCTTCAGCGTCGGCCGCGCCCCGGAGGCGGCGTTCGCCGGCGGCGCGGTCTGGTCTGCGGTATCGTCCATGCGCTGGCCTTTCGAGGCGTCGCGACCCGAATCACAAGATAGGCGCATCACGCACGCTTGCAATCTGAAACGTTGCAGGCACCAGCTGGCGAGCGTCGTCTCGACCACTGCCCTCATTGACCCGCTGCGGGCGGCGCCTGGCATCCGTCGCGCGAAATGGCCACAATGGTAATGACATTAAATGTTTACAGACCGGACCTGATTTCGCGCCGCGCTTGAATTGCGACTGCGAATGCTGGACAGAATAGTGTAACAATTTCGGTCGCAACGGTTATTGCCTTTTGCGCGCGGCTCGGCTACGATTTTACTGTAACGATACAGAAGCGGGAGGTTCTGATGAAATTTCGGTCAATGATCGCGGCGGTCGCAGCTTCCGCGGCGCTGCCGGGTGCGGCGCTCGCGGTCGATCTCGAGGTAACGCATTGGTGGACCTCCGGCGGTGAGGCGGCGGCGGTCGCAGAATTCGCACGCGCCTTCGACGCGACCGGCAACAAATGGGTCGACGGCGCGATCGCCGGCTCGGGAAGCACGGCGCGCCCGATCATGATCAGCCGCATCACCGGCGGCGACCCGATGGCCGCGACCCAATTCAACCACGGCCGGCAAGCGCAGGAGCTGGTCGAAGCGGGGCTGATGCGCGACCTCTCCGACGTCGCGACCGCAGACAACTGGACCGAGGCGGTCAACCCGCCGTCGTTGCTCGACTCGTGCACGCTCGACGGCAAGATCTATTGCGTGCCGGTCAACATCCACTCGTGGCAGTGGCTATGGTTGTCGAACAAGGCGTTCGAGGACGCCGGCGTCGCCGTGCCGACCAACTGGGACGAATTCGTCGCCGCCGCCCCGGCGCTCGAAGCCGCGGGCAAGATCCCGCTCGCGATGGGCAAGCAGCCGTGGCAGACCTCGGGCGCGTTCAACGTGATGATCCTCGCGATCGGCGGCACTGACCTTTACAAAAAGCTGTTCGTCGACAAGGACGCCGAAGTGGCGCGCGGACCGGAGATGGCTGCGATCTGGCAGGCCGCCGACCAGGCCCGGCAGTTGGCCTCGAAGTCGACGGTGCAGGACTGGAATGAGGCGACGAACCTCGTCATCACCGATCAGGCGGGCGGCCAGATCATGGGCGACTGGGCTCAGGGCGAGTTCCAGGTCGCGGGCGAAGTCGCCGACCAGGATTACTCCTGCCTGCCGGGTCTGGGGATGAACGCGACGCTCGGCACGGCGGGCGACGCGTTCTATTTCCCGCTGATCGAAGACGAAGAGATCTCGGCGGCGCAGGCGGAGCTCGCCCGCGTGATGCTCGCGCCCGAAACGCAGGTGGCGTTCAACCTCAAGAAGGGTTCGCTGCCGGTGCGCGGCGACATCGACATGTCCGCGGCCAACGACTGCATGCAGAAGGGCCTCGACATCGTCTCGAGCGGCGACGTCGTGATCAGCACCGACCAGTTGATCACGCCGGACACCAACACCCAACTTGAGGACCTGCTGAGCCAGTTCTTCAGCGACATGAGCCTGACCCCCGCGGACGCGCAGGAAAGCTGGGCCGAGATCATCGCCAGCGCCGACTGACCGGGAAAGCCGATCCAGGCCGGCGCGCCAGCCCGCGACGGGTCAGCGCGCCGATTGTTCGCTGCAAAAAGGGGGAGGCTCCGCATGGCCGCGCAATCGCGTCCCAGTCAGCTGTTCAGAAACCTGAGCGCCAAGATCGCCTCGATCCCGATGGTCCTGACCGCGCTCGTCGTGTTCGTCGGCGGCACGATCTGGACCGTCGTCTATTCGTTCACCGACTCGCGCCTGCTGCCGCGGCTCCGGTTCGTCGGGTTCGAGCAGTACGAGCGGCTGTGGTCCGCCGAGCGCTGGCTCGTATCGATTGAGAACCTGGCGATCTACGGCGTGCTCTCGTTGATCTTCAGCCTCGTGATCGGCTTCGTTCTCGCGGCGCTGCTCGACCAGAAGATCCGCTTCGAGGACACGTTCCGCACGATCCTGCTCTATCCGTTCGCGCTCAGCTTCATCGTCACCGGGCTCGTGTGGCAGTGGATCCTCAACCCGGAGTTCGGGGTGCAAAAGGTCGTCCGCGGCCTCGGCTTTTCAAGCTTCACGTTCGACCCGCTCTACAACGCCGACATCGTCATCTACGGCGTGCTGATCGCGGGGCTGTGGCAGGGCACCGGGCTGATCATGTGCCTGATGCTCGCCGGGCTTCGCGGCATCGACGAGGACATCTGGAAGGCCACACGCATCGACGGCATCCCGATGTGGAAGACCTACCTTTTCGTCGTCATCCCGATGATGCGCCCGGTGTTCATCACCACGCTCGTCATCATCACGTCCGGCATAGTCAAGCTCTACGACCTCGTCGTCGCCCAGACGGGCGGCGGACCGGGCATCGCCTCGGAAGTGCCCGCGAAATACGTCTACGACTTCATGTTCCGCGCCCAGAACCTCGGGCAGGGCTTCGCCGCCTCGACGATGATGCTGCTGTCGGTCGCGATCATCGTCGTGCCTTGGGCCTACCTCGAATTCGGAGGCAAGAAGCGTGTCTAATCCAGCGACCCTCGGACCTGCCGTCATCGGCGGCGCGCTTATCACCCGCGACCAGCCCCGCGGCGCCCGGCCGCGCCGCACGCTGTCGGGGCGCAACATAATGCTCTACGGCACGCTGTTCGTCGTCTCGGTCTATTACCTGCTGCCGCTTTACGTGATGATCGTGACGTCGCTGAAGGGCATGCCCGAGATCCGGCTCGGCAACATCTTTTCACCGCCGATGGAGATCACGTTCCAGCCGTGGGTCAAGGCCTGGCAGGAAGCCTGCACGGGCCTCAATTGCGACGGACTGTCGCGCGGCTTCTGGAATTCGGTGCGGATCACCGTGCCGAGCGTGATCCTGTCGATCGCGATCGCGAGCGTGAACGGCTACGCGCTGGCGAACTGGCGCTTCAAGGGAGCGCAGCTGTTCTTCACCATCCTGATCTTCGGCGCATTCATTCCCTACCAGGTAATGCTTTACCCGATCGTGATCCTTCTGCGTGAACTGGGCATCTACGGCACGCTGACCGGCCTCGTGATCGTGCACACGATCTTCGGGATGCCGATCCTGACGCTGCTTTTCCGCAACTACTTCACATCGGTTCCGGAGGAGCTGTTCAAGGCCGCCCGCGTCGACGGCGCCGGGTTCTGGGGGATCTACTTCAAGATCATGCTGCCGATGGCGCTGCCGATCTTCGTCGTGGCGATCATCCTGCAGGTCACAGGCATCTGGAACGATTTCCTCTTCGGGGTCGTCTACACGCGACCGGAATACTATCCGATGACCGTCCAGCTCAATAACATTGTCAATTCGGTGCAGGGCGTGAAGGAATACAACGTCAACATGGCGGCGACGATCCTGACCGGGGTCGTCCCGCTGATTATCTACTTCATCTCCGGCAAGCTGTTTGTCCGCGGCATCGCCGCCGGCGCGGTCAAAGGATAAACAACCCCGTGTCCAGCATCGTCATCAAGGATCTCACGCTGACCTTTGGCTCAGTCAACGTGCTGAACAAGCTCAACATCGACGTGGCGGAAGGCGAGTTCATCGTGCTGCTCGGCCCCTCGGGCTGCGGCAAGTCCACACTGCTGAACTGCATCGCGGGCCTTCTCGACATCACCGACGGGCAGATCCACATCAACGGCAAGAACGTCACCTGGGAGGAGCCCAAGGACCGCGGCATCGGAATGGTGTTTCAGTCCTACGCGCTCTATCCGCAGATGACCGTGCGCGGAAACCTCAGCTTCGGCCTGAAGAACGCCCGCCTGCCGAAGGCGGAAATCGACAAGCGCATCGCCCGCGCGGCCAGCATTCTCCAGATCGAGCCGCTGCTCGAGCGCAAGCCCGCCGCGCTGTCGGGCGGCCAGCGCCAGCGCGTCGCCATCGGCAGGGCGCTGGTGCGCGACGTCGATGTGTTCCTGTTCGACGAGCCGCTGTCAAACCTCGACGCGAAGCTGCGCTCCGAATTGCGGATCGAGATCAAGCGCCTGCATGCGCAATTGAAGAACACGATGGTCTATGTCACCCACGACCAGATCGAGGCGCTGACGCTGGCCGACCGCATCGCCGTGATGCGCGGCGGGTTAATCCAGCAACTCTCCGACCCGAAGACCATCTACAACAAGCCGGCCAACCTGTTCGTCGCCGCCTTCATCGGCTCGCCCGCGATGAGCATGCTCGAGGGCCGGGTGGAGGACGGGCCGACGGGGCCGGTGTTCGCGACGGGCGACACGCAGATCGCCCTTGCCGGCTATGACGGGAACGCCCATCCCGCCGGCGGGCGCGACGCGGTTCTCGGCATCCGACCCGAGCATGTGGCGATCCGGCCCGCCAGTGCCGACGCCGACGCCGTGGGCGTTCCGGCCACCGTCGACATCGACGAGCCGATGGACTCGGACAGCCTCGTCTGGCTGAAGATGGCCGGCCATACCGTCTCGGTGCGGGCCATCGCCGAGCACGGGCTCCAGCCCGGCCAGCAGGTGCGGCTCGTTCCCGACATCTCCAAGTCGTCCCTCTTTGACAAGCAGACCGAACAGCGCCTCTGATGATCGACCTTGCCGGAAACTGGACCCTCGCCGATGCAGAGGGCGGTCAGCAGCTATCGATGCGCGTGCCTGGCGACGTGCATACGGCGCTGGTCGAGGCCGGGCGCATTCCCGACCCCTACATCGGGCGCAACGAGTACGCCGCGCGCTGGGTGGCGGACCGCGACTGGATTCTGAGCCGCGACTTCGACCTGCGCGGGCACGGGCCTTGGACGCTGGTGGTCGATGGTCTGGACACCGTCGCGGAGGTGCGGCTGAACGGGGCCGCGATCGTCGAGACGGCGTCAGCCTTCCGCGAGCACGTGATCGACGTCACGACAGCAATGGCGCAGGGGCGGAACCGCATCGACGTCGTGCTGCGCTCGAACCCCCGCGCCGCCGACGCGCTGCAGGCCGCACAACCCTATTTCGTGCCGTGGAGCGTCGCCAACTGCCCGATCCCGAACGGCAACATGCTGCGCAAGCCGCAATGCGACTTCGGCTGGAACTGGACCATTGCGCTCGCCCCGGTCGGCGTCTACGGCGCCATCCGGCTCGTCGGCCCCGAGGGTGAGATCGCCGGGGCGACGATCACGCAGGCACACGCGCCCGGCCGCGTCGATCTGGAGGTCGAGGTCCGCCTGCGCGGTTTTGCGGAGGAGGCGGTGGACTGGCGCATCGAGATCGGCGGCGCGGTCGCGGTCGGCGGCGCCGATCCGCGCGCCGGCGCTCTCCTCGCCCATCTGACGCTGCACGACCCCGCGCTCTGGCAGCCGCTGGGCATCGGTGAGCCCGTGATCCACGGCCTGCGCGTCACCGTCGGCGACAGGACCCGCGTCTTCCCGCTCGCGCTGCGCGACATCCGCCTCGTCTCCGAGCCTGACGCGGTGGGCCGCAGCTTCAAGCTCGCCGTCAACGGCCGCGACGTCTTCGCCCGCGGCGCGAACTGGATCCCCGCCGACGGGCTGCCCGGCCACATCACGCCAGCCGCCACGCGCGACCTGCTGCAATCGGCCGCCGACGCGAACATGAACATGAGCCGCGTCTGGGGCGGCGGACGCTACGAGCCCGCCAGCTTCTACGAGGCCTGCGACGCACTCGGCATCCTCGTCTGGCAGGACTTCATGTTCGCCTGCCACCTCTATCCGGCCACCGAGGCCTTCCTCGCCGAGGCGGCTTGGGAGGCCGAACATCAGGCCGCCCGCATCGGCCACCACGTCGCACTCTGGTGCGGCGACAACGAACTGCTCGGCGCGCTGCTGTGGTTCCCTGAAAGCCGCGCCAACCGCGACCGCTACCTTGTCGCCTACGACCGCCTGAACCGCACGCTGGAGAGCGCGCTGAAGCGTGTGCTCCCGCTGGCCAACTGGTGGCCCTCAAGCCCCTCGCCTGGACCGATAAGCTTCGGAGACACGTGGCACGACGACACCAGCGGCGAAATGCACTTCTGGTCGGTCTGGCACGAGGGCCGCGACTTCGAGCACTACCGCGACGTCAAGCCGCGGTTCTGTTCGGAGTTCGGCTTCCAGTCCTACGCGTCGATGGACGTCATCCGCTCCTTCGCCGACGAGGCCGATCTCAATATCGCAAGCCCGGTGACCGAGAGCCATCAGAAGAACGCCGGGGGCAACGCCCGCATCGCCGAGACGATGTTCCGCTACTTCCGGTTCCCCGACGGTTTCGACAACTTCGTCTGGCTGAGCCAGGTCCAGCAAGGCCTCGCCATCAAGACCGCGGTCGACTACTGGCGCAGCCTCAAGCCGCATTGCATGGGCGCGCTCGTCTGGCAGCTTAACGACACCTGGCCGGTCGCAAGCTGGTCGAGCCTCGACTACGGCGGCGGCTGGAAGCTGCTGCACCACATGGCGCGCCGTTTCTTCGCCGCCGTGACCGTCGCGGCGATCCCCGAGGACGGCGGGTTCCAGATGTCGGCTGTCAATGACACGGCGAAACATACTGATATAACGCTGGAAAGTTTCGCGGTCGACATGGCCGGCGCGACCCGATCCCTCGCCGCCGTCGATAGTCGCGTGCCCCCGACGCGGCGGCGACCGTCTCCACCCTGCCGCCCGACGCCCTTCGCCGAGGCGAGATCCTCATGTTCCGCTGGCGCGCCTCGAACGGCGCGACCGGCGCCGACCACGCCTCGCCGGTCCGCTACAAGGCGCTCGATCTCTGCGACCCGCGCCTCACGATCACCACGCAACCCCGCGACGGCGCGCTCGTCGCGACCGTCGCCGCACAGGCGCTCGGCCTCTTCGTCACACTGGAGGCCAACCGCCCCGGCCGCTTCTCGACCAACGCCGTCACGGTCCTTCCCGGCCATCCGGCGGAGATCGCGTTCACGCCCCGCCACGGCGATCCGTCGACCGTCACACTCACCGCGCGCGACCTGTGGTCCAGCGCACAACCCCCCCGAGGCCCCACATGACCGATTTCTCCTACCAGCTCTACAGCTCGCGCAACTTCCCGCCGCTCGCCGACACGCTGACCATGCTCGCGGAACTCGGCTACAAGGGCGTCGAGGGGTATGGCGCGCTTTACGCCAACCCGGCGCTCGTCGACGAGCTAAAGGCCAACCTCGCCGCCAGCGGCCTGAAGATGCCCACCGGACACTTCGGTATCGACCAGCTGGAGCAGGACCCCGCCGGCGTCCTCGACATCGCCCATGCGCTGGGGCTCGAGACGATCTACTGCCCGTTTCTGCCACCCGACCAGCGCCCCGACACCGGCAAGGGCTATGCGGAGTTCGGCCAGCGGCTGCAGAAGGCCTCCGCCCCGTACCGCGCGGACGGTCTCGGCTTCGGCTGGCACAACCACGCGTTCGAATTCGAGACGCTGCGCGACGGCGCCGTCCCGCAGGTCGCGATCTTCGAGGGCGGCCCTGATCTCGAATGGGAGGCCGACATCGCCTGGGTCATCAAGGGCGGCGGCGATCCCTTGCACTGGATCACCGAATTCGGACCCCGGATCACCGCGGTCCATGTCAAGGACATCGCGCCCGCCGGCGAGAACGCCTCCGAGGACGGCTGGGCCGACGTCGGCCAGGGCGCCGTCGACTGGAAGCGCCTGATGACCGCGCTGCGCAGCACTCCAGCGCGCAACTACATCATGGAGCACGACAATCCCAGCAACGACCGCCGCTTCGCCGAGCGCTCGCTCGCCGCCGCCAACGCACACTGAAGGACCAGAACCATGACCGGAATCCTCAGCGTCGGCATCATCGGCTGCGGCAACATCTCGACCACCTACTTCACCCTCGGACCGCTATTTCGCGGCATCGAGATCCGCGCCTGCGCCGACGTGAACCCGGCGGCGGCCGAGGCTCGCGCAGCGGAGTTCGATGTCCGCGCCGACAGCGTCGAACAAATCCTCGCCGCGCCCGACATCGACATCATCGTCAACCTGACGATCCCCGACGCGCATTTCCCCGTCTCGAAAGCGGCGCTGGAGCGCGGCAAGCACGTCTATTCCGAGAAGCCGCTCGCGCTGTCGCTCGCCGACGGTGTGACGTTGCGCGACGCAGCGCGCGCCCGCGGCCTGACGATGGGCAGCGCGCCGGACACCTTCCTCGGCGGCGCGCACCAGCAGGCGCGCAAGCTGATCGACGACGGCGCCATCGGCGCGGTCGTCGCGGGCTCGGCGCATGTCATGTCGCACGGCATGGAACACTGGCACCCCAACCCGGACTTCTTTTTCCTGCCCGGCGGCGGCCCGATGCTCGACCTCGGCCCCTACTACATCGCGAACCTGATCAACCTGATCGGCCCGATCGCCCGCGTCGGCGCGCTCGCGACGATGGCGACGCCCACCCGCACGATCCTGACCGCGGGGCCGCGCGCAGGCGAGACCATACCGGTCAGAACGCCGACAAACATTCACGCGCTGCTGGAATTCGCCAGCGGCGCCACTGTGACGCTGTCCACCAGCTGGGATGTCTGGGCGCATCGCCACGCCAACATGGAGATCTACGGAACCGAAGGTTCGCTGTTCGTCCCGGACCCCAACTTCTTCGGCGGCGTGCTCGAGCTCGCCGGTCGCGGCCCCGAGATCGCGCCGGTCGCCCCCTGGATCCATCCGTTCGGCGTCGACAACCAGACCCACCCGAGCGGTCCGCGCGCCAACTACCGCGCCGCGGGCGTCGCGGACATGGCTCAGGCGATCCTCGCGGGGCGTGACGCCCGCTGCTCGATCGACCGCGCGCTCCACGGCATCGAGGTGATGACGGCGATCCTGCGATCGGGCGAAACCGGGGCGTTCATCGCGCTCACCAGCACCTGCACGCGTCCCGCCCCGCTCGGCCCCGAGGAGGCGCAAGCCTTGCTGCTCGAACCCGCGCACGCCACCCCTTGATCCGCAACCCGTTCTGCCCGGCTTAAACCCCTACCCGCTCGGACGGCGCCTCGACGCCCATCGGCCCGGAACCGACGCGAGCCTGATGTCGGACGAGGCGGGCCGGGGCGAGAATGCCTCGTCACCGGGGCCTTCGTCGGTATGACCGCCTTCGACACGTCCAGCCGCGCCCG
The DNA here is from genome assembly GCA_038247355.1 of Rhodobacterales bacterium. Taxonomy (GTDB): domain Bacteria; phylum Pseudomonadota; class Alphaproteobacteria; order Rhodobacterales; family Rhodobacteraceae; genus Amaricoccus. The sequence goes on from JBBRUZ010000006.1 coordinate 29,585, forward strand.
CCTCGCTGATTTCGCGTCCTTTACTTATCGTCCCGCCTGAGCCGCCCGGCTTGCCCGGGGTTCCGTTCCCCGACCTAGTCGCTCGAAGACGACATCGGCCTCCACGCGGACCCGTTCAATCCGCCGCTCATCGCGCTCGCTCTGCCAGCCGCAGCAACGCGTCGCAGTCCACGAACGCCTCCAGATGGTCCGCCAGGCGGTCGAGCGTAACCTCCACCCCCGCCGCGAACCGCAAGTCGGACGCGGCGCCCCCGAGCCCGGTCAGGAACGCCGAGCGAAAGTCGTCAGCCGCGAACATCCCGTGCAGGTAGCTGCCCATCACTCGTCCGTCGGGCGACATCGCGCCCTCGGGCCGCCCCGCCACATCGAACATCGGCCGCGCGCGGTCCGGGCCGTCGGTTCGCCCGACATGGATCTCGTATCCGTCGACCGTAGCGCCGCTCGCCATGTGCCGCGCCTGCGTCACGCGCAGCCGCTTCTCGGGGCTCATCACCGTGTCGACCTCGAGCAGCCCCAGCCCCGTCATTTCTCCCGGCGGCCCCTCAACGCCGTCGGGATCGACGATCCGCCGCCCCAGCATCTGATATCCGCCGCAGAGCCCCAGCACCCGCCCACCGCGCCGCAGCAGCGCAGCGAGATCGAGATCCCATGCCTGCGACCGGAGGAACGCCAGATCCGCGCGCGTCGATTTGCTCCCCGGCAGGATCGCGAGGTTCGCCTCCGCCGGCAACGGCCGCCCCGCCGCGATCATCTCGAGCCGAACTCCCGGTTCCTGGGCCAGCGGATCGAGATCGTCGAAGTTCGCGATCCGCGCGAAGCCCGGCACGACGATATGGAGCGCCCCACCCCCAGGGGACTCGCCCGGGATCGGTCGCCCCAGGTCGAGCGCGTCCTCCGCCGGCAGCCGATGCGCGTCGGCGAACCAGGGAACCACGCCGAACCCGGGCCATCCCGAGCGCGCGGCGATGAAGCGATAGCCGTCGTCAAACAAGCTCGGATCGCCCCGGAACTTGTTGATCAGGAAGCCGCCGATCATCGCCGCATCCGCGGGGTCGAGCACGACTTTCGTACCGACGATCTGCGCGATGACGCCGCCTCGGTCGATGTCGCCGACCAGCAACACCGGCACGCCCGCCGCCCGCGCAAATCCCATGTTCGCGATATCGCCGGCGCGCAGGTTCACCTCCGCCGGGCTGCCCGCGCCTTCCACGATCACCAGATCGGCGGCTTGCGACACCCGCTCGAAGCTTTCCAGCACCGACGCCATCAGCCCCGGCTTCATCGCGGCGTAGTCGCGCGCCCGGACGGTCGCGACGCGTCGCCCTTGCACCACCACCTGCGCGCCGGTCTCGGATTCGGGCTTGAGCAGCACCGGGCCCATGTGCACCGAAGGCGCAACCCGGCAGGCGAGCGCCTGCAGCGCCTGCGCCCGCCCGATCTCGCCGCCGTCCGCGGTCACGGCGGCGTTATTGGACATGTTCTGCGGCTTGAACGGCCGAACGCTCAGCCCGCGCCGCACGAAGGCCCGACACAGGCCCGCGACCAGCAGCGACTTGCCGACGTTCGATCCCGCACCCTGGATCATCAGCCGGGCGGTCATGTCGGCTCACCCTGCCCGCACCCGTTCATCTGGCGGTCCCGACCCGGATTGAATGGCGTTCGCTCGAGCGAAGCGTCGCCCCTGTCGCGTCCCGCCCCGATGATAGGCGGTTTCGCCGGCCGTCCGAAAGACCCTGTCGCCCGACGTCGATCGGCGGTGCGGTGCGACGGATACGGCGGTTGAAACGCCCTGCTCGCTCGGAGAGTGCGTGCCTGTGGCAAGACATGCCGATTGCACTTATTCGACACCTTCCTGTCCGCCCTGCATGAAAGGATCGACCGGGTAAGTCACCGCCGCGAGATACAATCCCTCGGGCGGACAGACCGGTCCGCAGGCGGCGCGGTCCCGGGCCGCCAGGACCTCCGCCACCCGGTGCTGCGACCACGCGCCGGCCCCGACCCGCTCCAGCGTGCCGACGATGCTGCGCACCTGATTGTGCAGGAACGACCGCGCCCGCAGCCGGAACCGCAACTCGGCCCCTCCCGGATAGTCGAGAACCTCGACGCTCAACTCGTCCAGCGTCCGCAACGGACTGTCGGCCTGACAGATCGAGGACCGGAACGTGGTGAAGTCATGGCGCCCGACCAGATGCGTGGCGCCCTCGCGCATTGCGGCCACATCCAACTCCTGCCCCACGCGCCAGGCTCGCCCGCGATCCCGCGCCAACGGCGCCCGCCGCGAGATCAGCCGGAACAGATACCGCCGCTCGATCGCGCTGAACCGGGCGTGGAAGTCGTGGCGCGCGACCGCCGCCTCGACCACCGCCACCGGATGCGGCCGCAGATGCGCGTTCATGGCCTCGCGAAGTCGCCAGGGCGTCCAGTCCCGCACCAGGTCGACATGCGCGACCTGCCCCGTCGCATGCACCCCGGCATCGGTCCGCCCCGCCCCGCTGACCGTCGCGCCGCCGGGCTGCAACCGGGCCACCGCGGCCTCCAGCGCTCCCTGCACGCTCGGCGAAGCCGATTGACGTTGCCAGCCCGCGAAGGGTCCGCCGTCGTATTCGATTCTGAGCGCGTATCTGGGCATGACGCTCCGCCCCTACCCCGCCGAGCGCCCGCCGCCAAGCCGCACGGCGTTGCGGCCCGCCGCCAAAGCCATTACCTCCGACCGATCCGCCGCACGAGGACGCCCCGCGTGAACCTGACCCGCCTGACCGACCGCCTGACCCGGCAGGTTGAAGACACCTACCGCGACGTCACCGAAGTCTTCGACCCGGTGATCCGTCTCGGTGTGACTGGCCTCAGCCGCGCAGGCAAGACCGTATTCATCACCTCGCTCGTCGCGAACCTGCTCGACCGCGGCCGGATGGGCCAGCTTCGCGCCGCCGCCGAGGGCCGCATCCTGGCCGCCTATCTCCAGCCCCAGCCCGACCACGGCATTCCGCGCTTCGCCTTCGAGGACCATCTCGCCGCCCTCACCGGCCCCGAGCCGCACTGGCCCGAAAGCACCCGCTCGATCTCGACGCTCCGCCTGTCGCTGCGCGTGGCGCCCAGCGGCTTCTTCACCGGGCTCGGCGGCCCCCGGACCGTCCATCTCGACATCACCGACTATCCCGGCGAATGGCTGCTCGACCTGCCGCTGATGTCCCAGGGCTTCGCCGACTGGTCCGCGGGCGCGCTTGCCGCCAGCCGGACGCCGGCCCGCGCCGCCCATGCCGGCGCCTGGCTAGCCGCGCTGGCGTCCGCCGATCCCGCGGCGCCGCTGAACGAGGCGAGCGCCCGCGCCCTCGCCGGCCGCTTCACCGACTATCTCGGATCGGCCCGCAAATCCGGCCTCTCCAGCGTCGCTCCCGGTCGGTTCCTGATGCCCGGCGATCTCGAAGGCTCCCCGGCCCTCACCTTCTCGCCGTTGCCACGCCCCGGCCGGGCCCCCGCCAACTCGCTGTGGCGCGCCGTCGAGGATCGCTTCGAGGCCTACAAGCGCCTCGTCGTCGCGCCGTTCTTTCGAAACCATTTCGCGCGGCTCGACCGCCAGATCGTCCTGATCGACGCGCTCGGCGCGATCCACGACGGCCCCCGCGCGCTGGAGGACCTGCGCACCGCAATGGCGGAAATCCTCGCGACGTTCCGCCCCGGCGCCAGTTCGTGGCTCGCTCCGTTCCTGGGCAAGCGCATCGACCGCATCCTGTTCGCCGCCACCAAGGCCGACCACCTCCACCACACCCAGCATCCCCGGCTCGCGGCCATCACCGAGGCGCTTGTCGCCGAGGCCCGGCGCCGCGCCCGGTTCCGCGGCGCCGAGACGCACGCGCTGTCGATCGCGAGCTTGCGCGCCACCGTGGAACAAACCATCCCGCGCAACGGCGTCGCGGTCGACGTCGTCCGCGGGCGCCTGCTCGACACCGGCAAGGAGGCGGCGCTGTTCCCCGGCAATCTGCCCGAAGACCCCGCGGCGCTGCTCGTCCCCGCCCGCCAGGGCGCCGGTCACTGGCTCGACGCCGCCTACAGCGTCACCCGCTTCGCCCCGCCCCGCCTGTCGCTCGCGCCCGGGGAGGGGCCGCCCCACATTCGCCTCGACCGCGCCGCGGAATTCCTGATCGGAGACCGCCTGACATGACCCGCCCCTCCGACCCGTTCGTGATCGACGCGGCCGACCTCGAGCCTGCGGGCGCCCGACCCGAGGACGCGCCGCAACCCGAGGACGCTCCCACCGGCGAAGCGATGGTCCGCATGGCCGAACTCGCCGCGCGGCCCGGGGGCCGCCGCGGCTGGTTCTGGCCGGTGGCGGGCAGCCTGCTCAGCTTCGTGATCACGTTGGCCGCCTACGACTACATCGCAGCCCTGCTCGCCCGCAACGAGATCCTCGGCCTGATCGCGCTCTCCCTCACGGCGCTCCTCGCGCTGATCGTGGCGGCCCAGATCGCCCGTGAACTGCTCGCTTTCCGCAAGCTCGCGCGGATCGACCGGTTTCGTGCCGAAGCCATCGCCGCGGTCTCGCTCGCCGACCCCAGCGCGGCCGTAGCACTTTCCACACGGCTGGAGACGTTCTACGCGGGGCGCCCGGAACTCCGGTGGTCGCGCGAAACGCTCGCGCGGGACCGCGTCGGCGTGCTCGACGCGGATGCGGTCGTCCATCTCACCGAACGTCATCTGCTCGCCCCGCTCGACGCCGCCGCGCGACGCGAGATCGAGGCCGCCGCCCGGACCGTCGCCGCGGCGACCGCCCTCGTGCCCATCGCAATGATCGACGTGCTCGCCGCCGCCTCGCAGAACATCCGGATGATCCGCCACATCGCCGAGGTCTACGGGGCCCACGCGGGCCTCTTCGGCTCGGTCCGGCTGCTGCGCGAGGTCGCGGGGCATCTGCTCGCCACCGGCGCCGTCGCGGTCGGCGATGACATGATCGGATCGATGGCCGGTGGACACGTGTTCGCCAAGCTTTCGCGGCGCTTCGGCGAGGGCGTGGTGAACGGCGCGCTGACCGCCCGCGTCGGGATCGCCGCGATGGAGGTCTGCCGACCGCTGCCGTTCGCGGCGCTGCCCCGCCCCAAGGTCTCGAACCTGATGGGGCGGGCGCTGACCGGGCTGTTCCAAAAATCCTGATTGATGCGCGGCTTCGCTCCCGGTATAGCCGCGCCATGCTCCGGGACGACGTCCGCATCGGCCGAATTACCTCCCCGGCGTCCTGACTGCTCAGGACCGCCGGACCTGCGCCGTTCGCCCCTGGCCCTCCTGATCCTGGACTGATCCCCGATGTGCGCCGACTCGCCCGATTACAAAGACACGCTGTTCCTGCCGAAGACCGACTTTCCGATGCGCGCGGGGCTTCCCGCGCGCGAACCGGGCTGGCTCGAGCGTTGGGAGCGGATCGGCGTCTACGCACGGCTGCGCGAGACGGCCGAGGGCCGGGTTCCGTTCGTCCTCCACGACGGCCCGCCCTACGCCAACGGCCACCTGCACATCGGCCACGGGCTGAACAAGATCCTCAAGGATTTCGTCGTCCGCTCCCAGCAGATGATGGGCAAGGACTCGCGCTACGTCCCCGGCTGGGACTGCCACGGCCTGCCCATCGAATGGAAGATCGAGGAACAATACCGCGCCAAGGGCCTCAGCAAGGACGCGGTCCCCGTGGCGGAGCTGCGCGCCGAATGCCGCAAATTTGCGGAAGGCTGGGTCATGATCCAGCGCGAGGAGTTCAAGCGCCTCGGCGTGACCGGCGACTGGGACGATCCCTATCTGACCATGGACTTCCACGCCGAAGCGGTCATCGCGGACGAGTTCATGAAGTTCGTCATGAACGGCTCGCTCTATCTCGGCTCGAAGCCGGTGATGTGGTCGCCGGTGGAAAAGACCGCGCTGGCCGAGGCCGAGGTGGAGTACAGGGACCACCAGAGCCATCAGGTTTGGGTCCGGTTTCGAATCGATCAAAGCAGAGATGTCGTGATCTGGAATATAATGGCCGACCCGACCGCTCCGTTTGACGACACTAGTCACCACGTAGGGTTCCCCCCCGATACATCAATCGTTATCTGGACAACCACCCCGTGGACGATTCCTCAAAATCGGGCCGTGGCCTTTAGCGATCGGTTCTTCTACTGTCTTTTCCAAGTGACCGAAGCGCTCGAGGGATCCACGGCGGTTCCAGGTGAGTACGTCATCGTAGCGGAGACGCTATCAGACGGATTCTTTAAACAGGCAAAGGCTAAGTATTGCTACCGCAGACACGTTGAGCGTGGTGAGCTAAATAATTTGATGCTTGCACATCCATTTCGAGATTTTCAGAACGCGTCGGCGGAGTGGGACTATGATGTTCCGATGCTTATTGGCGAACATGTGACTGATGACGTCGGAACGGGATTTGTGCATACTGCCCCAAGTCACGGAGATGATGATTACCAGCTCGGACGTAAGCACGGCCTTCCTATGACTTATAATATTTTGGAGGACAGCAGTTTTCGCTCAGACCTTCCCATCTTTGGTGGCCAAATGGTCTTGGACACTGAGGGGAAAGAAGGCACGGCTAATGTAAGCGTCATCAAAGCGTTGCATGCGGCCGGGGCGCTAATTGCCAAGGGCAAACTGAAGCATTCCTACCCCCACTCCTGGCGCTCCAAGGCCCCGGTCATCTACCGCAACACCCCGCAGTGGTTCGTCGCCATCGACAAGCCGCTCGACGACGGGATGGGCGAATTCGGCGCCACTATCCGGGAGCGTGCGCTGACCTCGATCGACGAACTTGTCGAATGGACGCCGCAGACCGGCCGCAACCGGCTGCATTCGATGATCGAGGCCCGCCCCGACTGGGTGCTCAGCCGGCAGCGCGCCTGGGGCGTGCCGCTCACATGCTTCGTCAAGCGCCTCGGGGAGGGCCGGGTCGAGATCCTGCGCGATCCGGCTGTCAACGCGCGCGTCAAGGCCGCCTTCGAAGCCGAGGGCGCCGACGCCTGGTATGCGGACGGCGCAAAGGCCCGCATTCTTGGCAACGACTACGATCCAGCGGAATGGGAGCAGGTCACCGACATCCTCGACGTCTGGTTCGATTCAGGGTCCACGCATGCGTTTGCGCTGCGCGACCGCACCGACGGGCTCTGGCCCGCGAGCCTCTATCTCGAGGGGACCGACCAGCATCGCGGCTGGTTCCATTCCTCGATGCTTCAGGCCTGCGGCACGATGGGCCGCGCGCCCTACGAGGCGGTGCTGACCCACGGCTTCACGCTCGACGAGAACGGCCTGAAGATGTCGAAATCCGTCGGCAACACCACAGCGCCCGCGGATGTCATTAAGCAATACGGCGCCGATATCCTGCGGCTCTGGGTGGCGCAGGCCGACTATACTGCGGACCTCCGCATCGGGCCGGAAATCCTGAAGAACGTCGCCGACAGCTATCGTCGTTTGCGCAACACGCTGCGCTTCCTGCTCGGCGCGCTCGACGGCTTCGAGCCGGCCGAGCGCATCGCGGCGCAGGACATGCCCGAGCTCGACCGCTGGGTGCTGCATCGGCTCTCGGAACTCGACGGTCAGGTCCGCGAAGGTTACACAACCTACGACTTCCAGTCGGTGTTCCAGACGCTGTTCCAGTTCTGCACGGTCGATCTTTCGGCGTTCTACTTCGACATCCGCAAGGACGCGCTCTACTGCGATGTGGCCGACAGCTCGCGGCGAAGGGCGGCCCGCACCGTGCTCGACGCGCTTTTCGAGCGCATCGTCACCTGGCTCGCGCCGATGCTGCCGTTCACCATGGAGGAGGTCTGGCTGGAGCGGCATCCGGGCGAGCAGAGTTCCGTGCATCTGGTGGATTTCCCCCCGACGCAGGGCGCGTGGTTCGATCCGGGCCTCGCGTCGAAGTGGGAGACGGTCCGGGCGGCGCGGCGCGTCGTGACCGGCGCGTTGGAGGTCGAACGGCGAGAGAAGCGGATCGGGGCGAGCCTCGAGGCGGCGCCGGTGGTGTACCTCGCTGACGCGGGCGCGGCCGAGGTGCTTTCGAGCGTCGATTTCGCCGATGTCTGTATCACTTCGGACCTGACGGTCAACACTGACGCGGTCCCGGACGGCGCGTTTCGGCTGGAGGACGCGGCCGGGATCGCCGTCGTTCCGTTGCTCGCGGCCGGAGCCAAATGCGCGCGGTGCTGGAGGGTGCTGCCGGACGTGGGGCGCCACCGCCATGCGGCGGTATGCGCGCGTTGCGACGCGGCGCTCGGCTGAGCTATTCGCTGGGCACTGTGCTGCGGACCGGCAGCGCCTGCATCACGATCCCGACGAGCAGGATCCACAGGCTCGTGATCAGCAGGCCAAGATGGACCGCCGGCTCGGGATCGAAGTTCTCCCACGCCGACCAGCCGGCGAGGACGACCCAGACGATCACGACCGGCAGGTTGAGGGCGCGCCATCGGGTCGTGCGTATCGGGTGAATGAACTTCAGCCCGGTGAACTGCGCGAGGGCGAGTGCGGCGATGATCGCGAGTGTCGCCCAGACCGGCGGCGAGAAGACGAGAAAGACCAGCACGACCATCTGCCAGCAGGCGGGAAAGCCGACGAAGCAGTTGTCGCGGGCCTTCATCCGGACGTCGGCGAAGTAGACGACGCCGGTGAGCGCGATCAGAAGCGCGGCGCCGAGGCCCCACGGCGAAGGCAGCAAGTCGGAATAGATCAGCGCATAGGCTGGGATGAACACGTACGTGAGGTAGTCGATCACCAGATCGAGGATCGAGCCGTCCCAGTTCGCGGCGTTTTTCTTGGTGTCGACCTTGCGTGCGAGCGGGCCGTCGACGCCGTCGACGATCAGCGCGATTCCGAGCCAGCCGAACATCAGCCGCCAGTTGCCTTGGGTCGCCGCGACCAGCGCCATCAGCGCGAGGGCCGCGCCCGAGCCGGTCAGAAGGTGGACGGAAAAGGCAAGCGCCTTGGTTTTCATCGCCATCAGATAGGCCGAAACCCGCGACGACGAAAGCCCGAAATCCCGCCGTTCGGGCGGCACAGGCTATCAGCGCTTGCGGTGCGCGGGACCTTGCGTACACCGCAAGCTGTTGATCCGGCGCGAGATATCCGCGCCGAAGTCAGTGTGCTGCGCGCGCTCAGGCGCGGCGACGGAAGAAGCCGACGATGGCGAGCAGGACGATCGCGCCGATCGTGGCGACTACCAGGGCCCCGATGATGCCGCCGGTGCTCGAGACGCCGACGAGGCTGAACAGGAACGCGCCGAGATAGGCGCCGATGACCCCGACAGCGAGGTTCGTGATCAGTCCGTGGCTGCGGGACATGACCTGTTCGGCAATCCAGCCCGCGATGAGGCCGACGAGAAGAAAGCTGAGCCAGCCGAGACCTGACATGATGATTTTTCCTTTGGTTTCGAGATTGCGAATAACGCTCCGGAAGGCGAAGCGTTCCGTCGCGTCAGCGTGGTTTGTGATAGCGATCAAGCAGATAGAGAAGGACGACCGAACCTACGGTCGCGACCACCAGCGCACCGACAAGGCCGGTGGCGCGAAGGCCGACGATCCAGAACAGGACGCCGCCGAGCAGCGCTCCGACGACCCCGGTCGCGAGGTTCTGCAACAGCGTATGGGTCTCGCCGGTGATGCGCGCGGCGATGTAGCCGGCGGCGAGGCCGACGATGAGAAACGTGATCAGGCCGAGGCCGAGCATGGGCGGGGGCTCCTGTTGGGGGCGTCAACCGGCGGACGGAGGGCGCTTTGCGGTGTAGTACTTTCGCAGTCGTTTCGTTGTCGGTCCGCGGCTACGCGCGCACGCTCGGGCAAAGTTAATGCGCGCCGGGCAGAATGGCTACCAGTTCACACCCGGAAAAGGAAATTGGCGATGGCGCCCCGGACCGCAAAGACGCTGCTGGAGATGGAAAGCGAGCTGCTCGATCTCGAGATCATGGTCGCCGACAACGCGTGGCGGAAGAGGCGCCGCGAGTCCTGGCGGGGATGTCCCGTTCGATGTTGAAATTGGAAAGGTGAAGGGTGGCGTTGCTTCCCTCGAGCCGTAGGCTTGGGGTGTTCAATCCAAGGGGAAGCAACACCATGAAGAAGAGTACGATATCGCCGCTGACCTTGGCCAGCA
>JBBRUZ010000007.1:0-39519 GCA_038247355.1 Rhodobacterales bacterium
AGGGATGTAACTCCAACGTGAGCTTCTTGTGGCGCCGCCGCGCGGCCCGAGATCGGGCGCCTCCGGGCTAATTTGCGGAGTATACCGCACCGACCAGTTCATATCGACACCATAGTGAAGGTCGTCGCCGTCGGTCGAGAAACGGCACGGCTGTCGATCACCGACGCACGGCGGTCCGCCCGAGTAACCATACTGAAGATTTCCCTAATTCACCGAAATTATCTCTTTCTAATCAGATAAATACAATTGTCGCACAGTGCGACATCCGAAGTTGCACAGTCGATCCTTGCCGCCCCTGGACCCGTGAACGCCGCTTTCTCCCGGCCCAAGACCGCCGTATAAGGATAGGCTCGCGCCAGATGAGGCAAGATCGCGATGACCGACCTCAAGGACCCGGGTGTCCAGCGCTGTCGTGCACGAGGCGTTCCTTTCGCTCCAGGCCATGCGGATCATCGGTTTGAACACGGGCCGCCGAGCCACCGTCTCGCAGATCGATCACGGCGCTATGTCGCTGATGATCGAGCACGGCGTCCATACCGATCAGATCAACATCCAGCAGATCTACGACGTGCGGCGCACGATCGAGACGCGCATCGTGACGCTCGCGGCCATCCGGCGCGACGACGCCGAGGCCCGCGCGCTGCTCGATCTCGCCGACGGGATGCGCGCGGCGATGGGCGATCCCGAGTGGCTGATGGATCTGGACAGGCAGTTCCACCGGCAGCTCGCGGCAGCGTCGCGCAATCCGGTCTTCGCGCTGATCGTCGGCGCGTTTCAGGGCATCAGCCGACAGACCTGGCCGATGGGCTGGCGCAGCCGCACGACTCCCGCGGCGCGCGAAGCGATGATCGCGACCCACGAGGCGATTGCGGCCGCCGTCGCCGCGGGCGACCCGCAGCAGGCGGTCGAGGCGATGACGACGCATTTCGACGAAAGCGTGCGGGCGCTGCTGTCCGCCGGGATGACCTGAGGCCGCCATGAAGATCACAGCGCTCGAGACGATCCGCATCGCCGAACGGCCGAATCTGCTGTGGCTCCACGTCCATACCGACGAGGGCCTCATCGGCCTCGGAGAGACCTTCTTCGGCGCGGCCACCGTCGAGGCGCATGTGCACGAATATATCGCTCCGCGGGTGATCGGGCGCGATCCGCTCGAGATCGATCGGCTGGCCGCGGATATCGTGGGGTATCTCGGGTTCCGCTCATCGGGGGCCGAGGTGCGCGGCAATTCGCCTTCGACATCGCGCTCTGGGATCTGTTCGCTAAAGCGACGGGCCAGCCGGTCGCGCAGCTGCTCGGCGGGTTCTCGCGCCGGTGGATCAGGACCTACAACACCTGTGCCGGAACCAAATACATCAAGCAGGCCAGTGGCCAGACCTCGGCCAACTACGGCCTTGGCGGTGCCGGCGAGGGCTACGACGATCTGAACGGCTTCCTCCACCGCGCCGACGAACTCGCGCATTCGCTGCTCGAGGACGGAAACACTGCGATGAAGATCTGGCCGTTCGACGCCGCAGCCGAGAAGACGCGCGGGCAGTACATCTCTGCGCCCGACCTGCGGGAGGCGCTGGCGCCCTTCGAGAAGATCCGCGCGGCAGTCGGCGACCGCATGGACATCATGGTCGAGCTGCATTCGATGTGGCAGCTGCTCCCCGCCATCCAGATCGCGAAAGCGCTGACCCCGTTCCAGACGTTCTGGCACGAGGACCCGATCCGGATGGACAGCCTGGCGAGCCTCAGGCGCTACGCCGAGGCCTCGCCCGCGCCGATCTCTCGGCCTCCGAGACGCTCGGTTCGCGCTGGGCGTTTCGCGACCTGCTCGAGACCGTGGCGGCAGGGATCGTCATGCTCGACGTCAGCTGGTGCGGGGGCCTCAGCGAGGCGCGCAAGATCGCGTCGATGGCGGAGGCCTGGCACCTGCCGGTAGCGCCCCACGACTGCACCGGGCCGGTGGTGCTCGCGGCTTCGACGGATCTGTCGCTGACTGCGTCGAACGCGTTGGTGCAGGAAAGCGTGCGCGCCTTCTGCCGCACCTGGTACCGCGAGGAGTTCGGGACGGGTGAATATTTTTGGTTAAAGAGATAAAGTAAGTCTCCTGTTATATTTACAATGTCAGGTAAAGGCGTCAAATCTGATCCTGCCGCCAGGCAGGGAATTGTCGTGGAACGCCGGCTGTCGCCGGAGTTATTTTTCGCGACAGCAGCGTTCGCCGACTTTCAGAGCGGCCGCCTGATCGGGGAGCCGACGCCCGGCCTCGCACCTTATCAACAGGATGATGTCGGGTGGGACGCGTCGCCGCGGCGGCCGTCACGTCGCAGCCGATCGGACGTGCGCTGCTGGGAAATACGTGCGCGGATGGCCTGTAAGCCGGATTTTGTGACCCCGTTCGCAGGGGGCCGACGACCATTCCTCTAGGCCCGGCCTTGCGGACGGGCTCCAGCAGCCAACCCGGATCGCTCGGGCGGGAGAGCCCTGGGGCGGCCTTCCGGCCTCCCCGCACGATCCCTATTTGGCCTTGCTCCTGGCGGGGCTTGCCTTGCCGCCGACGTCACCGCCGGCGCGGTGGGCTCTTACCCCACCGTTTCACCCTTACCTCCGGCCGGCGTCGAAACCCCGTACGAGAGGCGGTCTGATCTCTGTGGCGCTTTCCCTCGGGTTGCCCCGGGCGGGCGTTACCCGCCGCCATTTCTCCCTGGAGTCCGGACTTTCCTCGCGGGCCCAAATCCGAAGAGCGGACCCCCGCGGCCGTCCAGCCATCCGCGCACCGCCGGTTTAGGCGCGAACCGGGGCCGCGTCAACGCAAGGGTGGGCGGCGGCGAGCGCGGCAATCGTCGAGATATCGGCGGGCGCCAGACCCGGCCCCAGCGCCCAGGGCCGGAACCGCAGCCGAGACGCGGCGAGCACCTCCGTCCAGTCGCCCGCCGGCGCGACATAGCCGGCGCGGGTCGCCGCGTCGCGGAACGCGCGCCAGTCGGCGTCTGCGTTCCGATCGGAGCGGCGATCGATGTCGGCGACCGGGTCCGGCGCGACCCAGACCGCGCGGCCGCCCTGCGCGAGACGGCGCCAGTCGAATTTTGCGCCGGGGTCGGCCTTGCGGCCCGGCGCGATGTCGGAATGGCCGATGACGCGGTCGGGCGGAATGCGCCAGCGCGCGACGACGCCGTCGAGCAGCGCCTCGAGCGCCGCCATTTGCGGCTCGGGGAACGGCGGGAAGCCGTCAAGCGGGCCGGGATTGGCGAGTTCGATCCCGATCGAGCGCGAGTTTACGTCGCGCACCGCGCCCCAGGCCCCTTCGCCGGCGTGCCAGGCGCGTGCGGCCTCGTCCACCAGACGCCAGACGCGCCCATCCTCGGCGATCAGATAATGCGACGAGACCTCCGCCGTCCGGTCGCAAAGCCGCAAGAGCGCCGCTTCGGCGGTGGCCATCGCCGTGTGGTGGATGACGACGATGTCGGGAAAGCAGCCGCCCCGCCGCGGCCCGAAATTCGGGCTCGGGGCGGCCTGCGGCGTCATCGGCGTCAGGACCGGAGCAGGCGGTACGGCGTCGGGTCCCAGCGGCAGGCGAAGCCGTCGCCGTCGGGATCGAGGTTGCGCGGATCGCGTTCCGGTCCGCCGCTGGCGAGAAAAGCCCGCTGCGCCTCGTCGGCAGACTGGAATCGCGAGCAGCCGCCAGCGCCCAGACCGGCGCTTCGGTTGCGTCGGTAAACGGGCTCGCCCACGGCGTTGGTGGTCTGCTGCGCGTAGAGAGCGATATTGACGGCAGGATCTTGTTGCGGAACCCCGGTGGGCTGGACGATGACGAGCTGCGACCGCGCCTCCAGCAATTGCTGTTCGGCGATGCGCGCGTCGATCTTTTGCTGTTCGATGGTGTAGAGCGTGAGGTTGAGCGTGTCGGCGTCGAGCGGCGTGCCCGCGGCGTTCAGCGGCGGCGCGCCGGGGTTGACGACGCCCGGGGAGGCGAGGCTGTTCTCGATGGTCGTGGCGAAATCGCGATTGCCCGACGACGATGCGCTTGGCGAAGGGACTTGCCGGAGCACCGGTTCGCTCGGGACGATGATGTCGCCCGAGGTGCAGGCGGCCAGCGCGCCGAAGGCAAGGGCTGCAATCAATCGCATCGCGCGAACACCTTTTTTTCCGAAGAATCGACGCGGGTCAAGGCCTCCGCGTGGCTTCAGTCTACCACCATCTGTCGGGTTTTGCAGCAAAACCGCAAGCGCGTTCGAGCGCGAAGGCCGCATCGAGCATTCCCGCCTCGTCCCAGGGCCGACCGATGACCTGCAAGCCGAGCGGCAGGCCCTGACGGTCGAGCCCGGCGGGTACCGAGACGCCGGGCAGGCCCGCGAGGTTCACCGTGACCGTGAAGACGTCGTTGAGATACATCCGCACCGGGTCGGCGTCGGCCATCTCGCCGATACCGAAGGCCGCGGACGGTGTGGCGGGGGTCAGGATCGCGTCGATCCCGGCAGCGAACGCGGTCTCGAAATCGCGCTTGATCAGCGTCCGGACCTTCTGGGCGCGCAGGTAGTAGGCGTCGTAGTAGCCGGCGGAGAGGACGTAGGTTCCGATCATGATGCGGCGCTGGACCTCGGGGCCGAAGCCTTCGGCGCGGGTGCGCTCATAGAGCCGCGTGATCCCTTCCTGTGCGGAGGTCCGGGCGCGGTGGCCGTAACGGACGCCGTCGTAGCGGGCGAGGTTGGACGACGCTTCGGCCGGCGCGATGACGTAATAGGCGGGAAGTGCGTATCTCGTGTGCGGCAGGCTGATGTCGACGATCTCGGCGCCGGCGTCGCGCAGCATCCGCGCGCCGTCCGACCAAAGCGCCTCGATCTCGGCGGGCATGCCGTCGACGCGGTATTCGCGCGGCACGCCGATGCGTTTGCCGCGCATGTCGCCGGTGAGGGCGGCGGCGAAGTCAGGGACGGCGTGGGGGGCCGACGTGCTGTCCTTCGGGTCGTGCCCTGCCATGGCGGTCAGCAGGATCGCGGCGTCGGTGACGGTGCGCGCCATCGGGCCGGCCTGGTCGAGCGACGAGGCGAACGCGACGATGCCCCAGCGCGAGCAGCGGCCGTAGGTGGGCTTGACGCCGACGACGCCGGTGAACGCCGCGGGCTGGCGGATCGAGCCGCCGGTGTCGGTGCCGGTCGCGCCGAGGCAGAGATCCGCCGCGACCGCCGCCGCCGAGCCGCCCGACGAGCCGCCGGGCGTCAGCGGGGCCGGGTCGCCGGCGCGGCGCCACGGGCTGACCGCGGGACCGCAGGCCGAATGCTCGGTGGACGAGCCCATCGCGAACTCGTCCATGTTGAGCTTGCCGAGCATCACCGCGCCCCGCGCCCACAGACGCGCGGTGACGGTGCTCTCGTAGGGCGGCACGAACCCTTCGAGGATTTTGGACGCGGCTTGCGTCGCGACGCCTTCGGTGCAGAACAGGTCCTTTATGCCCAGGGGGACGCCGCACAGGTCGGGAGCGCCGCCGGCCTTCAAGCGGACATCGGCGGCGGCGGCCTGGGCGCGGGCGAGGTCGGCGGTGACGGCGCAGAACAGGTTGAGCGCGCAGGCCGCCTCGATTTCGGTCAGGCAGGCGTCGGTCAGTTCGCGCGCCGTGAACGCGCGGGAGCGCAGCGCGTCGCGGGCGGCGGCGAGCGTCAGGCTGCTCAGTTCGCTCATCTACTCGACGACTTTCGGCACGGTGAAAAAGCCGCTGCGGGCGTCGGGGGCGCCGCCGAGGACGCGGTCGCGGATGTCGCCGTCGGTGACCGCGTCGGCGCGCAGCGGTAGCGCCATCGGCGTGACGGAGGTCATCGGCTCGACGCCCGCCACGTCGACCTCGCGCAGTTGCTCCATGAAACCGAGAATGCCAGACAGCTCGGACACGAGCTGGTCGAGATCACGTTCGGCGACCTCGATGCGGGCGAGGTGGGCGACCCGGCGGGCGGTGTCCTTGTCGATCGACATCGGGATCTGGTCCTTCGGGAACGATTGCGGGGGTTTAGCCCCGCGCGCGCATCGCCGCAAGGGGCCGGTCCGCGTGGCGGACAAGCACGACGATCATGATCCCGAGCATGACGCCGTTCAGGATATGCCAAAGGAAATGCGTGCCGAGCGGAAACGCCGGGCAGACGCTGGCGTCGATCGTGCGAAATGTCAACGAGATCAGAAGGATCGCCGAGCCGATCGCGAGACCGCGCGCGGTTTCGGGGGCGCGGCCCCGCAGCGCCAGCGCGTAGGCCGCGATCAGGATCGGGACGGGGGCGTAGCCGACGGAGCCGTTGAGCGGGCCGGTAACAGCTTCGATCGCGCGTGAGGCGAGCGCCGCGTAGGGGATGAACAGCGCCACCGCCGCGAAGCCCGCCCATCGCGGGGCCGCGAAGAAGCGAACCGTCGCGTAGTAAACGTAGATCAGGATGAATAGCTGGATCGGCACGACGTCGGCCGTCAGCGCCCATATCTGTGCGTGGGTGTGGAACAGGTACGAGCCGACGCCGATGGCGAAGAGCACGCCCGTCAGCAGCCGGGCGCCGACGTCGCGGCGCGCCCCGATGAACCGCCAGCAGAGGATTGCGGCGACGATGAAGGCGAAGTTCGACAGCGCGTTGACCGGCTCGGACCAATACGAATTGTCGATCCGCTCGCAATAATTGTTGACCTCGCGAAACCAGTCCATCGATCCTCCCCCGGGGCGCTCCTGAGGATAGGGCGGACGGTCGGAGGATCAAAATGAAGGTTACGTGGCTTGGCCATTCGGGGTTCCGCATCGCGATCGCGGATCAGGTCCTGCTGGTGGACCCGTGGTTTACCGGCAATCCGGTCTTTCCGGCGGAGCGGCGCGACGAGGCGATCGCCGGCGCCACCGCGGTGCTGGTCAGCCACGGGCATTTCGATCACGCCAACGACGCGCCGGGTATCGCGCGGGAACTCGGGATCCCGGCTTACGGGACCTACGACCTGATGGCGTGATGGGAAAAAACCCATGGCATTGCGATCGTCGGGTTCAACAAGGGCGGCACGGTGCGGTTGGGCGAGGTGGCGTTGACGCTTGTGAACGCCGTCCATTCCTCCTCGTCGGGCGGCGAGGGGGGGCCGGTCTACGCCGGCGCCGAAGCGGGCTTCATGATCGCCGGGGAAGGAAAGACCATCTATTTTTCGGGCGACACCGATGTGATGGCGGACATGCAGCTGTTCGAGGCGCTGCATCGGCCGCAGATCGGCATCCTGGCCGCGGGCGGGCATTTCACGATGGACATGACGCGCGCCGCGTTCGCGGCGAAGCGTTTTTTCAATTTCGAGACGGTCGTTCCGTGCCACTACAAGACCTTCCCGATCTTCGAGCAATCGGCGGAGGCGATGCGGGCGGCGTTGCCGGGGGTCGACGTGATCGAGGCGGTCGTCATGACGCCGTTCGAGCTGTGAGGCGGCTATTGGCGCGAACCGTCGAGGTGGCGGCGATGGGAATTGTGCCCGCAGGCGCCGCTGCCGGCGCGGAGCGGCGGCCGCAGCCGCAGACGCGGAGCGATCCGGCCTGCGTCTGGGCCCTTGGGCCGAGCGCGCGTGCCGGGCAGGTTCTCGACATACGATGGCGGTAACGACAGCATGACCGACCGCGTGACGAGAATCGACAAGGCCTTCCTCGGGGATGCGCGTCAGGTCTTGTCCGGCGCGCATCTGCTGGGCAGTGACGACGTGATGCTGATCGTGAGCGCGTCGGCGCTCGACATCGCTATCGACGATGCGGCGGCGGAGAGCAGCGGCGCATCGCCCGGGCGCCGGGCGGCGAAGACGCGATCACCGGCATGATCCGCAGCCTCGAGGCCGAGAACTCCAAGGCTCTCCGACAACCAGGTCCGCGACCCGCTGCGCATTGGTCCGCATCCACCGACCGAAACGCGCTCGCCACCGGGACCGCCGACCCGCCCGGTGCCGAGCCGTCGCCGCCAATGACGACGAAAACCGCATTGCGGGCCAGGCCGCTGCGGATTCTTGACTAACGGAGGCCCATACGGTGTCGCATGGGGTCGGGCGAGACGTCCGGTTGGTCAGAGACCGCCTTCACGCTGCAATTTCTTGCGCGCCAGCTTGCGCGCGCGGCGCACGGCCTCGGCGCGTTCGCGCGCCTTTTTCACGGAGGGTTTCTCGAAATGTTGCTTCAGCTTCATCTCGCGGAATACGCCTTCGCGCTGGAGCTTTTTCTTCAAAGCCCGCAGCGCCTGATCGACGTTGTTGTCACGAACCATCACCTGCACGGGTAGTCACCACCTTTCAGTCAATAAGCTTCGAAAATCCGCAGGAAGCCGCTATATAACGATGGGACGATGGCCTGTCCACATCCGGATGGGAGAAAAAGACAGGAACGAAGCGATGTCCTTGAGCGAGACCCTGCCCGGCGAAGACGACCACATCGAGGCCGCCCGCACCGCCGTCCTGACCGCGGCCCTTTCGCATGTGGTGTTCGACGGCTGGAGCGACCGGACGCTGGCGTTGGCGGTCGATGACGCGGGCGTGGACCCCGGTCTCGCGCGGCTCGCCTTTCCGCGTGGCGGCGTCGATCTGGCGCTCGCCTTTCACTATGCGAAGGACGCCGAGCTCGCGACGCGTCTGGCCAGCGAGGACCTTGTCGGCCTGCGGTTTCGTGACCGCGTCGCCCACGCCGTCGCGTTGCGCATCGAACTGGTGGCCGCTGACCGCGAGGCGGTGCGACGGGGCGCGGCGCTGTTCGCGCTGCCAAACCATGCCGCAGACGGGGCGCGGGCGATCTGGCACACGGCCGACACGATCTGGAAGGCGCTGGGCGACACGTCGGCCGACTACAACTGGTACACCAAGCGCACGACGCTGTCGGCGGTGTATTCCTCGTGCCTGCTTTACTGGCTCGGCGACG
Source organism: Rhodobacterales bacterium (assembly GCA_038247355.1). GTDB lineage: Bacteria > Pseudomonadota > Alphaproteobacteria > Rhodobacterales > Rhodobacteraceae > Amaricoccus. The sequence goes on from JBBRUZ010000007.1 coordinate 8,873, forward strand.
ACAGCCCGAACTTCGCGAACACGCGCGAGTTCATCCAGCGGCGCATCGACAACGTCATGACGTTCGAGGAGGTCAAGGCGCGGATCGCGAAGAACCCGATCGCGGCAGCGGTGCTGAAGGGGCCGCAACGGCTGCTTGACCGCATAAAGGCCCCTGACGATACTGTCGCCTCGGGCCTGCCGGGACGGTGGCGCCGGAAAAGCTGAAGGCGGCGGAGGGGTTCATGGCGCTTGGACGGACGATTTCGACCTGGGCCGAAGGTCGCTGGCATGACGGAAACCTGGCCGTCCTCGGGGCCGCCGATCACGGAACGTGGCAGGGCACGCTGGTGTTCGACGGCGCCCGCGCGTTTGACGGCGTCACCCCCGACTTCGATCTGCATTGTGCGCGGATCCTGCGGTCGGCGCGGGCGATGGGACTGACCCCGAAGGTGACGGCCGAGGCGATCGAGGCGATCATCCGCGACGGCGTCCGCCGCTATCCGCCCGGTGAGCACCTTTATCTGCGGCCGATGATGTGGTCGCTCGAGGGCTCGGCCTCCTATATCGACCCGCTGCCCGATTCGACGGCTTTCGTCGTCTGCATCGAGGATATTCCGATGGCGCGGCCCGGGCCGTCCGCACTGACGGTCTCGCCGTTTCGGCGGCCCCGGCCGGACATGGCGTTGACCGAGGCGAAGGCCGCCTGCCTTTACGCCAATAACGGCCGGATCGTCACGGAGGCGAAATCCCGCGGTTATCAGAACGCGCTGTCGCTCGACATCGACGGCCATGTCGCCGAGACCGCCTCGTCCAATGTCTTTCTCGTGCGCGACGGCGTGGTGTTCACGCCGGCCCCGAGCGGGATGTTTCTCGCCGGGATCACCCGCGCCCGCGTCATCGGGCTGCTGCGGGACGACGGCGTCGAGGTGGTCGAAGCGAACCTCGCGGTCGGCGACTTCCATGACGCGGATGAAATCTTCACGACCGGCAATGCGAACAAGGTGATGCCGGTGACGCGGTTCGAGACGCGAGAACTGCGGTCCACCGCGATGGCCGAGCGGGCGCGGGCGATATATTGGGACTACGCCCACCAGACGCGGAAGGCGGCGTGAGCCTGATCCCCGCTCTGCCCGCGACGATGCGCGTCGTCGAGATCACCGCGCCGGGCGGACCCGAGGTACTGCGCCCGGGCACGCGTCCCGTTCCGCAACCGATGGCGGGCGAAATCCTGATCCGCGTTCACGCCGCCGGCGTGAACCGACCCGACGCGCTGCAGCGGGCGGGCGCGTATGCGCCGCCGCCGGGCGCGTCGGACCTGCCGGGACTCGAATGCGCGGGCGAGGTGGTGGCGGTCGGTCCCGGCGGCTCGCGGTGGGCGATCGGCGACCGCGTCTGCGCGCTGCTGCCCGGCGGGGGATACGCCGAGTACGCGTTGACGTTCCAGGATCATGCGCTGCCGGTCCCGGGCGATCTGAGCATGATCGAGGCCGCGGCGCTGGCCGAGACGTTCTTCACCGTTTGGCACAACGTCTTCGAACGCGGCGCGCTGAAGGCCGGCGAGACGTTTCTGGTGCATGGCGGCTCGTCGGGCATCGGCACCACCGCGATCCAGCTTGCCGCCGCCCGTGGCGCGCGCGTGTTCGCGACGGCGGGCTCGGCCGACAAGTGCTTGGCCTGCACGGCGCTCGGGGCGGAGCGGGCGATAAACTACCGCGAGGAGGACTTCGTCGCCGTGACCCAGGACGCGACGGACAAGCGCGGCGTCGACCTGATCCTCGACATGGTGGGCGGCGAGTATCTCGCGCGCGACGTGCGGGCGCTGGCGCTCGACGGTCGGCTGGTGATGATCGCGTTTCTCGGCGGCCCCAAGGCCGAATTGAACTTCGCCCAGGTGATGAGCAAGCGGTTGACGATCACCGGCTCGACGCTGCGCCCGCAGTCGGTCGAGGCCAAGGCCCGGATCGCCGCAGCGCTCGAGCGCGAGGTATGGCCGCTGCTTGCGTCCGGGCGAATCGCGCCGGTGATGGACCAGACCTTCGCGCTCGACGACGCGGCCGGCGCACATGCCCGGATGGAAAGCTCGGTGCATATCGGGAAGATCGTGCTGTCGGTCATCTGACGGGCCGTCAGCAGTCCGCGAGGCGGCAGCGCGACAACTGTGCGATCTTGCCGGATATTCGGTAACAAATCGCATGTCGATCGCAGGTCTGCGACGGGGTCACCAATGATCGGACGGCGTCCCGCCTGCCAGAACTTCGGCGACGCGCGCGCGCGTGGCCGGTGTCGTCCCGTCGGGCAGCGCGGTCGGATCGAAGAAACCGTTCTCGCGGATCTCGAGGCCCGCCGCATCGCGGCCTTTCGCCTGGTGGGCGTCGCGAACCACGAAAGCGACGATATGGTCGCGCCGTCCAGTGGTCGCGTGATGGTAGAGCTGGAACAGAAGTGGTTCGCTGTCGAAGAGCAGTCCGCCTTCCTCCGCCGCCTCGCGCAGCATCGCCTCGCGCGCCGTCTCGCCCGCCTCGACGCCGCCGCCGGGCAGATGCCAGCCCGGCCTGTAGGAATGGCGCACCAGAAACACCCGGCCCGCTGCGTCGAACGCGATCAGGCGCACGCCGAACATCAGCGGCGGTCGCAACAGGTTCAGGCCCCAGATGAGCGCGTCGCCTGCCCACAGATGCAGGCGAGCGATCGGGCCGCCACCGTGGGGCAGGTCGCGCGATCCGGGCGGTGCCGCTTCGGGGCGGGCGAGCATCGAATGCCTCCTGTTGTTGCGAGGCAACTTATGGCCCTGTCAATCGACTGCAAGGGGCCGTCGCACAGGAGGCTCGGCGATGTGGAGCGAACGGACGCCATAGGCGCGAAATTGCGGAGAATGCCGGAGTTCCGATCAATTCCATACCGTGAGCGCCGGGAAAGCGATGACCGGAGCGTGAACGCGGACAGGTGACGCTCGATAGTCGGGCGCGTGCGCGATCGGTCGAACGACGCCGGGCGCCGCGGCGGCGGTCGGCTTGGCGCATCAGGACCGCGCGGGCGACGATCCTGCCTGATAAGTGCCAAATTGCCCTTTATCAACGCGCCCCGAGCGCCTATATCAATGACTGTAATCTCCGCGAAAACCGACCATCGCGCCCAATGGCGCTCCCGAGTTTTCAGCTCGGGGAACGGCTCGTATGCGATAGGGAACAGGTTCATGACGCTTCCACTGATGCAAAAGGCGACTGCCGTCTGGCTGGTCGACAACTCCACGCTGACATTCACCCAGATCGCGGAGTTCTGCGGTTTGCACGAGCTCGAAGTGAACGGCATCGCGGACGGCGAAGTGGCGCAGGGGATCAAGGGTTTCGATCCCATCGTGAACCGCCAGCTGACCGCCGAGGAAATCAAGCGCTGCGAGGGCAATGCCAAGGCGCGCCTGCAGCTGATGAAGAACCCGGCGGCCGAGGGCGAAGCCAAGCGCAAGGGTCCCCGGTACACGCCGCTGTCCAAGCGGCAGGAGCGCCCCGCTGCGATCGCGTGGCTTGTGAAGTTTCATCCCGAACTTTCGGACGGCGCGGTCGGCAAACTCGTGGGCACGACCAAACCGACGATCCAGTCGATCCGCGACCGCAGCCACTGGAACATGGCGAACATAGCGCCGGTCGATCCGGTGGCACTCGGCATGTGCCGGCAGACCGAGCTCGATGCGGCCGTCGCCAAGGCCGTGGCGAAGACCGGGCTGCCGGGTGCTGCGCCCAGCGACGACGAGCGGATGAAACTTGTCTCGACCGAGCGGTCGCTGGCGATGGACACCGAGGCGCGACCGTCCCCGGGCATGGCGGGTCTCGAAAGCTTCAGGATCGGTCAGGGTCGCGGCGCCGCCGATCGGCCCTCCCGCGAGGGCGCGCGCGCCGATGCCGAGAGCCTGTTCAAGCTCGCGCCCGTCCGCGACGGCGAAGGCGACTGACGCCGCGCAGCGCCGCTCATGAAGCCGGAATCACGGAGCCGGGCGCTGGCCCGATGCAGCCGGTTCGGGCGGGATCTGCGGGCCTTCGCGTCGCTGCGACGAGTGCGTCGTTGATCGTGCGGGCCGCGATTCCGGGACCGACGGAGTGCGCGCTCAGGCGGCCGGGGTTTCCAGCGCGTCGCGCAACAATCGCCCGCCGTCCACGTCGAGGATATGCCCGGTGACGAAGCTCGCCGATGGCGAGGCCAGAAATAACGCGGCCTCCGCTGCCTCGTGCGCTTCACCGAGCCGTCCGAGCGGGATGACCGCCGTCAGCGCCTCGTGCAGATTTTCGCCCTCGCGCAGCGCTTCGCCCAGCGCGCGCCCCAGCACGCCGCCTACCGCGATCGCGTTGACCCTGATGCGGTGCGAGGCCAAGGCTACCGCCAGCGAGCGCGTCAACTGCTCCAGCGCCGCGCAACTGACTGAATACGCCAGCAGTTCCGGCAGCGTGCGGCGCGCGTAGACCGAGGACACGTTGAGGATCGCGCGGTCCGCCGGTCGTTCTTCGGTGGCGGCGATCTCGATCATCCGCCGCGCCGCGATCTGACTGAGCCGCAAGTTGGCGGTGACGTTCTGCGCCATCGAGTTCTCGAAATGGTCCGCGTCAGGGTTCAGCGGATCGGAGGTCACGATATAGCGGGCGGCGTTGACAAGGATGTCGATACCGTCATGGGCGTCGAGCGTGGCGGCGATCAGGTTGGTCATGGTCAACTTCTGACGCAGGTCGCCGTGGAAGCCTGACGCCTTGCCGGCGTATCCCGCCTCGCCCAACGCCGCGACCTCCGCTTCGAGCTTGTCCTCGTCGACGTCCGCCATCATCACGACTACGCCCGCCTCGACGAAGCGGCGGGCGACGGCGAGACCGATGCCCTCGGCTGCGCCCGTGACGATCGCCGATTTTCCCCTCAGTTCGTTCGCCATCGCACCCTCACTCTCGCATTCGCGAGCAATCAATTTAAACCAAGGGGCCGTCCCCCGGCGAGAGCTATCGTGATACGCGGCGGACGCGGCGAAAACGACCCGGTTCCCGCGCGGTGGGCGCCGGGTTGATTTTCCGCGCGTGTTCCAGCTACGTTCGCCTCCGTGTCCGCTATCGGGCTGACTGTGCGGCGAAAGGCATCCGGCGGCGAAGGGTGGGGCTCAAGAGCTTGCCGCGCTATTTTGTTACGGGCAGATGGATTGCGGACACTTGCTCGCCGATCGCGTTTCGGTCGCTGCCCGTGCGGCCGACGCGCGCGAGATCGGCCGACGCCAGCGCGGTCCAGCGGCCCTCGGCGAAGATCTCCAGCGGACGAAAGCGGGCCTTGTAGTCCATCTTAGGACTGCCGGGCACCCAATAGCCGAGGTAGACGAAGGGCAGGCCCGCGGCCCGCGCTATCTCGACATGATCAAGGATGACGAACGTGCCCAGGCTGTCGGCGCCGCGGTCGGGATCGAAGAAGGAATAGACCATCGACACGCCGTCGGTGAGCACGTCGGTCAGGCAGACCGCCACGAGTTCGTCGCCACGACCGTCGCGGCGAGGGGCGCGGTACTCGACGACACGGCTGCGCACCGGCGTCTCCTCGATCATCGCGGCGAATTCGTGGCTGTCCATGTCCGCCATCCCGCCGGTCGCGTGGCGCGCGTCGAGATACCGGCGAAACAGCGAGAACTGCGCGTCGGTCGCCCAAGGACTGCCGGAACTCCGCTCGAGCCGGGCGTTGCGCTGCAGGATCTTGCGTTGGCCGCGGCGGGGCTGGAAGCCCGCAACCACGATCCGCGCCGACAGACAGGCCGAGCATCCGGCGCACGACGGACGGTAAAGCACGTTTTGCGAGCGCCGGAAGCCCTGGTGCGACAGCACGTCGTTCAGATGCGCGGCGCCGTCCCCCTGGAGCGCGGTGAACAGCTTGCGCTCGACCTTGCCAGGCAGGTAAGGGCATGGCTGGGGCGCTGTCACGTAGAACTGATGCGACTGCGGAAGGCTATGGCGCATGGCCGGTCTCGAAATCCTTTCCCTCAAGCCGGCAGCGTAACAACAGGTCGCAGCACCGGGCAACAGGTTTCTCCAGCCATCGCGCCCGTGTCGCAGGCGGGAGGTTCGTTTCGCTGGTCAGGGGTTCAATCCGCCGGTCTATTGATCATGGCGCTGCGCAGGACGAGGTCGGGCAAGCCCTGGCCATATCGCGTGGTGACCATGCCGACGATGCTCGCGATCTGGAGCAGGACGACGCCGAAGCTGATGGTGTAGATCGCCGTGTGGATGAACGCCGAGCCGAAGTCGAAGCGCGCGCCGTCGTGGCGGCGCAGCTCGACGCCCATCAGCCGCATCCCCCAGGTGGCGGAGCCGCCGGCGATGGTCAGCGCCCGGTAGAAGAAACCGACACCCATGACGATGAGCGGGAAGATCGCGAAGCCGAAGCCGAGCGTCATCAGCCCGAAAATCAGCGCGAGCGGCACGCCGACCGCCAGGATCACGATCAGATCGACGAACCACGCCGCCAGCCTGCGCGTCGGCACCCCCTGGTAGAACTGCGGATCCCGGTCGGGATCGGGCAGGCCGACAAGGGCGCCAAAGAGGCTTTCGGGACTGTAGGTCATCGGTGCGTCTCCATGCTCGGGCGAGAGATAAGGACGCGCACGCGCCGCGCAAGAGCGCGCCCGACGATCAATGCGAGGCGCGGCGCTTGCCCGCCGACGATCGGTGCGCGGCGCGGAGCTTACGCGTCCGCCGCCAGCAGGGTCGGCGTGCCGACGATGGCCGCGTCGACGGGCGCGACGGTCTTGCCGGTGTAGTCGAACCGCGCCAGTATCGATCGCATCACGTTGATCCGCGCCCGGCGCTTGTCCTCTGCGAGGATCACAGTCCAAGGGGCGATCTCGCTGTGGCTGCGGCTGAACATCTCGGTGATCGCCGTGGTGTACGCGTCGTACTTCGGCAGGCCCTTCACGTCGATTTCGCTGAGCTTCCATTGTTTCAGCGGGTCGCTTTCGCGGTCGAGGAAGCGGCGGAGCTGTTCGGCGCGGCTGATGGCGAGCCAGAACTTGATCAGCACGACGCCGTCGTGTGCGAGCATCGCCTCGAAGTTCGGCGCCTGCTGGAAGAATGCCTCGCGCTCCGCTTCGGTGCAGAAGCCGAAGACCTTCTCGACCACCGCGCGGTTGTACCAGGACCGATCGAAGATCACGATCTCGCCCGCCGACGGCATGTACTGGACATAGCGCTGGAAGTACCACTGCGTCCGCTCGATGTCCGAGGGCGCCGGCAGCGCCACGACCGGAGCGCCGCGGGGGTTGAGGTTCTCGGTCAGCCGGCGGATCGCGCCGCCCTTGCCGGCGGCGTCGCGTCCCTCGAACACCAGCACCGCGCGCCTGCCGGTGCTGCGGATCCAGCGTTGCAGCTTGACCATCTCGATCTGGCATTGGTCGTATTCGGCGGCGTATTTGCCGGACGGCATCGTGTCGCGATATGGATAGGCCGCCGCGAGAATTTCGTTCTTGTCGGACGTTCGGACCAGCTCGCGGATCGCCTTCGGCGCATCCTTCGCGACGTATCGGCTCACCGCACCACCAAACGGTTTCGCAGCTGTACCGTCCTTTTTCTTCGCCATCATGCGCTCCCGATTTGCGCGACTGTGCGCGAGTCGCAGGCACACCGCAACGGTTGCGGTCGGCGCCGCGACGGTTTCGGGCACGGTCAGGCCAGGCGCTTCGAGCCGGGCGGCGCGGCGCCAGCCTGCCGTTCGGCGACGGCGGCGAGACGCGCGACGGCGGCAAGCACCTCGGGCAGCGCCACGTGATGGGGCATGTGGCCGACGCCGGCGAGCCGCGTCAGCCGGGCGTGCGGGATCTGCAGCGTGAGCGGCTCGGAATGGATCGCCAGCGGAACGGTCTCGTCCGCCATGCCGTGGATCAGTTCGACCGGCATCGCGATCTCGGGATAGCCGGCCAGCATCACCCGGATCTGATCCTTCAGCGCCGCGAGCTGAAGCGCGTTTGCGCGCAGCGTCGTGGGCCGCAGGACGAGGTCGACGCCGAGATGTTCGAGATAGCCGGGGGGGGCCGCCTGCGGCGCGAAGACGCGTGCCGCCGCCCGTTCGGCGACCGACCGCGGCAGCAACGCCGGGATCGCGCGGGCCAGCGCCGGTCCGGTGAGCGGATTGGCGAGCAGATCGGTTGAGAGCCCCAGCCCGCCCGGCCATACCTGGCTCGGGGCGGCGATCAACAGCCGGCCCGAAACGGTCGCGGGCGCCTCGAGCGCCCACTTCAGCGCGACCGACCCGCCATAGCTGTGACCGACGACAATCGCCTGCGATACGCCGAGCTGTCTTGACGCCGCCTGCATCAGCCGCGCCTGTTCGGTCAGGCGCGCGCCCGCAGGTCCGGGCCAGCCGCTGCGCCCGAGGCCGGCGCGGTCGAAGGCGATGACGTCGTGGCGCTCGGCGAGGGCGTCGAACGCCCCCATGGTCCAGTCGCGCAGGTTGCTGCTCGCGCCGTGGACGAGGATTACGGGGCTGCCCGACCCGCGACGCAGATAATGGACCGGCACGCCGCTGACATCGGCGACGCCGCCCGCGTCGTGAAGGTTTCCGGGATCTGTCCGCACGTCGTCCCCTTTCCCACAGGCCGCGACCCCTAGCGCCGCCGCAAGAAGCAGCACCCGGCGCCGGCTGACGCAATCAGGCCCCGATGCGCGAGAGGTCATAAGGCGAGGTCTGATAAATATCGTTAATCCAGTTGCCGTAAAGCAGCGCGCCGTGGCTGCGCCAAAGATTTGCCGGCGGCAGGGCCTGATCATCGTTCGGAAAATAGTTTACGGGAGCCTCCGACACCCGGCCTGCGTCCAGATCCCGTTTGAATTCCTCCTTCAAGGTGGTCGAGTCGTATTCGAGGTGGTTGAACATGTAGAGCGCGCGATGGAGCGGGTCCGCGACGAGGCACGGCCCGACCTCGTCGCTGTCGATCAGGATGCGCAAATCAGGGTTCAGGTCGACGTCCTCCACCCTGACTTCGGTCCAGCGGCTGACGGGGACCATGAAGCTGTCGGAGAAGCCCTGGAGATAGGCCGACGCCGCATCTACCGCATGATGCCGGAAGCAACCGAAGGCCTTCGCGGGCAAGTCGTGCTTGGGGATTCCGTGGAAATGGTGAAGCATCGCCATGCCGCCCCAGCAGACGCCGAGGGTGCGATGGACGTTGGTCTGCGTCCAGTCGAAGACTTCGCCGAGCTCGCCCCAGTAACTGACCTCTTCGAACTCGAGATGCTCGATCGGCGCGCCGGTGACGATCAGCCCGTCGAACTTGCGGCTCCGCGCCTCGGCGAACGTCTGGTAAAAGGCTTCGAGATGGGCGGCGGACGTGTTCCTCGACTGATGCTCGGACATCCGGATCAACGTGAGATCGATCTGAAGTGGCGTCGCGCCGATCAGCCGGGCGAACTGCGTCTCGGTCTGGACCTTCTTCGGCATCAGGTTCAGCAGGCCGATCTGGAGCGGTCTGATGTCCTGTCGTTGCGCCGTCTCCTCGGACATGACCTGCACGCCCTCGTGGCGCAGCACGTCGTGGGCGGGCAGGTTCGCGGGGATCTTGATCGGCATCGGGCGGTCGTCTCCTTGGCGCTCCGACAGATAAGCGGCGGGGCGATCGGTGGCAATCGCCCTGGGCGTGTGCTGCCGGCGGGGCCGTCGCGGCGGACGCGCGCGGTTGCGTCCCGTCGATCCGGCGCGCGGCTGCGTCAGGTCGCGCGACGTCGTGACGCCTTCGACGTCGGGGGCGAGGACGTCGCTCATCTTGGGCATGGGTTCGACGACGCTGATCTTGGCGTTGGTCTTGCCGAAATCGAGGACGGCGATCCGCCCGTCGGCGGTGGCGCCGCCCATTCAGATCAGCCGGTACTGCCGCGCCTTGTTGCGAAGGAACGGCAGGCCCTTGCCCATCACCTCGACCTCGCTCTCCGCGACCGGGCGCCAGACCGCGAGGCCGTAGGCGACCTCGGGCGGCATGTTGATGAAACTCTCCATCGCGAGCCCGCCCTTGAATCCGATGGCGGCGAGGGTCGCGTAGATCTCGTCCCACGGACATGTTCCCTCGCCCGGCGTGCCGCGGTCGCTTTCGGACAGGTGGATGTATTGCAGGTGCTCGCGGGCGTCGAGAATCCCGTTGCCGGCGCCTTTCTCCTCGATGTTCATGTGGTAGGTGTCGAGATGGATGAAGATGTTGTCGGCGCCGACCTTCTCGATCATCTCGACCGCCTGCCAGCCGGTGTTGATCAGGTGGTTCTCGTAACGGTTCACCGGCTCGATCCCGAACTTGATCCCGAGCGCCTTTGCGTGCTTCGCCGCCGCCGCGAGGCAGCGGGCGACGTTGTCGTACTCGGCCGGCGTCGGCGGAACACCGGTGCGCTGGCCGATGCCGCCGAACGTCACGCCGGACAGCGCCTCGCAGCCCATCGCTTTCGTCACGTCCATTGCGTGGGTCAGGTGCGCGATCCCAGCCTCGGGGTTGATCGAGGGCCAGGCAGGCTCGGGCAGGCCGAGCGAGCAGATCGCGCGCAGGCCATTCGCGGCGAGCAGATCGCGGGTGTGGGCGGTATCGACGCCGCCGGGATTCAGCAGCGCGATCTCGATGAAGTCCATCTGGTAGTGGACGGCGGCGGTGACGGCCTTCTCGGCCCCCACGCGGTTCCAGTTCATGGTCCACATGCTGGTGTGAACGCCGAAGCCCTGCATCGATCAGTCCTTTCGTGATTTGCGGCGCGGCCAGTGGTCGCCGAGGAAACGCAGCACCATGACGGCGATGAGAAAGAGCCCCCAGACGGCGGTCGACAGATGCTGGTTGGCGCCGAGCAGGTTGAGGCCCGAGGACAGGACCTGAAGAATGACGAGCGCGAGCACGACGGGCAGCACACGTCCGAAGCCGCCGAACGGATCGACGCCGCCGAGAAAGCAGGCGAGCACGGTGATCAGGAGCAGCGCCTCGCCATGGCCGACGCGCACCGAGTTGAAACGGGCGAGCATCAGGATGCCTGCGACGGCGCACATCACGCCTGACAGGGTATAGATCAGCGTCAGCGTCCGGCGGGTGTTGACCCCGGAGTACCGCGTCGCCTCGATGTTCGAGCCGATCATGTAGACGGCGAAGCCGTGGCGGGTGCGGCTGAGCATCACATGCCACAGCAACGCCGCGGCGCCGAAGATCAGCAGCGGCACGGGGACGCCCGCCACGAGGCCGTGGCCGATCGGGCGGAGAAAGTCCGGAAAGCCCGAGATGTCGCCGCCACGGGTCAGAAACTCGCCCAGACCCCGAAGGAAGATCATCATCGACAGCGACACGAGGATCGGATGCGCGCCGGAGAAGGCGATGACGAGGCCCATCGCGAGGCCCGACGCGGCGCCGACGCCGAGCGCCGCGAGCACGCCGAGCGCGAACGCCCCTGTCCCGGCATCGACCCCACCATGGGTCTTCAGCACCCAGGCGAGCGTCAACCCGCAGATGTTGGCGGTGTAGATGATCGCGAGGTTCAGCCCGCCCGAGATGATCGGAACCAGCATCGCGAGCGTCAAGAGCCCGAGTTCGGGCAACTGGAACGCGATGGAACCGAAGTTGGCGCCGGTAAGAAACCGCGGCGTAAGCACCGCGAACACTGCGAAAACCAGCAGCAGGAAGCCGACAAGGCCGATCACATCCGACCCGACCCGCGCCTTGAGCTGGGCGATCACGGCGCCGCGTCCCGCTCGGCGCGCCGCGAGACGAGGCCGATGCCGGAGGTGGAGATCGCGATCAGGATGATCGCGCCCACCACCATCTTGAACGCGTAGGGCGAGACGCCGAGCAGGTTCAGGCCGTTCTGCGTAACCGCGACCAGCATCACCCCGAGCACGCATCCGAGCACCGAGCCGCGCCCGCCGCCAAGCCGCGCGCCGCCGAGCACGACCGCGGCCAGCACGTCGAGTTCGCGCCCGATCAGCGCGTTCGGCACCACCTCGCGCGCGATGTTGACCTGCATCAGGCCGGCGATCCCCGCCATCGCGCCCATCCAGCCGAACGCCGTGAACTGCATCAGCCCGATGTTGACGCCAAGGCGTCGCGCGCCCTCCGGGTTGTCGCCGAAGGCGTAGAGCTGGCGGCCCGTCGTGGTGTGGCGGATCAGGACCCAGGTCGCGAGCATGCACCCGACCATCACCGCGACCGGCAGCGTCAGCTCGGCCCAGGTTCCGTTGGCCGATTGGCGCTCCCAGATGATGATGCGCCCGGTCCACCAGCCGGGGAGGTCGTAAAGGTAGCGCCCGGAGGAGAAGAACATCAGCAGTCCGAAGAAGGCGTTGAAGGTCGCGATGGTGACGACGATGGAGATGATGCGGAAGTAGTGGATCAACGCCGCGTTGACGAAGCCGAGCGCCATGCCGAGGCTCGCTGCGAGGAGAAAGCCGATCGCCCAGTTCCCGCCGCCGACGCCGAGCAGGACATAGGTGGCGACGTACTGGACGACGGAGGCGGCGACGGCGAAGGAGATGTCGATCCCGCCGGCGATCAGCACCACGAGCAGGCCGACCGCCCAGATCACGTTCACCGCGTTGTTGTTCAGAAGCGACGTGAAGTTCACCAGCGTCAGGAAGCTGTCGGACGCCAGCGACAACCCGATGCAGATCGCGAGCAGCACGAGCGCAAGGCGCGTCTCGGTCGGATGATCGCGCAGGACCCTAGCCATAGACCGCCGCCTCCAGCTCGCGCAGGCTGACGGCGCGCGGGTCGTATTCGCCGACGATCCGGCCCTCGGCCATGTGCAGCACCCGGTCGGCGTTGAAATAGACCTCCGGCGCTTCGTCGGATATCAGCATGATCGCGAGCCCCTTGTCGGCGAGCGCGCGGACGATGCGGAAGATCCCCGCCCGCGCGCCGACGTCGACGCCGACCGTCGGGCTGTCGAGGATCAGCAGTTTCGGCTCGGTCGCGAGCCACTTCGCCAGCACCACGCGTTGCTGGTTGCCGCCCGAGAGCGAGGAGACCGGGTCCGCCGGCCGCCCGACCTTGATCGCGAGATCGGCGATCCATTTCGCCACGAGGCCGGCCTTCGCCCGTGGCGAGATCAGTCCGTCCGGCGCCGATACGCGACGAAGCACCGTCAGCACGGCGTTGTCGGCGATCGATTGCGGCTGGACGAGGCCGAGCGACAGCCGGTCCTCCGGCACATAGGCGATCCCCGCGGCCACCGCGTCACGGTTCGAGCGCGGCGCCAGCGCCCGCCCTTCGAACCGGATCGTTCCGGAGTCGGGCCGTGTCATCCCGAACAGCGTGTGCCCAAGCTCGGTGCGGCCGGCGCCGATCAGGCCGGTCAGACCGACCACCTCGCCCGCCCGGATGGTCAGGCTGACGTTCTCGAACTCGCCGCGCCGCGTCAGGCCCGCGACCTCCAGCATCGGGGCCGATCGCGAGCGGTCCCGCGCGACGACCGCCGTATCGAAGGTCCGCCCTGTCATCAGTTCGGTCAGCCGCGACTGGGTCATTCCAGCCGTCGGGAACACCCCGACCAGCTTGCCGTCGCGAAGCACCGTCACCCGGTTTGCGATCTCGAGCACCTCGGCGAGGCGATGGCTGACGAACACCACCGAGACGCCGCGGGCCGCGAGCTTGCGGACCAGCGCCAGCAAGCCGTCGGTCTCGGCCTGCGTCAGCGAGGCGGTGGGCTCGTCCATGAAGATCAGCCGCGCGTCCTGCGCCAGCGCCCGCGCGATGGCGACGATCTGCCGTTCGGCGATCGGCAGGCTGCGCAGCCGCGCCTCGATGTCGAGCGTCATGCCGAGCGAGGCGAGGACCCTGGCCGCGATCTGCTCCAGCCGGCGGTGGCGAACCAGCCGCGGGCGGTCGCCCAGCATCGTCTCGAAGGCGATGTTCTCGGCCACCGACATCTCCGGGAACAGCGCGAGATCCTGCCAGATCACCGCGATCCCCGCGCGTCGCGCGGCCTCCGGCGTCACGGCGTCGAGGGTCGTCCCGAAATACGCGATCTCCGCGCCCGGGTCCGCTGAATAGACGCCGGTGACGATCTTGATCAGCGTGCTCTTGCCGGAGCCGTTCTCGCCGGCGAGGCAATGCACCTCGCCGCGCGCCACGTCGAAGGCCACATCGTCGAGCGCGCGCACCCCGTCGAAGACCTTGCCGACATGTGCGAGCCTGATCGCTGCGGGCGCGCCGGTCTCGGGCCGCGTGATCGGCGTCGTCATACGGAGACACTCCCCGACCGGCCGGGCGCCTCGCGCCGCCCGGCCGGGCGGCGCGTCAGAGCCCGAGGTCGGCCAGGCCGTCCACGGTTTCCGAATTGATCGGGATCAGGTTGTCCGTGACGATGTCATGGTTCGCGACGTCGGGTTCGACCACTCCAAGCCCGGGGATTTCGGTGCCGGCGGTGATCTCGTTCCCGTCCAGCAGCATCTTGCCCATGGTCACGAAGACGCGCCCCGCTTCCGCCGGGTTCCACATGAACCCGCCGCTGATCGCACCCGACTTCACGAGTTCGCGGCCCTGCCCTGGCGAGAATGGCCCCAGCACATGGACATTGCCCACAGCGCGCCGCTCCTCGATGGCGCGGCCGGCGCCGATCGGGCCCTGGCTGCCGAACGCGAGGAACCCGCCGAGGTCGGGGTTGGCCGCCATCAGATCGAGCGCGGTCTTGCGGCTGTCGTCGACGCTCTCCGCGACGCCGTAGCGTTCGCCGATCAGGGTCATGTCGGGATAGTTCGCGCCGATATAGGCGATGGCCGCATCCGCCCAGGCGTTATGCAGCGGAACGGTGAGCGAGCCGACGAACACCGCGTACTCGCCCTTTTCGCCCATCTTCTCGGCCAGCAGCTTGGCGTGGGTCTCGCCGAAACCGTCCGCCGACGCCATCTCGAAGTTCCAGTCGACGTTCTCGATTCCCGGCCCTTCGTGCGAAATAACGATGATCCCCGCGTCGCGCGCCTTCTGGAGCACCGGCTCCAGCGCCGCTTCGTCGTTCGGAACCACGCCGATCACATCGACGCCACGCGCGATCAGATCCTCGATGGCGCGGACCTGCAGCGCCGGGTCGGCGCTGGTCGGTCCGATCATCTCCGCCTCGACGCCCAGTTCGGCGCCCTTCTCCTCGATCCCCATCTCCATGGCGTTGAACCACGGAATGCCGCCGATCTTGACGACGACGCCCATCGTGGGCGCGTCCTGCGCCTGCGCCGTCGCGACGAACGCCGCCCCGGCGAACGCCGCCAAGGCCGCGCGCGTCAGCATAGCCGACCATGTCCGTTTCATCAGTTCCTCCCCAGGATTGGCCCGGTCTCCGGGCCGCTTTTGTCGTCTGGCCTCCATCCGAACGCCAAGACGCACGTTCGGTCGCTGCGTTCTTCGACTGTCCGAGGGCGACGATCCTCCGACGGACGTGCCGAAACTCGTTGCAAGGCGAACGAAAGGAACGCCATCAAGGAAAGCGGTTCCAGTCAAGCGAATTCAGCGGGCCGATGTGGCGGACGCGGGGCATTCGGCAAGTGCCGGCTTTGGACCTGAGGTGGGCGCAGACGGGGGAGGTGCTCCGCGGCTTCTGGCGGGCGCCGGAATCAAATCGTCACTTTCGGCTCGGGGGTCGCTGCGACTGGACATGCGGCCAAGGGCTGCTTGATGGAGGCGGGCGCGCTTGCTACTCCGCTCCCCGGGATGTCTGCGGAGATGACGCGTATGGTTGAGGTTGTCGGTCTGGACCGGGGGAAGGCGACGGCGGTCGGTCCGTTGCGCGCGTTGACGCGGTTCTTGCGGCCCTATCGCGGGATGGTCTGGGGCGCGCTGGCGGCGCTATTCGTCACTGCGATGCTGTCGCTGGCGCTGCCGCTGGCGGTGCGCCGGGTGGTGGACGGGTTCGCGGTCGAGGATCTGGCGCTGATGGACGCCTATTTCGGCGCGGCCATGGGCGTGGCGGGCATGCTCGCGCTCGGGACCGCGCTGCGCTTCTATCTGGTGACGCGGCTCGGCGAGCGCGTGGTCTTCGACATCCGCCGCGCGATCTACGACAAGGTCATCGGCATGAGCCCCGGATTTTACGAGCGGATCATGACCGGCGAGGTGCTGTCGCGGCTTACGACCGACACGACGGTGGTGTTGTCGGTGATCGGCTCGTCGGTCTCCATCGCGCTGCGCAACATCCTGACGTTGCTCGGCGGGTTGATCCTGCTGTTCATCACCAGTCCGGTGCTGACGGGCATGGTGCTGATCGGCGTGCCGCTGGTGATCGTGCCGATCCTGGCGCTGGGGCGGAAGCTGCGCGCGCTGAGCCGGGAGAGCCAGGACAAGATCGCCGAGGGCAGCGCGCTCGCCTCCGAGACCCTGCTCGCCGCGCAGACGGTGCAGGCCTACACCCACGAGGGGCCGAGCCGCGCGCGCTATGCCGATCTCGCCGAGGCGGGGTTCGAGACGGCGCGGCGGCGGATCGTGGCGCGGTCGGTGCTGACGGCGATCGTGATCTTTCTGGTGTTCGCCTCGGTCGTGGCGGTGATGTGGATGGGCGCGCGGGACGTGCGCGACGGGGCGATGACGCCCGGCGAGCTGGTGCAGTTCGTCATCTACGCGGTGATGGTGGCGGGGTCTGCGGCGGCGCTCAGCGAGATCTGGAGCGAGCTGCTGCGGGCGGCGGGGGCGACCGAGCGGATGGTCGAGCTGCTGGAGGCGGCGGACACGATCCATGATCCGGCGATCCCGGTGGCGTTGCCGGCGCGGGTGCAAGGGGCGCTGGTCTTCGAGGGCGTGACGTTCCGCTATCCGGCTCGGCCCGAGACGGCGGCCTTGAGCGACCTCGCGTTCGTCGTGCGGCCGGGCGAGACGGTGGCACTGGTCGGGCCGTCGGGGGCGGGCAAGACGACGATTTTCCAGTAGCTGCTGCGGTTCTTCGACCCCGATGCGGGGCGGGTGACGCTCGACGGCGTCGATCTGCGCGACATGCGGCGCGAGGACCTGCGGCGGCAGTTGGCGCTGGTGCCGCAGGACCCGGTGATCTTCGCGACGACGGCGCGCGAGAACATCCGGTTCGGGCGCCCCGGGGCAAGCGACGCCGAGATCGCGGAGGCCGCGAAAGCCGCCGCCGCGCACGAGTTCCTGAGTCGGCTGCCGCAGGGCTACGACACCTATGTCGGCGAACGCGGCGTGATGCTGTCGGGCGGGCAACGCCAGCGCATCGCGATCGCGCGCGCGATCCTGCGGGACGCGCCGATCCTGCTGCTCGACGAGGCGACGAGTTCGCTAGACGCCGAGAGCGAGCGCGCGGTGCAGGCCGCCGTCGACCGGCTGGCGGAGGGGCGCACGACGCTGATCATCGCCCACCGGCTCGCCACCGTGAAGCGCGCGGATCGTATCCTGGTGTTCGAGGAGGGCCGCATCGTCGCCGAAGGCGCCCATGGCGCGCTGGTCGCGGAGGGCGGTCTCTACGCGCGCCTCGCACGACTGCAGTTCACCGACGGTGCGGCGTGACGGCGCTTTACTGGAAGGTCGCGGGTATCTCTGACGGCCGGGGGCGCGGCGGGCGCTGCGCGGCCGCCTTTGCGGCCACAACGAGCGCGCGGGTGCGCGCATCCGATCTTCGTTCTTGGTGTGCGCGCGTTCGCGCACGCCGCCTGCTCTCCAGGCTTCAAACCTGACTGAAACCAAAGAGTAGCCTGTTCGTCCGTTGCGCCATGGCCGGTCATGCGGCACGACGCGGCTGGGCAAAGCCGATGTCCGGCAGTCTTTGAGACAGGATGCGCGGAGATGCCGAGTGCTTCCTCGCATTCGGTAGGGCTTCGGGAAACGGGCGGCGCGTTCGCTCGTCGCCTTCGGTTTCGCGATGGACCGGGATCTACCGGGACGAGAAACGACCGTCGGCCCGCATGAGTCAACGCATCGCCGGCCCGGCGGTCAGGCGCGCGAGGACGGGGCGCAGGGCCGGCGCGAGGTCTTCGCCGGTCAGGCCGGGGCCCGCCTCGACGCCCGCCGCGCCATGGAGCCAGACGGCGGCGCAGGCCGCCTGCCAGGCTGGAACGCCTTGCGCGGCGAGGCCGGCGACGATGCCGGCGAGCACGTCGCCGGAGCCCGCGGTGGCGAGCCAGGGCGGGGCGTTGGCGTTGATCGCGACACGACCGTCGGGAGCGGCGACGATGGTGTCGGCGCCCTTGACGACCACGATAGCGCCGGAGCGGGCGGCGGCGGCCCGGGCGCGGACGATGCGCGGGCCCGCGAGATCGGGAAAGAGCCGGGCGAATTCGCCGCTGTGGGGCGTCAGGATCGTCGGCGCAGGGCGTGCGGCGATCATGGCGAAGAGCGTGTCGGGATCGGGCGCGAAGGCTGTCAGGGCGTCGGCGTCGAGGATCGCGGCGGTGGGGGCGGCGAGAGCGGCGACGATCAGCGCGCGTTCGGGGGCGCCCGTACCGAGACCGGGGCCGAGCGCGACGGCGGTGATACGGGCGTCGGCAAGGATTTCCGCGAGACCCGTCGCGCCGTCGGTGCGGCGCAGCATGACGGCGGTCAGATGGGCGGCGTTGACCGCGAGCGCGTTCGGGGGGCTCGCGAGGGTGACGAGGCCCGCGCCGGCGCGCAGGGCGGCGCCGGCGGCGAGCCGGGCGGCCCCGGTGCGCGTCATCGGGCCGGACACGACGAGCGCATGGCCACGGCGGTACTTGTGCGCGTCCCAGGTCGGATGGGGTAAAGCCGAGAGCCAGAGGGCGGGGTCGTTCTCGAAGGCGTCAGGATCGATCGCGTCGAGGACCGTGACGGGGATGCCGATGTCGGCGAGATGCAGCGCTCCGCACAGGGCGCGGCCGGGGTAGAGCAGATGGCCCGGCTTCTTGCGGAAGAATGTGACGGTCGCGGCCGCTTCGATGCAGGGGCCGAGCGGGACGCCGGTGTCGGCGCAAAGGCCACTGGGCACATCCACGGCCAGGATCGGCGCGGCCAGGGCATTGGCGGCGTCGACAAGCCTGGCGGCGTCGCCAGCGATGGGCCGGTCGAGCCCCGCGCCGAACAGCGCGTCGATGACGAGGGCTGTGGGCGGGAGCGGAAGCGCTGCGCGAACGACGGGGCCGGTCCAGCGGTTGTGAGCCGTCGCCGCGTCGCCGGTCAGGCGGGCGGGGTCGCCAAGGGCGGCGACGGTGACGGCGCGACCCGCTTCCGCGAGAATCCTGGCGGCGACATAGCCGTCGCCGCCGTTGTTGCCGGGTCCGGCGAGAACGAGCACCGGGCCGTCGGGCGCGAGGGCGGCGGCGGTTTCGGCGACGGCGCGGCCGGCGGACTCCATCAGCGCGATGCCGGGAATTCCCATTGCGATCGCGGCGGCGTCGGCGCGGGCCATTTCCGCTGCGGTGAGGAGTTCGATCATGCGCCGCGCTCGTCGAGCGCGGCCTGGATGCGCAGATATTCCTTGATGTTGTCGAGATCGACGAGCCCGGCGAGCCGCCCGCCCTGCAGGATGCAGACGAGGCCGCCGTCGGTCGCCTCGATGTCGCGCAGCAGGTCGTCGAGCGTGGCGGTGATGTTGGCGGTTCGGGCTGGTCCCATCGCGTCGGCCACGAGGCCGTCCGGTCCGAGGTCGCGCAGGCCGCGCAGCACGGCGATCTGGGTGAGCACACCGACGACGCGCGGGCCGTCGAGCACGGGGAAGTCCTTCTGCGCGCCCGCGAGCGTCAGGTCGATGGCCCGCGCGAGCGGGTCGCGCGGCCCGAGCGCCTCGAACCGGGTGATCATCGCGCAGCTCGCGGGTCGATGCGCCAGCCGTTCATCGACGGCGACGGCGGTAGCCTCCGCCCCGGCCCCGATCCAGACGAAGACGGCGATAAGGATCAGGAACGGGTTGCCGGCGAGGCCGAGCAGGCCGAGGCCGACGGCGAGGGCCTGGCCGACGGTCGCGGCGACGCGGGTCGCGCGGACGCGGTCCATACGGAGGCTGAGGAGGGCGCGCAGCACGCGGCCGCCGTCCATCGGGAAAGCGGGCAGCAGGTTGAAGACGGCGAGCATCAGGTTGGCGGCGAGAAGGGTCGGGAGAAATCCCATCCGCGTCGGCTCGATCCCGAGCAGCGCGCCCGCCTGGCCGGTGAGGCCGATCAGTCCATAAACGACGGCGGCGATGGCGAGGTTCACTGCGGGTCCCGCCAGCGCCACGAGGATTTCCTGGCGTGGGTCACGCGGCATGCTCGCAAGCATGGCGAGCCCGCCGATCGGCAAAAGCGTTATGTATTTCGTGGCGATCCCGTAGCGCCGGGCCGTAAGCGCGTGGCCGTATTCGTGCAGGAGAACGCAGAGAAACAGCGCCGCAATCAGCGTGAGGCCCGCGAGCACGCCCGCGACCGTTCCCGTCCGGCTCCAGTAGACGACGGCGAAATAGGCGAGCAGTGCGAGGAACGTGACATGGACGTAGACGTCGATCCCGGCGAACCGTCCGAGCTTCGCCGACCATTTCATGCTTCAGGATCCCTCCACGCAGCCCGTTGCCTTGCGCCGCACGCGCGGGGCGCGGCTCACCGGCGACCCCCATGCTGCCCGGATCGGGGCGGCGGCGCAAGGCGGGGCCGTGCATCCCGAGCAGACGCGGGATATGGTCTGCTCCGGGCGGCGGTCGAAAGCCGCGGACGCGCCGTTTCGCAAGGAGGAGCCGCATGAGCATCCGAAATCTGTCCCATGCGCTGCGCCCGAGTTCGGTCGCGGTGTTCGGGGCGTCCGAGCGGCCGGGCTCGCTGGGGGAGGCGCTGATGCGCAACCTCGTCGCCGGCGGCTTCGCCGGACCGATCTGGCCGGTCAATCCACGGCATCGCGCCGTGATGGGCCTGCCCTGCCTGGCGGGGGCCGCCGACTTGCCCGAGGCGCCGGATCTGGCGCTGATCGCGACGCCGGCGGCCATCGTGCCCGAGGTGATCGCGGACCTGGGCGCGCGGGGCGGGAAGGCGGCGATCGTGCTGAGCGCCGGTCTCGGGGTGAAGAGCGAGCTGCGGCAGGCGATGCTCGATGCGGCGCGGTCGCATCTGCTGCGCATCATCGGAACCGATACGGTCGGGCTGATGATCCCCGCGCTGGGGCTGAACGCGAGCGTGGCGCATCTGCCGGCGGCGCCTGGTGCGCTGGCGCTGGTGTCGCAGTCGGGGGCGATCACGACGACGCTGATCGACTGGGCGGCGGAGCGGGGCGTCGGGTTCAGCCATGTCGTCTGTCTGGGCGACATGGCGGACGTGGATCTGGGCGACTATCTTGATCTGCTGGCCGGCGACGGTCGGACGCGGGCCATCCTGCTCTACATCGAAACGATAACGTCGGCGCGGAAGTTCCTGTCCGCGGCGCGGGCGGCGGCGCGGCTGAAGCCGGTGATCGCGCTGAAGGCGGGACGCTCGGCGGCGGCGGCGCGGGCCTCGGCGACGCATACCGGCATGTTGTCGGGCGCCGACGACGTGACGGAGGCCGCGCTGCTGCGCGCGGGCGTGTTGCGGGTGCAAGGGCTTGCGGAAATGTTTTCGGCGGCGGAAACCGTCGCGCGGTTCCGCCCGCTGAAGCGCGCCCGGCTCGGGATCGTGACCAACGGCGGCGGCGCGGGTGTGCTGGCGGTCGACTGGCTGGCCGACGGCGGCGGCGAGCTTGCGGCGCTCGGGTCCGAGACGATCGCCGCGCTGGACGCAGTGTTGCCGGAGGGGTGGAGCGGGGCGAACCCGATCGACATCCTCGGCGATGCGCCGCCCGAGCGCTACGCCGCGGCGCTGGAAGCGGTGGCGGCGGATCCGGGGGTGGACGTGACGCTGGTGATGAACTGTCCGATGGGCGTGGCGAATTCCGGCGCCGCGGCGCAGGCGGTGCTGGGGCTGACGACGAAGGGTCTGCTGGGGAAAAAGCCCGTGCTCGCCTGCTGGCTTGGCGGGGTTGCGGCGCGCGAGGCGCGAAGGACGCTGCGCGACGGCGGCGTGGCGAGTTACGACAATCCGTCGGCGGCGGCTGCGGCGGTGGGCCATCTGACAAACTGGGGCCGGGCGCAGTCGGCGCTGGTGCGGGTCCCCGACCGGCGGATCGAGGAGGCGCTGGCCGGCGCTCCGGGCGACGCTCGTGCCCGGGCGCAGGCGATCTTTCGTGAGGTCGCCGCGGAGGGGCGAAGCTACCTGACCGAACCCGAGGCAATGGGCGTGCTGTCGGCGTACGGGGTGCCTGCGCCGCCGCTGCGCGTCGCGGACACGCCCGAGGAGGTCGGCGATCTGGCCAGCGACATGCTGCGGGACGGCGGCGCGCTGGTGGTCAAGCTGCTGTCGCGCGACGTGATCCACAAATCCGAGGTGGGCGGCGTCGCGCTTGATATCGACACGCCGCAGGCGGCAGAGGACGCGGCGTTCGCGATCGAGGCGCGGGTGCGCGAGCACGCGCCCGAAGCACGGATCGACGGCTTCGCGCTGCAGCCGATGATCCGCAGGCCCGAGGCGCAGGAGCTGATCCTCGGGGTCGGGCGCGATCCGGTCTTCGGGCCGGTGATCGTGTTCGGGGCGGGGGGCGTCGCGGTGGAGTTCCTCGGCGACACGGCCATCGCCCTGCCGCCGCTCGACGCGGGCCTCGCGGCCGATCTGGTGGCGCGCACGCGGATCGGGCGGATGCTGGCGGGATTTCGCGGCCGCGCGCCGGCGGACGCCGCGGCGCTCTACGGCGCGCTGGTGGCGCTTTCGCACATGATCGAGGATTTTCCGGCGCTGCGCGCGGTCGACGTCAATCCGCTGCTGGCGGACGCCGCGGGCGTCCTCGCGCTCGATGCGACAATCGAGATCGATCCGACGGAGCTGGATCTGGCCCCGCCGAACCCGCATCTCGCTATCCGGCCGTATCCGTCGGAATGGCGCCGCGAGGCGGCGCTGAAGGACGGGAGCTACGCGATCCGGCCGATCCTGCCGCTCGACGTGCTGCTCTATCCGGCGTTCTTCGAGAAGCTCGACGACGAGGACATGCGGATGCGCTTCATGGCGCCGCGCCGCGACATGCCCGAGCAGATGGCGCTGCGGCTGACGCAGCTCGACTACGACCGGGACATGGCCTTCGTGGCGCTGACACCTGATGGCGCGCTGGCGGGGGTGTCGCGGCTGTCGCGCGATCCCGACCGGCAGGCGGCCGAGTATTCGCTGGTGGTCCGTTCGGATCTTGCCGGGCGCGGACTCGGCTCGGCGCTGATGGGCGCACTGATCGAATATGCCCGGTCAGACGGGATCGCGCGGCTCGAAGGGATGGTTCTCGCGGAAAACCGGCCCATGCGCGGTCTGGTGACCGGGCTGGGTTTTCGCGTGGCGGCGATGCCCGACGAGCCGGGCGTCGTGATGTCGACGCTCGAGCTCTGACGCCGGGTCGCCCGGCCGCGGAGCGGTCGCGTCGCCCCGCACCGACATCGCGGCGCGTCTTGCGGCGAGAGGTGATGATGGGCACTATCGCGCGAAACGAGCCGCGGGCCGAGCCGTGGGCGCGTGCGTCCGCCAGGGAGGGGACCGATGCTGCATATCGCCACGCTGGCGGACAAGCGGGACGCGGAAGCGGTGGCGCCGGTCGAGGCGATGTGGACGGCGCGCACGCTTTACCAGCAGTTGCAGGAGACCGCCGGGCGGTTCCCGACGCGCAGGGCGGTCACGTTTCAGCTGAAGTCCGGCCCGAGGGACAAGGTGGTGACGCTGAGCTGGGCCGAATTGCTCGGGCGCGTGACCGGGACGGCGAATCTGCTGCGCCGGCTCGGCGTCGGGCCCGGCGATGCGGTGGCCTATATCCTGCCGAACGGGCTGGAGGCGCCGATCGCGCTGCTCGCGGGCGCGACGGCGGGGATCGTCGCGCCGATCAATCCGACGCTCGCGCCCGAACAGATTGCCGCGCTGCTGACCGAGACCGGGGCGAAGGTCGTGGTGACGCTCGCGCCGTTTCCGAAAACCGATCTGGCGCAGAAGGTTGCGGCGGCGCTCGCCTTTGCGCCCGGCGTCGGGGCGGTGTTGCAGGTCGATCTGGCGCGCTATCTCGCTCCGCCGCTCGCCTGGGTGGCGCCGTTCCTGCGGCCGAAGGTCGAGGTGCGGCACCGGGCGCGTGTGATCGATTTCCATACGGCGACGGCGGCGGAGCGGGCGGACGCGCTCGATTTCGCCGAAGCCGATCCGGACCGGCCCTGCGCCTATTTCCACACCGGCGGCACGACGGGGATGCCGAAGGTGGCGCAGCACCGCGCCCACGGCGTTCTCTATAATGGCTGGTGCGGCCGGGCCTGCATGTTCACCGAAAACGACGTGCTGATGTGCCCGCTGCCGATGTTTCACGTGCTCGCGGCCTATCCGGTGTTCATGTCCTGCCTGATGTCCGGGGCGGAACTCGTAATGCCGACGCCGCAGGGGTATCGCGGCGAAGGGGTGATGTCGAATTTCTGGAAACTGATCGCCCGCCACAAGGTGACGTTCTTCATCACCGTCCCGACCGCCGCCGCGCGGTTGATGCAGCAGCCGGTCGATGCGGATGTCTCGACGTTGCGGCTGGCGATCTCGGGATCGGCGGCGATGCCGGTCGAGCTGTTCAACCGGTTCGAGGCGGCGACGGGCGTGAAGATCCTCGAAGGATACGGCATGACCGAAGCGACCTGCCTCGTCTCGATCAACCCGCCGAACGGCGAGCGCAGGATCGGCAGCGTCGGCCTGCCGTTTCCGTATTGCGACGTTCGGATCCTTGTCTGCGGACCGGAGGGCGACGTCTTGCGCGAATGCGCGGTCGACGAAATTTGCGAGATCTGCGTGCGCAACCCCGGAACGGTCGCGCCAATCTACACCGAGGCCGCGAAGAACCGCGGCGTGATGACCGACACCGGCTATCTGCGGACCGGCGATCTCGGCCGGCTCGACGCTGATGGATATCTGTGGATCACCGGGCGGGCCAAGGACCTGATCATCCGGGGCGGTCACAACATCGACCCCGCGCTGATCGAGGAGGCGCTGATCTCGCATCCCGCCGTCGCATTCGCCGGGGCGATCGGTCAACCCGACGCGCATGCGGGCGAGACGCCGGCCGCCTATGTGGAGCTGATCGCCGGTGCGCAAGTGGATGTGGCGAGCCTGAGCGCCCATCTCGCCGGCGTGATCGGGGAGCAAGCCGCGACGCCCAAGCATCTGGAGGTGCTGGCGGAGTTGCCGAAGACGGCGGTCGGCAAGATCTACAAGCCCGAGTTGCGCCGAATGGCTATCCGGCGGGTGTATGACGCAGCGCTGCGGGAGGCGGGCCTGGATGCGACGGTGCTCGACATCATCGAGGACAAGCGGCTCGGGCTGGTGGCGGTGCTCACGCCGGGGGGGGACAGCGCCGCCGACGCCGCGGCGGTCCGGATCGTTCTCGGCGGATACCTTACGCCATGGCGCTGGGCCGGGGAGACGGGGGCGGACGGCGGTTAGCGGGCTGCTCGCGGCCCGACGCTGGGCATCGTCCGTCGTCGGCTACCGGCGACGCACCGGGCCGAGCGACGGTTGCCGCGTGACACGTTCGGTGGGGGGAGAGCCCGGCGTTCGCCTGCGAGCCCGATGACGCGTCGAGGGTTGTGGATGGTCGATGCGCGTCACCGGGCGTCGTCGGCGGCCGCGCGGCGCGATTGATTTCGCAGCGCCTCGATCGTAAGGACGATCAGTGCGTCGTCGATCTGTTCGGCAAGGGCAGGCATCGCGTTGAGATTAGCGTAAACGCGCAAATCAGACAGGATCTCAAACATCTGTGCATCGTTTTCTGGCAGGTACATTGGTCATCCAGAGAAGCCTGTTTCGATTGTCTCAACGAGGTCGCACGCTATGGCGAAATGCTTGGCGGGTATAGTGAAATCGGTCGCCAAGTTTTTCAGTTCGGCGAAAAAGCGCCAACTGGTTAAACGATTTCAACCCACGGGCGACAAGTAATGGCGAAAGTCCGTCGCGTCACGCGCCACCCGTGCGCGGATGCAGCGTCACCGGCGCGGGTGCGGCAACCAGGCCGTGGCCTCGACCTCGATCAGGATCGCGCGTGACGGCATCAGCCCGGATACCTCGACCACGGTCGAGACCGGCGGCGCCTCGGGAAAGAACAGTCGGCGAACTGCGTTGTAGCGGGGAAACTGATCGAGATCAGTGAAGTACTGGACAAGCTTGAAGACGTCGGACATGCCGCCGCCGGCGTCCTCCAACGTCGCGCGGATCCGGTCGAGCACGTACCAGCTCTGGGCAAGGATCGGGCCGTCCTTGAAATCGGCGGAGAATTCGCCGGTAGCCCCGATGGTTTCCGGAACGCCCGCGGGCAAGTCGGGGAAACCGCGGACGATTCGGCCCGCCGCCGCGTCCACTGCGATGACGCCCGAGAGAAAGATGAAATCGCCGCGGCGCGTCCAGGGGCTGTAGCGGGCGAGGGGAACCGCGCCGGTCATGCCGGGAGCTTGCGCAGCGTATCGGCGACGCGCGCCATGTGACGGTTGCGATCGGCGGGCGTCACGTGGTTCATCGCGTGCAGTTGGCGCCAGACAAAGCGGCAGCGCGGATGCAGCAGCGGCCGGATGCCGCGCATGAACATGTTGCGGCCCGGATCGCGAATGAGCCGGAGCCACCACCAGGGCGAGCCGGAGGTGGTGACGACGACGAAAAGCCGGATGTTGTCGAGCTTGCGGGTGACGCGGCCGATCCGGGTCTTGGGCACTTCGAACGTGACGCCGGGCAGCCAGACGCGTTCGAACCAGCCCTTGAGGATCGCGGGCGGGCCGTACCACCAGGTGGGATACACGAACACCAGACCCTCGGCCCAGCGGATATCGGCGATGTGATCGGCGAAAACTGTCTCGCTCGCGGTGGGGCTCTCGAAATAGGCGCGCCATTCCTCCTCGCGCATCACCGGGTCGAAGTTTTCGGCATAGAGGTCGCGGATACGGAGGTCGTGGCCGCCCGCCGCGAGGGTTTCGACGGTGGTTTTCTGGAGCTTCGCGCCGTAGCTTTCGCGGCTGGGATGGGCCGTGACCACCAGCAGGCGCATTATTCCCCGGTGAGCGTCTTGCGCAGGTCGAGGCCGACGCCCTTGTTGACGAACTGGTCGGTGGCGACGAGGGACGGATCGACCGAGCCCGCCTCGAGGATGCCGGCGTTCACCGCAAGGTCGTAAAAGGCCGCCACCTGCGCGGGATCGATGGCGCCGATGCCTTTTTCAAGCGAGTAGCCCGCATCGACGATACCCAGCGCCTTCATGGCCTCGATTTCTTCGTTCAGCAGGTCAATCGTGTATTCGGGGTTCGCCGCGATGATCGCCTCGTTGCCGAGCGTTGCGTCGCCGTACAGGTAGTTGTACCAGCCGATGATCGAGGCGTCGACGAAGCGCTGCACGAGGTCGGGGTTCTCGGCGACCATCTCGGTGCGGGCCTCGACGGTGGTCGAATAGGTGTTCCAGCCGTAGTCGGCGAGCAGGTAGATCTCGGGGTCGGCGCCCTCCTTCGCCGCGTAGAGCGGTTCGGACGTGCCGTAACCCTGCTGGACGATGGTCTGGTCGGTCAGGAATTCGGCGAGGTTGTAGGAATAGGGCCGGACCTGCTCCTCCTTGAAGCCGTGCTCCTTGACGAGCCATTGCCAGTAGCTGATCTGGCCGTCGCGGCTGACCAGCACCTTGGGGGCGTTGACGAGATCAGCGAAGTCCTCGTAGGCCCCCTTGTGCGCCATCAGGATCTGCGGGTCCTTCTGGAAGAACGCGGCGACGACGATCGTGGGGATGTCGTTGCGAACGTTGTCAAAGCTGAGGAGCAGGTTGCCCGCCATCAGGAAGTCGAGCTGACCGGCGGGCAGCATGGGCCGGTTGTTCACCTGCGGGCCGCCGGATCGGATCTCGAGTTCGATGCCGTATTTCTCGAACGTGCCGTCAGCCACCGCCTGATACCAGCCGCCGTGACCGCCCTGAGCGAACCAGTTGGTCCCGAAGCTGACCTTGTCGAGATCCTGCGCCGCAACGGGAGACGCGGCGAGGGTGGCGAGGAAAAGTACCAGTGATTTCATCGGCGTGGTTCCTGTTGGGGTCATGTCTCGGCCATTTCCGGCGTCCAGCCCCGGGTTTTGCCCGGGTTCATCAGGCCGTAGGGGTCAGCCCGTTTCTTGAAGTCGATCTGCGCGGCGTCGATGGTCTTCATCCCGCCGTCCTCGATGGTGACGGCGTGCGGGTCGAAGACGGTGCAGCCGTCGGCCTCCATTTCGGCGATGATCGCGTACATCCGCCGCCGCGTGGTCCAGCGGACGAGCGGGAGGGCGAGGACTTGCACGGTCCCGTCCATGCGGGCCATCTCGTGGTGCATCAGCACTTCGTCGCCGTAGCGCGCCATCTGGCGCATGACGAGCGCGGGGTCGAACGGGCGGGGATACGCGGTCTGAAGATATGTCCACCCCTTGTCGTGCTTCAGGGCCTGCAAGGTCGTGTGATTCCAGCCGCATTCGTAGGCGGGCGTCAGGTTTTCCGCTTCGATCTCGGCGAGCGTTTTCGAAAGGCTGACCGTGCCGCCATGCGCCGCCGCGAGCGTGGCGAAACGCGCGGTTTCGCTCGGCGCGATCATGGCGAAGACCGCGTCGCGATCGGGGGGGAAGAAGGCGGCCATGCGCCGGTAGAAGGGCGCGAACCGGCGCTCGACCGGGGTGAGAAGGAAGGCGTCAAGCTCGGTCTGCGTCTGCATGGCGAAGCGAAGTGCCGCATCGTAGCCGTCAAAGAGCGCGACGGTATGGGTCCATTCGGTGCGCGGCGACAGCGCGAGGGTCAACTCCGTGATGATCCCGTTCGTGCCGTAGGCGTGGTGGACCCATTGAATGTCGGAGCCGTCGAGGGTGACGGTCCGGGGTTCGGGCTCGAGCGTGACGACGGTTAGCGAGCGCACGTTGCCGCCGTCGCGGAGCATGCCGTGGCGCAGGCTGCCGATGCCGCCCGAGCCGCCGGCGATGAACCCGCCGATTGTCGCGAGGCGCCGCGTGGAGGGCCACATGTTGAGCATCTGCCCGGTTTCGCCCGCCGCCTCGTCGACGGCGAGGATCCGGGCGCCGGCCTCGGTGCGGATGGCGTCGGACGTGATCTCGAGAATCCGGTCGAGTTTGGTGACGTCCAGAACCACGCCGCGCTGCAACGGGACGCATTGGCCGTAGTTGCCGGTGCCGCCGCCGCGGACGGTCAGCGGAATGCGGTGGCGCGCGGCGGCGCTCGCGATGCGGTGGACGTCGGCTGTCGTGGCCGGGATGGCGACGAGATCGGCGGTCTGGCCGTCCAGTTGCTCGGCGAGGATCGGGGAATACCAGAAATAGTCGCGGGATTTGGCGGCGACGTAGCTCGGGTCGTCGTGAATAGGAACGCCCGCGACGTCCCGGCGGAAGGCGGCGAGGGCGGCGGCGCCTGGTTTCATGCGATCTCGCGCGCGGGCTCGGGGGCGGTCAGGGGGCGGCCCGCGCGCCAGACCGTCGGGCGGAGACGGGCCCGGTCGATGAGGCCGGTGAGGTTCGGCGCGTCGAGCAGCACGAAGTCGGCGGGATCGCCGGGAGCGAGCGTGCGGTCCGGCAGGCCGAGGGCGCGGGCGGGGAGGGTTGTGATGGCGTCGATCCACAGTTCGGGGTTCAGATGCGCCTGCATCACGGCGACGCGCCATGCATCGAGGAGGTCGTATTCTCCATAGGGGTAGAAGGCGTCGCGGACGTTGTCGAGGGCGATGAGGATATCCATGCCGGCGTTGCGCGCCTCCTGCATCGGGGCGAGGCCGCGCAGCCGCGGCGTGCGGCCAGGCCTCGCGTCCTGGAGATAGCCGTTGGTCATGGGCAGCACGGTGAGGGCGACGCCGGCCTCGGCGGCGCGGTCGAGGAGGACGGCGACCTCGGCTTCCGGACGGATGGCGAGCGCGCAGCCGTGGCCGCACAGGACGCGGCCTGCAAGGCGGTGGCGGGCGGTGAGCGCGACGATGTCGTCAAAGCCGCGTGCGCGTGCGTCGAGGCCCTCGTCGACATGGAAATCGAGAAGCAGGTCGTGTTTCTTGGCAAGAGCGAAGACGTGGGCGAGTTTGGTGGGCAGATCGTCGTTGCGATAGACGAACGCGCCGAGGACGCCGCCGGTGGAGGCGACGTCCGCCGCGATGGCCGGGCCGAGATCGGCGTTGCCGAGCAGGTCGAGCGGGACGAGAGCGGCGCGCTGGACGTGGACGCGGTCGCGCCATCCGGCGGCGAGATCGCCGATCACGTCCCACGCCAGCGGCCGCGCCGGGTCGGACCAGTCAATATGGGTGCGCAGCGCGGCGATGCCCGCCGCCTCGGCCTCGGTCAGCGCGCGGGTTGCGCGGGCGTCGATGTCGGCGGTGGTCCAGTGGACCTTGTCGGCGGCGGCGAGGTCGATCGCGTCGTGCAAGCTGCTCGGGCGGGCGGGGACACGGTCGACGGCGTGGGTCTTGTCGAGATGGACGTGCGCATCGATCAGCGGCGGCAGGATCAGCGCGCGGGCGGGACCGGGGTTCGGCGCGACGCGCGCAATCCGGCGCCCCTCGATCGTCAGATCGACGGTGACGCCGCCGAGCGAGACCGCCGTAAGCGTTTCACGTCTCACGACGGATCTCGCTTTCGTGCCAGTGGCCGAGCACGCGGCGGCTGAGCCACGACGTGAGCGCGAAGATCACGATGCCGAGCAGCGATACCAGCACCAGCGCCGCGAACATCCGCGGGATCTCGTTGCGAAAGCTCGATTCGATGATGCGCGACGCG